>NZ_JAJNIQ010000005.1:0-193242 GCF_022386395.1 Mammaliicoccus sp. J-M40
GTTCCCATGCCGAACACAGAAGTTAAGCTCTTTAGCGCCGATGGTAGTTGGGCTTACGTTCCGCGAGAGTAGGACGTTGCCGGGCAAATATTTATAAAATGGATGCGATGAGCCGCACTCGAGACCTGTTAGGTCTCTTTTTTTTGACTTAAAACTTAAAAGATAGGAGTTGTTATAAATGAAGAAATATTTCGAAGTGATGTTCAAAGTAAATATGCAAAATATAGCAATTAAAAAGGCAATTATGCAAGCTATAATTGTTTTTACCATCTTGTCTACGAGTGTTATTGTCGGTCGATTTGATTTAGGTTTAACGGCTCTTTTAGGCTCATTTAGTCATATATACATTATAAATGGTTCATACCTATCGAGAATAAGAAAGGTTATTACTGTATCTATAATGTTAAGTATCTGTTTAATGCTAGGGAGCATTACTATTACAACGCCTTTCTTATATGCTTTTGTATTAGGTTTAATAGGCATGAGTGCGCATTTTATTCTTAAATCTTTACAAGTTCCAGGTCCATCATCGTTATTCTTTATATTAACTTATAGTATAGCTTCTATTATGCCCATAGCCCCTGAAGACTTCTTATTACGAGGTTCATTAGTTTTATGTGGTGGTCTAGTGAGTGCATTAGTAGTAATGGTTGATGCATTTTTTAATCATAAAAAGCCTGAAACTGAAAGTGTACTAAATATTTATAAAAACTTATCTTATTTAGTGGAGAATTTTAAAGGTGAACGATTTAATAAAGCAAGAAGTCAAGCACTTAATACAATCAATCAAGCCTCGCTAACTTTAACTACTGCTAAAGCATTTTGGAATAATAAAAGAGATTATAATCACTTATTGTTACTTAAAGAAAAAGCTGATGAAATTTGGTCAGAATGCTTAGAATTATCATCAAGAGGTTATGAAAGTTTACCTAATGAAATAAGTGTCGCACTTAATTACATATGCGAAAGATTAGAAGGAAAATCAGACTTAAATTATGATATTAAGTATTATAACGGGGATGATCCTTATATTAATGAACTAGTTAAGCTTATCTATGATGCTGAAGCTTTGTTAAATGAAAATGAGCTTCAAATAGATAAGAAAATTATTCATCATAAACCTATGTATTCTAAAACAATTAAAGAAAATTTTTCTAAAGACTCTTTAGTTCTAATGCAATCTATGCAGTATGGTATTATCTTGTTCGTATCTGTTATTATAGCATTTGGGATAGGATTTGAACGTGCTTACTGGATTCCGGTATCATGTTGCTCAGTCTTATTAGGTACGTCTTCTTTATCTACGAACAAAGGGCATTTCAAAGAACACTTGGCACAATTATAGGTACATTAGTAGCTGTTGTTATATTGTATTTTGAACCAAGTACATGGCCTATTGTTATTTTAATAGCTATTCTTATGTCAGCAGCAGAATTGCTCATTGTAGTGAATTATACAATAGCTGTCACATTCATCACACCAAACGTATTATTAATGTCAGCAGCGATTACTAAACACTTTGATACTTATCTTATCTTGCCGAGAATAACTGATGTTATGATTGGTTCTGCTATTGGTTTGATAGGAGTGTTAATAGTAGGTAGAAAGCAAGCTTCCAAAAAGCTACCTAAAACAATAATTAATACATTAAGAATACAATCACAATTATTACATACACTATTTTCATCAAATAAATATCATATTAATTTAATAGATACTTTACTCATTAGAGAAATGCAAACAGAGATTATGAATACAAAAGCAATGTATCAAGCAGCACTAAATGAAATAGATAATGATGTTAAAAAAATTGAGTATGTTTATCCAATTATTTTCACAGTTGAACACTTAGCATTCACCCTCGAGCAAGCCTATAGAAGAGGTAATTTAAGCACCTTAACAGATGAAGAAATCGGCCTTTATTTAACAACTTATGAGAATATATGCAAAAAAGTAGAGTTTAATGTCAGATACGATATTATAGAACTTCCAAAATTAAAAGAATTCCAAAGCATAAGAAATGAACTCATGAAATTACAAAATTTAATAGGTTATAAAGCCGAGACATAAATACATGTCTCAGCCTCTCTTTCATTATAATGGCAGTAGCTGACTGGATTGAAAATGCGCTTATATCAAGCTTTTTTCAACCCTAGTCATCCTTGTCGGGGTGGGACTACGAAATCTTTTTATTAAAATGAGATTTCTGTCCCGCTCCTTTTTTATTATACTCCCATCAAACACTTTATTAATGCTTCAATATGTTCTTTAGCTTCGTCTATCTTAATCCCTCCAAAGCCTAATACAAAATGAGGAGTATGATCACTTTGTTTAAATCGATAGTGTGTTAAAGGTTTAATATCTATATCACATTTTTTTATACGGTGTAAGCATTCTTCTAAGGTTAAGCCATTAACTACCGTCAATATAAAATGCATGCCTGTTAATTCTCCTGACACTTTAAAATCATTTGGATATTTCATGAGTTCATTTAATATAATATCTCGCTTACTTCTATATATTTTTCTCATGCGATTTAGGTGTCTTTCAAAAAAACCTTCATTCATAAATCGGCTCAATATATATTGTGTATGTCTAGGCACAGTGCCACCTTCTATATTTGTTTTATTTTGATACTGTTGCATGAGTTTCTTAGGTAAGACGGCATACGCAACTCTTAGAGAAGGGGAAATCGACTTTGAGAACGTACTGACATAAATGACGCTATCTGTGTTGTCTAAGCTTTGTAATGCAGGCACAGGACGTCCACTATATCTAAATTCTGAGTCATAGTCATCTTCGATAATATATCGTGTCTGCTTTTCAGACGCCCATTTTATGAGTTGTGTGCGCCTCTTTAAATCCATAATGACGCCTGTAGGGAACTGATGACTTGGCGTAATATATACGACTTCTTTGTTTAATTTTTTAATTTGTTCAATATCAATACCGTTTTCAGTGACTGATATAAATTCGAAAGGTACGTGTTTTCTTTTCAATAAATCTCTTACTTGTTTATAAAGTGGATCTTCTATCATGTAAGTAGAGTTTGAAATAAGATCTGTGATGATAGAGAGTAATTGCTCAGTTGATGAACCTACAATAATTTGTTGGGGTGAACAATTAACACCTCTACTATGGAAGATATAGTGCCTGATTTCTTTTCTTAATTCATAATCTCCTTGCTTATGCCCACTGTCCAATAATGAAAGTTGTGAATAATCAAATGCCTCTTTAGAAAATTTCCTGAATTGATCTAGTGGAAAATGTTCTTTATCAATAGCACCTAATTTGAATGAATATTTGTATGTTTTTTCAGTTTGAATATCTTCGTCTGTAATTTTTGTTTTATATGTTACTGGCAAGTTCACAATGTCGTTTATGTAAAATCCTGAACGATTTTTACTATGTATATACCCTTCATCGCTTAAAAGTTGATATGCATGTTCTATTGTAGTTTGGCTAACAGATAAGTAATGACTGAGCTGTCTTTTTGAAGGTAATTTTTCATTATGTTGCATAACATTATTAATAATATTTTGTTTAATGTTTTCATAAAGTTGTTGATAAATAGGTACATCGATATTGCGATTTATATTAAACATTAGCATTTCCATAATAATCCCTCATTCTGACCACTTATATTTTTGTAAATCTGACACTTTTACCAGTTCAGAATTTAGTATAACCTACAAATAAGCGATTTAAAAGGAGGAAGTAATAAATGTCTAAGATTACAGGTTCAGATAAAGTTAAAAGAGGTATGGCAGAAATGCAAAAGGGTGGCGTTATCATGGATGTTGTTAACGCTGAGCAAGCTAAATTAGCTGAAGAAGCAGGAGCTGTCGCAGTTATGGCACTTGAACGCGTGCCTTCTGATATTAGAGCTGCAGGCGGTGTAGCAAGAATGGCTGATCCCCGAATTGTGGAAGAAGTAATGAATGCTGTATCGATTCCGGTAATGGCTAAAGGAAGAATTGGTCATATTACAGAAGCACGTGTATTAGAATCGATGGGTGTAGACTATATAGATGAATCAGAAGTATTAACACCAGCAGATGAAGAGTACCATTTGAAAAAAGATGAATTTACAGTTCCGTTTGTATGTGGTTGTCGTAATTTAGGTGAAGCTGCTAGAAGAATTGGTGAAGGTGCAGCAATGTTACGTACTAAAGGTGAGCCAGGTACAGGGAATATTGTTGAAGCGGTTCGTCATATGAGACAAGTAAATGCTGAAGTGCGTAAATTAATTGTTATGAACGATGATGAAATCATGACTGAAGCTAAAAACATTGGCGCACCATATGAAATATTAAAAGAAATTAAAGATTTAGGCCGTTTACCTGTTGTAAACTTTGCAGCTGGAGGTGTAGCAACACCTGCTGATGCAGCATTAATGATGGAACTAGGTGCTGACGGTGTATTCGTCGGTTCAGGTATTTTTAAATCAGAAGCACCAGAAAAATTTGCAAAAGCAATTGTTCAAGCAACTACTCATTATCAAGACTATCAATTGATTGCGGAACTTTCTAAAGAATTAGGACCAGCTATGCAAGGGTTGGATATTAATCAATTATCTTTAGAAGAACGTATGCAAGAGCGTGGTTGGTAAGATGAAAATAGGTGTATTAGGTTTACAAGGCGCTGTTAGAGAGCATTTAAAACATATTGAACAATCTGGACATGAAGGCATTACTGTTAAGACTGTTGATCAATTAAGTGGTTTAGATGGACTTGTATTGCCAGGTGGGGAATCTACTACAATGAGAAGGTTGATGGATTTATATGGCTTTACAGAAGCCTTAAGAAAAAGTGATTTGCCTATGTATGGTACATGTGCAGGACTTATTTTATTGGCTACTGAAGTAATAGGGCAAGAAAGCCATTTAAATAAATTAGATGTAACAGTAGAAAGAAATTCCTTCGGTAGACAAGTAGATAGTTTTGAAGAATACTTGGAAGTTAAAGGTATTGATGAGACATTGAATGCTGTATTTATAAGAGCACCTCATATTCAATCAGTACATAATGATGTAGATATTCTATCGACTGTTGAAGATAAAATTGTAGCTGTAAGACAAAATCAATACTTAGGTATTTCTTTCCATCCGGAATTAACAGATGATTATAAAATTATGAAATATTTTATTGAAGAAATTGTCGTTCAATATCATGCGCAAGTAATAAAATAAAAACAGGGTGAGACATTAATAAAAGTCTCACCCTGTTTCATTATATTATAAGAAAAATCCAGCGATAGTTGCTGATAAGAACGATACTAATGTCGCACCGTATAATAGTTTTAATCCGAAACGTGCAACGTTATTACCTTGTTCATCATTTAATGATTTAACAGCACCAGCGATGATACCGATAGAACCAAAGTTCGCAAATGAAACTAGGAATACTGAAATAATACCGTTTGCTCTTTCAGAAATTTCAGCTTGTGGTAAAATACCCATCGCAACAAACTCGTTTGAAAGTACTTTTGTTGCCATAATACTACCAGATTGGACTGCATCAGCCCACGGGATACCAGCTAAGAATGCAAATGGCGCAAATACGAATCCAATTAATGTTTGGAAGTCCCAAGAAATTGATCCGCCAGATACAAATGAGAAGATATTAGCAGTAACACCGTTTAATAAACCAATCATGGCTACATACCCGATTAACATTGCTGCAACAATAACTGCTACTTTAAATCCGTCTAAAATATATTCTCCAAGCATTTCAAAGAATGATTGTTTTTCTCCAGACTCTTCTATCATTATGTCGTCTTCTTTATCATCTACTGTATAAGGATTGACGATTGAAGCGATTATAAAACCGCCAAATAAGTTTAAGACGATAGCTGTAACCACATATCTAGGCTCAACCATTGTAAAATATGCACCGATAATAGATGCTGAAACTGTCGACATTGCTGAAGCAGTTAAAGTATACATACGGTGTTTAGGAATTAAAGGAAGTTGTTTTTTAATTGATATAAATACTTCAGATTGTCCTAAAATTGCAGAGGCAACTGCGTTATATGATTCTAGTTTACCCATGCCGTTAATTTTAGAAATAACGAACCCTAAGTATTTAATAATAAGTGGTAAAACTTTAATATATTGTAAGATACCAATTAGCGCTGAAACGAATACAATCGGCATCAGTACGTTAAGGAAATATACTGAAACAGGTTTGTTCGTTTTTGGATCGATATTTGCGACGCCTTCAAAGACGAAGTTAATACCCTCCATTGCTTTGTCAATGATATAACTAAAGCCGTTCGATATACCACCGATAACAGTTAATCCACCTGTTGTTTTTAATAGTAAGAATGCAAATAAAAATTGGATTACAATCATTAATCCTATGTATTGCCATCTTACTTTCATCTTATCAGAACTTACTACCCATGCTAGAAATAGGAATACTAATATTCCGATAATCCCGATAATAAAATGCATAACACACACACCTTTCCCAAGAATTATTCTCTTTAATAACCTATCTTATATCATAACTTATTTTTTATGAAAGCGGTACACAAAAATAATAATTTTTTTAAGAAACAAATTAATTGAAATAATAAACAGCAGAACATATAATATAGTCAAAGAAGGTCAAAAGAGGTGATGATTAATGCACAATATGTCGGATATCATTGAGCAATACTTAAAGCAGTTGCTTGAAGAAGCTCAAGGTGAGGTCGTCGAAATCAAACGTGCACATATTGCTGAGAAGTTTGATTGTGTACCTTCGCAATTAAATTATGTCATTAAAACACGGTTTACTAATGAACATGGTTACGCCATAGAAAGTAAAAGAGGTGGCGGTGGATATATTCGTATATCCAAAGTCGAGACAAATAGTCAGTCAGCGTTCATTAGACATTTAATAGATTTAGTTGGCGATGAAATCTCTCAAGCAAATGCATTTAGAATCGTTGATGGTTTGTACGAAAACAAATTAATAACAGATAGAGAAAAGAAAATGATTATACAAAGTATACACAGAGATACTTTACAAATAGAAATACCATTTAGAGATATTATTCGAGCAAATATATTGAAACGAATATTGGCAGTCATACATTATAATTAAAAAGGAGTGACAGTATGCTTTGTGAAATTTGTGGTAAAGAAGAAGCAACAATTCAATTAACATCTGCAGGAAAGAAGCATAAAACAGAGCAATGGATATGTAAAAGTTGTGCTTCAGAACATTTTTATTTTCAAGACGATCACGTAAATGATCAAAATTTAGACCAAGAATTTGTTGTGAATCAATTTTTACAATATCTTGTAGGTAAGCACGGTATAAACTTTAAAAAGGTTGAGCCTCAAGAAGAGAAGCGCTGTCCAACTTGTAGTATGACTTTAACTGATATAGCTAAAGTCGGAAAATTCGGTTGTCATGATTGCTATGAGACGTTTAAAGATGATGTTCCTCAAATCATCCGAAGAGTTCAAGCTGGTAGCGGTGAGCATACAGGTAAAATACCAGTTTCATCAAGAAGTAAAATACAACTTAAACAACAAATAGCTGAAAAAGAAAAAGTCTTACAAGGTTTGATAGAAGAACAAGCTTTTGAAGACGCAGCAGTTGTTAGAGATGAAATTAAAGCTTTGAAAGCAGAAGGCGAGGTCAAGTAGAATGGAAGAACATATAAATGAGCACATTAGTGATTGGATGAAAGAGAAGACAAATTCACCAATCATCATGAGCTCTCGTATTAGACTTGCTCGAAACCTTCAAGATGAAGTTCATCCGCTCAAATTTGAAGATGACAAAATAGGCAATAGGGTAATTGATAAAGTGAGCAAAGCTTTATCAGACTTAAAATTAGTTCGTTTATCAGATTTATCTGAACTTGAACAAAACAAATTGGTTTTTAAACATCTTATTAGTCCAGCATTAACGAAACAAGAATACGGTGCTGCTGTTCTATTAAACGAAGATGAATCGACAAGCGTGATGATAAATGAAGAAGATCATGTAAGAATCCAAGTGATGGGTAATAATCTTGTATTAAATGAACTATATGAAACAGCGTCTAAACTTGATGATGAGTTAGACAAGCATTTAACAATTTCATATGACGAACAACACGGTTTTCTAACAACTTGTCCTACGAACATCGGAACAGGTTTGAGAGCAAGTGTAATGTTGCATTTACCTGGATTGAGTATAATGAAGCGAATGAAAAGAATTGGCCAAGCGATTAATCGATTTGGTTATACAATTCGTGGTATATATGGTGAAGGTACAGGTGCTTTAGGCCATGTATATCAAATTTCTAATCAATTAACTTTAGGTAAAACCGAACAAGAAATAATAGAAGATTTGACGCAAATTGTAGAACAAATCATACACGAAGAAGAACAAATTAGAAATAGACTTAATCGCTTTAATCATATGGAAACAAAAGATAGAGTACATCGAGCAAAAGGTATACTCCAATCAGCACAATTAATGTCGGTTGAAGAAGCGTCACTTCGCTTAAGTGAAATGAAACTTGGTATTGATTTAGGTCATATCGAGAGGGAAAACTTTAATTTTGATCATTTAATGGTTACAATACAGACACCATTCTTTGAAAATGAAGAAGAAGACGTTTCAGTAAACGAAAAACGGGCAACATTTTTAAGAGAAAACATATAAATAAATAGGAGGTTAGTTTATGCTATTTGGTAGATTAACAGAACGTGCACAACGTGTTTTAGCACATGCACAAGAAGAAGCAATGAGATTAAACCATTCAAATATAGGCACAGAGCATTTACTTTTAGGTTTAATGAAAGAGCCTGAAGGTATCGCAGCAAAAGTATTAGATGCTTTTGGTATTACTGAAGAAAAAGTAACAAAAGAAGTAGAAAATTTAATTGGCCAAGGACAAGAGCAAGTTGGCGCAATTCATTATACACCTAGAGCTAAAAAAGTGATCGAACTATCTATGGATGAAGCAAGAAAATTAAATCACACATTCGTAGGTACAGAGCACTTATTATTAGGTCTTATTAGAGAAAATGAAGGCGTTGCAGCTCGTGTATTTGCTAATTTAGATTTAAATATTACAAAAGCAAGAGCACAAGTAGTGAAATCACTAGGTAGTCCTGAACAAGGCTCTAAAAACGCTCAAGCTACTAAAAATCAAGCAACACCAACATTAGATGGTTTAGCTAGAGATTTAACTGTAATTGCAGAAGACGGTACATTAGATCCAGTAATTGGCCGTTCAGATGAAATTACAAGAGTAATAGAAGTATTAAGTAGAAGAACTAAAAACAACCCTGTACTAATCGGTGAACCTGGTGTAGGTAAAACTGCGATTGTAGAAGGTTTAGCGCAAGCAATCATACAGAACGAAGTACCAGAAACATTAAAAGGTAAACGTGTCATGTCATTAGATATGGGTACAGTTGTTGCCGGAACAAAATATCGTGGTGAATTCGAAGAAAGACTGAAAAAAGTAATGGAAGAAATTCACCAAGCGGGCAACGTTGTGCTATTTATCGATGAGTTACACACGTTAATTGGCGCTGGAGGAGCAGAAGGCGCTATAGACGCTTCTAATATACTAAAACCTGCTCTAGCACGCGGTGAACTACAATGTATTGGTGCGACAACTTTAGATGAATATCGTAAATATATTGAAAAAGATGCAGCATTAGAAAGACGTTTCCAACCAGTTACTGTTGACGAACCTACTAATGAAGATTCAATTGCAATCTTGAAAGGTTTAAGAGATCGTTATGAAGCACATCACCGCATCAATATTTCAGATGAAGCAATTGAAGCGTCAGTAACTATGAGTGACCGTTATATCTCAGACCGTTTCTTACCAGACAAAGCAATTGATTTAATTGATGAAGCAAGTTCAAAAGTAAGACTTAGAAATTATACAACACCACCAAGTCTAAAAGAACTTGAAGCGGAATTAGAAACAGTTAAAAAAGAAAAAGATGCAGCTGTACACTCTCAAGAATTTGAAAATGCAGCTAATTTAAGAGATAAACAAACAAAACTTGAAAAACAATTAGAAGAGACTAAAAATGAATGGAAAAAAGTCCAAGGCGAGAAAAACACTTGCGTAACAGCTGAAGATATTGCAGTTGTAGTAGCAAATTGGACAGGTGTTCCAATTACGAAATTAAATGAAACTGAATCAGAAAGATTACTAAACCTAGAATCTATTCTTCATAATCGTGTAATTGGTCAAAATGATGCAGTACAATCTATCTCTAAAGCAGTTAGACGTGCGAGAGCTGGATTGAAAGATCCGAAAAGACCAATTGGTAGCTTTATCTTCTTAGGACCTACTGGTGTAGGTAAAACGGAACTTGCACGTACATTAGCGGATGCAATGTTTGGTGAAGAAGACGCAATGATTAGAGTAGATATGAGTGAGTTTATGGAAAAACACTCTGTCAGTCGTTTAGTTGGTTCTCCTCCAGGCTATGTTGGTCATGATGATGGTGGACAATTAACTGAAAATGTAAGACGTAAACCATATTCAGTTATATTATTCGATGAAATTGAAAAAGCTCACCCAGATGTATTTAATATCTTGTTACAAGTATTAGATGATGGTCACTTAACAGATTCTAAAGGACGTAAAGTGGATTTCAGAAATACAGTTATCATAATGACATCAAACGTAGGTGCACAAGAACTTCAAAATGCTAAATTCGTTGGCTTTGGCGCTGCTAAAGATAGTGGTCCAGACTATGAAACGATTAGAAAAACAATGATGGACGAATTAAAACAACAATTTAGACCAGAGTTCTTAAACCGTGTAGATGACATCATTGTATTCCACAAACTAGAAAAACCACATCTTAAAGAAATTGTTTCTAAGATGGCTAGCGATTTAACTAAACGTTTATCAGAACAAGGTATTCATATTAGCTTAACTGACTCAGCTCAAGAGAAAATAGCAGACGAAGGATTTGACCCTGAATATGGTGCTAGACCTTTAACACGTTCAATCCAAAAAAATGTTGAAGATAATCTAAGTGAATTAATCTTGTCTGGTCAAGATTTAGTTGGTAAAGACGTTGTAGTAGATTATCGCGATGACGAATTTAAATTTGATTTATCAGATCATAAAGAAGATGAATCAGAAGAAGAAACTTCAAAAGTATAAAATAGAAAATTTTAACTTAAATAATATAATGAGTCCGCAAACCATATATAATAAAGGTTTGCGGACTTTTATTGTTAGAAAAAAGTATATAAATTTGTTTTTCAAGTCTGCCAAGTTTAAAATATAACTATTCAATTAACACGGAGGTATCATGAATGGCGAAAAAGAAAGTAATATTTGAATGTTTAGCCTGTGGGTACCAATCGCCAAAATGGATGGGCAAATGTCCTAATTGTGGCGCATGGAATCAAATGGAAGAAACAATAGAACATAAAGAAACAAAAGGGCCTAAAAATACATTTAAATCAGATGTACCAGCACAAAAAATAGAAAAATTAAAAGACATTAAAGATGAAGACACACCTAGAATTTTAACGAAAATTAATGAATTTAACCGCGTATTAGGCGGCGGAGTAGTAGAAGGATCGCTTGTATTAATAGGTGGAGATCCGGGTATCGGTAAATCGACACTATTATTACAAATTTGTGCCGCTCTATCACAACAGAAAAACGTACTTTACGTCTCTGGTGAGGAATCGGTAAGACAAACTAAATTAAGAGCAGAAAGACTCGTTGAAGATTCAGGCGAACTAAATGTATACGCTGAAACAAACTTAGAAATTATTCATAGTATGGTTCAAAAAGAAAAGCCAGATGTATTAGTAATAGATTCAATACAAACTATATACCATCCAGAAGTTACGTCGGCTCCTGGTTCAGTATCTCAAGTGAGAGAATGTACACAGAATTTAATGCATATTGCTAAGCAAATGAATATAGCAACATTCATCGTTGGACATGTTACGAAAGATGGACAAATTGCAGGTCCTAGATTGCTAGAACACATGGTGGATACCGTATTATATTTTGAAGGGGACACACATCACGCTTATCGAATATTAAGAGCAGTTAAAAACCGTTTTGGTTCAACAAATGAAATGGGTATATTTGAAATGAAACAAACTGGCTTAAACGAAGTGAAAAATCCTTCGGAAATGTTCCTAGAAGAAAGAACAAAACATGTGGCTGGCTCGACTATTGTTGCAACTATGGAAGGAACGAGACCGATATTAGTTGAAGTACAGGCATTAGTAACGCCAACAACTTTCCATAATCCAAGAAGGATGGCTACTGGTATAGACCATAATAGATTGAGCTTGTTGATGGCAGTACTTGAAAAGAAAGAAAATTTCTTACTACAGCAACAAGATGCATATATTAAAATCGCTGGTGGTGTTAAATTAAGTGAGCCAGCAGTTGACTTAAGTATTATAATAGCAATAGCATCTAGTTTTCAGGATAAACCAACAAAAGGAGACGATTGTTTTGTTGGTGAAGTCGGCTTAACTGGAGAAGTAAGAAGGGTTGCTAGAATTGACCAACGTGTTCAGGAAGCGGCTAAACTAGGTTTTAAACGCATCATCGTACCGAAAAATAATTTAAAAGGTTTAGAGTTCCCAGAAGGCACACAAGTTATTGGTGTTTCTACAACAAGAGAAGCATTGAAAATTGCCTTTAATGCATAGAAACCATTAGGAGGTTGACGTATGAAAATTTTAAAAGCCCTCATCATTCTATGTTATTTAGTTATAGGATCCTCGGTCGGTATTCTAGTTATTCCTGAGTTGATTAACGCTTTTAGTATACAACCTAAAGAGGTACTTACTAACCCATATATTGATGGTCTAATCGGGGCAGTCGTTATATTTCTGCTGTTTGGTTTTTTAATCGATAAAATTGTGTATATGGCTGATCAAGGTGAAAAATATTTGTTAAAGAGAAGTATTTTAGAAATATTTTTCGCAACTATTGGTGTTATGATTGGTCTAATGATTGCTGTAATGGTTTCGTTTATATTGGAAATGATTGGCGCTCCCGTATTGAAACATATATTACCTATTATTATTGCTGCTTTTTTATGTTATTTAGGCTTTCAAATTGGGTTACAAAAGCGTGAAGAAATTCTTAGGTTGTTCCCAGAGAATATTTCGAACTCATTAACAAGACAAACTACTGCGAGAAACGCTAAATTGTTAGACACTAGTGCCATTATTGATGGACGTATACTTGATGTCGTGAAATGCCAATTTTTAGACGGTGAAATATTAGTCCCTCAAGGCGTAATTGAAGAACTACAAGTTATTGCTGATTCAAAAGATAGTTTAAAAAGAGATAAAGGACAACGTGGTTTAGATATGTTAAATTCATTGAAGGATACTGATTTTCCTATTTCTATCATTGAACCTAATTCTACCCATAAAGATGTAGATGCACTATTGATTGTTTTAGCTAAAAAATATAACGCAAGTATTATTACGACAGATTATAATTTAAATAAAGTGTGTTCTGTACAAGGTATTAAAGTTTTAAATGTTAATGATTTGTCTGAAGCAATTAAACCAATTGTGCATCAAGGCGATCAGTTCGAATTACTTATTACTAAAATAGGAAAAGAAGATGGCCAAGGTGTTGGATATTTAGATGACGGTACAATGGTTGTTATTGAAAAAGCTAGAGAATATATCGGCAAAACAATAGTTGTAGAAGTAATGAGTCTATTACAAACGTCATCTGGAAGAATTATTTTTGCGAAGAAGGTGTCTTAGCGTGGGTTTTACAGTTATAATACCAGCTGCTGGTCAAGGGAAGAGAATGGGTAAGGATATTAATAAATTATTTTTAAAAATCAAAGGTGAAACGATTATAAGAAGAACAGTTTCAGTTTTTGAAAATATGAAGTCATGTGAACAAATCTTTATTGCTGCCCACCCTGAAGAGGTCAATATAATGGAAAAACATTTAAAAGACTTTCAAAAAGTGGCTGGTATTATACCAGGAGGTAAAGAACGACAGCATAGTATTTATGAAGTGTTAAAAGTATTAGTAAATACTGAAGTTGTTATTGTACATGATGGAGCTAGACCTTTTGTAACAGAAGAAAAAGTAGAACAACTATACGAAGATACTTTAGAGCATGGTGCTGTTATTTTAGCGGTTCAAGCTAAAGATACAATCAAAAAAGTGATAAATGGTATTGTAGAAGAAACTTATCAACGCGAAACGGTATGGCAAGTCCAAACACCTCAATCTTTTAAAAGAGAAATCATCTTAAAAGCATATCAATTAGCGGATTCGGAATCTTTTGTAGGTACAGATGACGCATCTTTAGTTGAAAGAGCTGGTTTTAAAGTCCACGTCCTCAGTGGAGATTACGATAATATTAAAATAACAACAACTGAAGACTTAGTGATAGCAGAATCAATAATAGAAAGACGAGGTATTCATGATGTTTAGAATAGGTTATGGATATGATGTACATGAATTCGATGAAAATAGACCGCTTATTATCGGTGGAATTGAAATAGAACATACTAAAGGGCTCAAAGGACATAGCGATGCAGATGTATTGTTACACGCTATTACAGATGCTATTTTAGGTGCTGCAAGTTTAGGTGACATTGGTAAGTTGTTTCCAGATACCGATCAAACATTTAAAGATGCAGACTCGAAAATATTATTAAAAGAGGCTTATCAACAAGTTTTAAAAAAGGGATACCAACTAGGAAATGTGGATGCTACAATAATTGCTGAGAAACCTAAATTTAGACCACATATTGATAACATGAGAGATAAGATTGCTACAATTTTCGAAGTATCAATAGAAGATGTTAATGTGAAAGCGACAACAAATGAAAAATTAGGATTTCTAGGAAGAGAAGAGGGCATACAAGCACAAGCTGTGGTATTATTAACAAATAAAGATTAAAAACAGGAGTGAGACGATGAGTAACAAAGTAAGAGTAAGATATGCGCCAAGTCCAACTGGTTACTTACACATCGGTAACGCAAGAACCGCATTATTTAATTATTTATTCGCTAAACATTATGATGGGGACTTTGTTATACGTATTGAAGATACAGATATAGCCAGAAACTTAGAGGACGGAGAGTCTTCACAATTTTCAAACCTTGAATGGTTAGGTTTAAATTGGGACGAATCTGTCAATAAAGACGGAGGATACGGCCCTTATCGTCAATCAGAACGTGGCCATATCTATAAACCACTTATTGATAAATTACTAGCTGAAGATAAAGCTTATAAATGTTACATGACACAGGAAGAATTAGAAGCAGAACGTGAAGAACAAATAGCTAGAGGTGAAATGCCACGTTATGGTGGTAAACACGCACACTTAACTCTAGAAGAACAGAAAGCTTTCGAAGCGGAAGGTAGACAAGCTAGTATTCGTTTTAGAGTACCTCAAAATAAAACATATACATTTAATGATATCGTTAAAGGTGAAGTATCATTTGATTCAAACGGTATAGGTGACTGGGTTATCGTTAAGAAAGACGGTATTCCAACATATAACTTTGCTGTTGCTATTGATGATCATTATATGGAAATTTCTCACGTAATCCGCGGGGACGACCACATTTCAAACACACCTAAACAACTTATGATTTTTGAGGCATTTGGATTTGAAACGCCAAAATTTGCTCATATGACATTGATTGTTAACGAAGAACGTAAAAAATTAAGTAAACGTGATGGACAAATTTTACAATTTATCGAACAATATAAAGATTTAGGTTACTTACCTGAAGCCTTATTCAATTTCATTGGATTGTTAGGTTGGTCTCCAGAAGGCGAAGAAGAAATTTTCTCTAAAGAAGAATTCATTAAAATCTTCGATGAAAAACGACTATCTAAATCTCCAGCATTCTTTGATAAGAAAAAATTAGAGTGGATCAATAACCAATACATGAAGGAAAAAGATTCTGAAACTGTATTTGAAATGACAATCCCTCACATGGTAAAAGCAGGATTATTACCAGAAAGTCCATCAGAAGCAGAATTGTCTTGGGCTAGAGACTTGGTTGCTTTATATCAAGAGCAAATGAGCTACGCAGGTGAAATTGTACCGCTATCTGAGTTGTTCTTCAGAGAACATTTAGATTTCTCTGATGAAGCTAAAGAAGTCTTAAACGGTGAACAAGTTCCTACTGTCATGACTGAGCTTATTAAACAATTTGAAAGTTTAGAGCCTTTTGATGAACCAGCTGAAATTAAGAAATCAATTAAAGCAGTTCAAAAAGAAACAGGTGTTAAAGGTAAACAGTTATTCATGCCTATTCGTGTAGCGGTAACTGGACAAACACATGGACCTGAATTACCTAATACAATAGCATTATTAGGTAGAGATAAAGTGTTAAGTAGATTAAAACGTATTATTTGATTTTTTGTAAATAAAAAACTATGATATTAAATACTTAAAGGCCAAGTAATTTAATAAATGTGAAATAAGAGAGCACATGGTTGGTGAAAATGTGCCACATTTATAAATGAATGCACCTTTATTGAATGAAAATTTATATATTTAAATGAGTGAGCATAGATATATGCTAAACAAGAGTGGAACCGTGCAAAAGGCACCTCTAGCAAAAATTGTTAGAGGTGCCTTTTTGATATCTGAGGGGGGAAAGAGATGTTTAAAAGAGTCAAAGATGATATTCAAATGGTGTTTGATCAGGACCCTGCTGCAAGATCTTCATTTGAAATTGTTATGACTTACTCAGGGCTACATGCAATATGGAGTTATTTGATTGCTAATTGGTTTTTTAAGAAAAAAATGTATTTTATAGCTCGATCAATTTCACAAATTTCACGATTTTTTACTGGAGTGGAAATTCATCCTGGTGCTACGATAGGAAAGAGATTATTTATAGACCATGGAATGGGTATTGTGATTGGTGAAACATGTCGAATTGGTAACAATGTGACAATTTATCAAGGCGTTACCCTCGGAGGTACAGGTAAAGAGCGCGGAAAAAGACACCCAGATATAGGTGATAATGTATTGATTGCTGCTGGTGCTAAAGTACTGGGCAATATAGAAGTTGGCAGCAACGTAAACATTGGTGCCAATTCAGTTGTGTTAAAAGATGTTCCTGATTACTCAACAGTAGTAGGTATCCCAGGCAGGATTGTTAAGCAAGATGGTATGAAAGTTGGTAAAAACTTCAATCATACTAACTTACCAGATCCAATTTATGAACAATTAAAAGAATTAGAACGTCAACTTGAAAAGACGAAGAATGGAGAGATTGTTGATGATTACGTTATATAATACGCTAACAAGACAAAAGGAAGAATTTATACCAATTGAAGAGGGCAAAGTTAAGATGTATGTATGTGGCCCTACTGTTTATAATTATATTCATATTGGAAATGCAAGGTCGACAGTAGCCTTTGACGTTGTTAGACGCTATTTAGAATATAAAGGTTATGAAGTAGATTATGTATCTAACTTTACTGATGTTGATGATAAATTAATTAGAACAGCTAATGAATTGGGTCAAACAGTTCCAGAAATAGCAGATCGTTTTATTCAAGCATTTTACGAAGATACTGGGGCATTAAATTGTAAGAGAGGTACTTCAAATCCAAGAGTTATGGACCATATGGATGACATTATCGAGTTTATAAAAGTATTAGTCGATAAAGGTTATGCTTATGAAAGTGGTGGAGATGTTTATTATCGTACACGTCGTTTTGAAGGGTATGGCAAGTTGAGCCACCAATCTATTGATGACTTGAAAGTTGGAGCTAGAATTGAAACAGGTGAACAAAAAGAAGATGAACTAGATTTCACACTTTGGAAAAAAGCTAAATCTGGTGAAATTAAGTGGGACAGCCCATGGGGACCAGGACGCCCTGGTTGGCATATAGAATGTTCTGTCATGGCTCATGTACATTTAGGTGATACAATTGATATACACGCAGGAGGAACAGACCTTCAGTTCCCTCACCACGAAAACGAAATTGCACAATCTGAAGCACATAGTGATACAACATTTGCTAACTACTGGATGCATAACGGATTTGTAAATATTAATAATGAAAAAATGAGTAAGTCTCTTGGTAACTTTATTTTAGTGCATGATATTATTAAGGAAATTGATCCAGATGTTTTACGATTCTTTATGGTTGGTGCACATTATAGAAGTCCAGTTAACTATGATTTAGATTTAGTACAGGCAGCTAAAAAAGGTTTAGAAAGAATCAGAAACAGTTACAAATCTTTAGTGGATAGAGAAGAACATGCTTTGCTTAAAGAAGACGAAACGAATCAATATATCGAAGGTATCGACCAAGCGTTGAAAGATTTTGAAATGTATATGGACGATGACTTTAATACAGCTAACGCAATGACTGCTTGGTATGATTTAAACAAACTTGCAAACAAGTATTTATTAGAGAATGCGACATCAGTTAGAACGATTGAATACTTTAAAGAAGTTTACCAAATCTTTAGTGATGTTTTAGGTGTACCTTTATATGGTAAAGAACATGCTGAATTATTAGATGAAGAAATCGAACAACTAATTGAAGAACGAAACGAAGCTAGAAAATCTAAAAACTTCCAACGTGCTGATGAAATTCGAGATATGCTAAAAGAACAAAATATTATCCTTGAAGATACGCCTCAAGGTGTGAGGTTTAAACGTGGATAAGCAATCAATAAAAATGTTAAACCCCTTGTCATTAGCATATATGGGAGATTCTATACTAGATACTTATGTAAGAAAGTATATTATCCTGAAAATTAAAGGGAAGCCTAACCGTCTACATCAACTATCTAAACAATATGTATCCGCAAAAGGGCAAGCGTATGTTTTAAACGTTTTGCTAGAAGAAGATTTTTTCGATGAGGAAGAGTTAGCTATTATTAAACGTGGGCGTAATGCAAAAAGTTATACAAAAGCAAAGAATACGGATATACAAACATATCGTAAAAGTTCTGCGATAGAAGCGGTTATCGGTTATTTATATTTAAATGATGAGATAGAGCGTTTAGAATTGTTAATTAATAAAATGATAGAAATTACAGAAGAAAGGGTGAATACAAATGGATGATTCAATAATTGTCGGGAGACATGCTGTGAAAGAAGCGATTACTTCTGGCCATACAATTAACAAAGTGTTAATCCAAGAAGGTATCAATAAAAAACAAATTAACGATATTTTAAAGATTGCAAAATCAGAGAAAATCGTTGTTCAAACAGTACCGAAATCAAAAATAGACTACCTTACAGACGTCCCACACCAAGGTATAGCTGCACAAATAGCACCTTATCCTTATAAAGAATTAGAAGACTTTATATCTGAAACAAAAGATATTGAACATCAACCCTGTCTGTTAATGTTGGATGGATTAGAAGATCCTCATAATTTAGGTTCAATTATGAGAACTGCTGATGCAATAGGTATCGATGGAATTATTATTCCTAAAAGAAGGTCCGTTCAATTAAATGCTACTGTAGCTAAGGCTTCAACAGGTGCTATTGAGCATGTACCTGTTATTCGTGTTACGAATCTACCGAGTACAATGGAGCGTTTACAAGAAGTTGGTTATTGGATAGCTGGTACTGATGCTAAACATGCAACGGATTATCGACAAATGGATGTTAATATGCCATTAGTTATTGTGATAGGTAGTGAGGGAGAAGGTATGAGTAGGTTAGTTAAAGATAAGTGTGACTTCTATATTAAATTGCCTATGGTTGGGCATGTTAATAGCCTTAATGCGTCCGTTGCAGCCAGTCTTCTTATGTATGAAGTATATAGAAAAAGGCACCCGATAGGACAAGAATAATGAAAGATATCTATTTGATTATTGATGGTTATAATTTGATAGGACAATCAAAAGAATTATCCGAGACTGCGAAAGTCTCATTAGAAGAAGCAAGGGACAAATTGTTAATCACACTTATTAACTATAATACACAACATGACGGAGAGATGATTGTTGTCTTTGACGCTTATGGTGTTGAAGGAACAGAAACAATAGAAATAAAACACGGTGTCAAAATAGTATATACAAAAGGGAAAGAAACGGCAGATAGTTATATTGAAAGATTAACTTATGATTTGTATAGAAAGCATATTACACATATTACAGTTGTAACGAGTGATATGAGTGAGCAACACGCTATTTTTGGGACAGGTGCTTATCGGATATCATCGAGAGAGATGTGGTCAACAATAGCGAGGCAAGAATCTGTGGTAACGAAACATTTATCAGATATAGAAACAAAGACACCTAGAAATAGATTACATTTGCCTGATGAAGTACTACAACAATTCGAAAAATGGCGTAGAAACAATAAGTAATATTAAAAAATGCAGTTTGATTTAATAATAATTGAATCTGTAAAATGTGTTCAATACTTATGAACAAGGAATGAACAACATGCATGATACAATTAAAGAGAATCAAACTTTAAACTGGATTCAAACAATTCAAAGAGGCCAAGTCGATTGCTTTAATCAATTATTGGAAGTTTATGATCAAGATATAATGAAACGAATTAAAATGCTTAATATATCTAAAGAAGATTGTGAAGATATCGCACAGATAGTGAGATATAAATTGTATAAACAAGTGCTAACTTATGATATAGAGCAACCACAACCTTTTTCTCATTGTGTTAACGACATTATTAAAAATGCTAAAATAGATTTTATACGTAAAGCCACAAGTGAAAAGGAACAGTTTCATACAAAAATGCTCACAATTGATAGATCAAATAAATACGAAGTAGATTATTTAATTGATAAAGTTGTAGATAATAAACATCACTCATTTGAAGATATGATAATATTTAATCATTTTTGTTCGTCATTTATAAAAGAAATAGGGTTAAATGCTTTTGAATCTCGGATTGTAAACTGTACGATGCAAGGGAAAAGTAAAAAAGAAATATCGAAAGAGCTTAATGTACCTATCAAACACATATACAATGCACAATACCGGCTAAAAAATAGATTAAATAAGCAAGAAATCGTTTCTGTGTTGTTTGACAACTAGGTGTTTTGTTTTGTATATTAATCTAGGATTAGAATGAATAAGGTGAGAATATGAGAAAAGTCCCTTTAAATTGCGAAAAATGCGGAGCGAGAAATTATACAGTCCCTAAGAAAGAAACAGATAAACGATTAGAGCTAAAAAAGTTTTGTAAAACTTGTAATACGCATACATTGCATAAAGAATCCATATAAAGGAGGAAAATCAATGGCTAAAAAAGAAAACTTCTTTCAAGGCGTAAAATCAGAAATGCAAAAAACAAGTTGGCCGACTGGCAAAGAACTTGTTAAATATACAACAGTAGTAGTATGTACTGTAATCTTCTTCTTAATCTTTTTCTACGCATTAGATTTAGGAATTACAGAGTTAATTAATTTGATTAAATAGTAAGGAGTGGCAAAATGTCAGAAGATATAGGCGCTAAACGTTGGTACGCAGTGCACACTTATTCAGGTTACGAAAATAAAGTGAAAACAAACCTTGAGAAACGTGTCGAAACAATGAACATGGAAGAACAGATCTTTAGAGTTGTAATCCCTGAAGAAGAAGAAACATCAATTAAAGATGGTAAAGCTAAGACACAACTTAAGAAAACATTCCCTGGTTATGTATTAGTAGAATTAATTATGACCGACGAATCTTGGTATATTGTCAGAAATACGCCAGGTGTAACTGGCTTTGTTGGGTCAGCTGGCGCAGGTTCTAAGCCAAATCCTTTATTACCAGATGAAGCTAAATTCATTTTGAAACAGATGGGTATGTCTGAAAAAACCGTCGACGTAGAAGTAGAATTAGGAGAACAAGTTCGCGTTACAAGTGGACCATTTACGAACCAAATTGGTGAAATAAAAGAGATAGATGTTGAAAAGTATAAATTAACAGTACTTGTTGACATGTTCGGCAGAGAAACACCTGTTGAAGTAGAATTTGACCAAATTGAAAAGTTGTAAAAAAACACTTGAAAATTAATTGTTTCAATGTTATTATTTAAAGGTCGCGCTCGGACTATGCGCAACCATTTCATTAGGAAATGAAGAGTGGGAGGGTAAAATATCATTACCCCATGACCACATCACGATATCAAGGAGGTGCACATCGTGGCTAAAAAAGTAATCAAAGTAGTTAAATTGCAAATACCTGCAGGTAAAGCAAACCCAGCACCACCAGTTGGTCCTGCATTAGGTCAAGCCGGTGTGAATATTATGGGATTCTGTAAAGAATTCAACGCTCGTACACAAGAGCAAGCAGGTTTAATCATTCCAGTTGAAATTACAGTATTTGAAGATCGTTCATTTACTTTCATCACTAAGACACCACCTGCAGCAGTATTACTTAAAAAAGCAGCTAAAGTAGAAAAAGGTTCTGGTGAACCTAACAAATCTAAAGTTGCTACAGTAACTCAAGACCAAGTACGTGAAATTGCTAACACTAAAATGCCTGACTTAAACGCAGCATCTGAAGAAGCAGCAATCCGTATCGTTGAAGGTACTGCACGCAGCATGGGAATTGTCGTAGAATAATTGAGATTTTAAAGTTTAAGCAGGCGGCTAATTCGCTGTCTGCTATTGCATTGTCTAATAGACGATGCACGTGGGAGGTAACATTCCGCTAAAACCACTAAAGGAGGAAAACAAAATGGCTAAAAAAGGTAAAAAGTATCAAGAAGCAATTGCTAAAGTTGATCGTTCTTCATTATACTCAGTAGAAGAAGCTATGAAATTAGCAAAAGAAACAAGCACTGTAAACTTTGATGCTTCTGTAGAAGTTGCATTTCGTTTAGGCATTGATACTCGTAAAAACGACCAACAAATCCGTGGAGCAGTAGTATTACCACACGGAACTGGTAAAACACAACGAGTATTAGTATTCGCTAAAGGCGATAAAATCAAAGAAGCAGAAGAAGCTGGAGCAGACTATGTAGGTGAAGAATACATCAGCAAAATCAACGATGGTTGGTTTGAATTTGATGTTATTGTTGCAACACCTGACATGATGGGTGAAGTTGGTAAACTTGGTCGCGTATTAGGACCTAAAGGTTTAATGCCAAACCCTAAAACTGGTACAGTTACAATGGATATCAAAAAAGCAGTCGAAGAAATTAAAGCAGGTAAAGTAGAATACCGTGCTGAAAAATCTGGTATTGTTCATGCTTCTATTGGTAAAGTATCATTCGATGAGCAGAAGTTAGTTGATAACTTCAAAACTATCCAAGATACATTAACAAAAGCTAAACCATCATCTTCTAAAGGTACTTATTTCAAGTCTGTTGCTGTAACAACAACAATGGGCCCTGGTATCAAAGTAGATACTTCAAACTTTAAATTATAATAATAAAAATATATTGACTTCACATCTGAAACGCGTTATAGTTTTGAATGTGTAATATTTAACCTAAGACAGTAGGAGTTCGTTTTTGGAACTTAAAAGGCTATCCTACCGAGGCTTAAATTGACTTGAACGTATAAATTTCAAGCACTTTTTGCCGTGGGTAAAAAGTGCTTTTTTGTTGAGATACCTCATCATAAAAGCACGATATAAATACTATGGAGGTGTAGAGATGTCTAATTCAAAAATCGTTGAAATCAAACAACAAAAAGTTGATGCTATTGCTGAACAATTAAAAAACTCAGTTTCAACAATTATTGTAGATTACCGTGGTTTATCAGTTGCGCAAGTTACAGAGTTACGTCAACAATTACGTGAAGCTGGTCTTGAATATAAAGTATACAAAAATACTTTAGTTCGTCGTGCTGCTGAAGCTGCTGGAATCGAAGGTTTAGAAGAATTCTTAACTGGTCCTAACGCAATTGCTTTCTCAAATGAAGAAGTTGTTGCACCAGCAAAAATTCTTGCTGACTTCGCTAAACAAAACGAAGCATTAGAAATCAAAGCAGGTGTTATTGAAGGAAGCGTAGTAAGTGCAGAACAAGTTAACACTATCGGTTCATTACCATCAAAAGACGGTCTTGTATCTATGTTACTATCTGTATTACAAGCTCCAGTTCGTAACTTTGCTTACGCAGTTAAAGCTGTTGGAGAACAAAAAGAAGAAAGTGCTGAATAATATCAGTACAAAATAAAAATTAATTATTGGAGGAAATATATCATGTCTAATGAAAAAATTATCGAATCAATTAAAGAAATGTCAGTATTAGAATTAAACGACTTAGTTAAAGCTATTGAAGAAGAATTTGGTGTAACAGCAGCAGCTCCTGTAGCAGCAGCTGGCGCAGCTGGTGGAGAAGCAGAAGCTGAACAAACTGAATTCAACGTTGAATTAACTGCAGCTGGAGATTCAAAAATTAAAGTTGTTAAAGCAGTTAAAGAAGTAACTGGTTTAGGCTTAAAAGAAGCTAAAGAAATCGTAGATAACGCTCCTAAAGTTGTTAAAGAAGGATTATCTAAAGAAGACGCTGAAGCTCTAAAAGAAAAATTAGAAGAACTTGGCGCATCTGTAGAATTAAAATAATTTCTGTATTAAATCAAAAACCCGTTATTATCATGATAACGGGTTTTTCTTTACTCATTAAATGTATTAAAGAGGTGGCATAATGAGTCATTATTATGATAATGATCCAAATGTGAAATCGGAAAGAAAACCTTTCGATTATCGCTATCGTGACATCAAACTCTCTCTTCAGACAGATCATGGCGTTTTTTCAAAAGGAAAAATTGATTTTGGATCTGATTTATTGATTACTACATTTTTAAATTTAAATCCCCCAGGACCTAAAAAGAAAATATTAGACGTAGGCTGTGGATACGGACCTATTGGATTAACTTGTGCTAAAGTGCTACCATATAGTGAAGTAACGATGGTGGATGTAAATGAAAGGGCATTAGAATTGGCGAAAGATAATCGAAACTCAAATCAAATTAATAATGCCGAAATACAACAAAGCGATTGTATAGATGGTGTTATAGATTTACAATTTGATTTCGTACTAACTAATCCGCCGATTAGAGCTGGTAAAAATGTTGTACATCGAATATTTGAACAAAGTGATCAAGTTTTAACACACGGAGGAGAACTTTGGGTAGTCATTCAAAAGAAACAAGGTATGCCTTCTGCAAAAGAAAAAATGCAAAATATTTTTGGCAATGCAGAAATTATAGAAAAAAGCAAGGGTTATTACATTTTAAAAAGTGTAAAAGCTTGATTTTGCTATTTTGTTCTGATATAGTAATAGAATGTTAAAAAATTATATTCAATAAGTGTGTACTTTTGCGTCGCCCTTAATTGAATGTTAGAAATAAGTCGTACGAAATAGAAAATGGAATCATTGACTTTCCGTTTTCTTTTTGTCTTATTATCTTTGTTTTGTAAGACGCAAAGTTATATTCACAATATTTGAGGGGTGAATCTGTTGACAGGTCAACTTATCCAGTATGGAAGACATCGTGTTCGTAGAAGTTATGCGAGAATTTCCGAATCTTTAGAATTACCTAATTTAATCGAGATTCAAACGAAATCATATGAATGGTTTCTTAAAGAAGGTTTACTTGAAATGTTTCGCGACATTTCGCCAATCGACGATTTTACAGGTAACTTATCTTTAGAATTCGTAGATTATCGTTTAGGTGAATCAAAGTATGATTTAGAAGAATCTAAAAACCGTGATGCGACTTATTCCGCGCCATTACGCGTTAAAGTTCGTTTAATTAATAAAGAAACAGGCGAAGTGAAAGATCAAGAAGTATTTATGGGTGATTTCCCATTAATGACTGACACTGGTACTTTCGTTATTAATGGTGCAGAACGTGTAATTGTATCACAACTTGTACGTTCACCATCCGTATACTTCAACGAAAAAGTTGATAAAAACGGTAAAATTAGTTATGGAACAACTGTGATTCCTAACCGTGGTGCATGGTTAGAATATGAAACAGACGCTAAAGACGTTCCTTACGTAAGAATTGATAGAACGCGTAAGTTGCCAATTACAGTATTAGTCCGCGCTTTAGGATTCTCAACGGACCAAGAAATTTTAGATTTACTTGGAGACAATGAATATCTTAGAAACGCTTTAGATAAGGATAATACTGAAACTACTGATCAAGCATTGCTTGAGATTTATGAGCGTTTGCGTCCGGGAGAACCACCAACAGTAGAAAACGCGAAGAGTTTAATTTACTCACGCTTCTTCGACCCAAAACGTTATGATTTAGCGAGTGTCGGTCGTTATAAAATGAACAAAAAGTTACATCTTAAACATCGTTTGTTCAATCAAACATTAGCTGAACCTATTGTTGATGTTGAAACAGGTGAAATTGCAGCAGAAGAAGGAACGGTTTTAGACCGTCGTAATTTAGATAAAATTATCGATGTATTAGAATCTAATGCTAACATTCAAGTTTATGAATTAAATAGTAGCGTATTAGATGAACCAGTTGAAATTCAATCTGTTAAGATTTATATCCCTGGTGATGAAGAAAACCGTACGACAACAGTGATTGGTAATGCATTTCCTGATGAAGCAGTTAAATGTATTACGCCAGCAGATATCGTTTCATCATTATCATATTTCTTCAACTTATTACATGGTGTAGGTTATACAGATGACATTGACCATTTAGGTAACCGTCGTCTACGTTCAGTAGGTGAATTGCTACAAAACCAATTTAGAATTGGTTTATCACGTATGGAACGTGTTGTACGTGAACGTATGTCAATTCAAGATACTGATTCAATCACACCACAACAACTTATAAATATACGTCCAGTTATTGCTTCAATTAAAGAATTCTTTGGTAGTTCACAATTGTCTCAATTCATGGACCAAGCTAACCCATTAGCTGAGTTAACGCATAAACGTCGTCTATCAGCGCTTGGACCCGGCGGTTTAACTCGTGAACGTGCTGGTATGGAAGTACGTGACGTTCACTATTCTCACTATGGTCGTATGTGTCCGATTGAGACACCAGAGGGACCAAACATTGGTTTAATCAACTCACTTTCAAGTTATGCTAGAGTTAACGAGTTTGGCTTTATTGAAACACCATATCGTAAAGTTAATATCGAAACTAACCAAGTAACAGACAGAATTGATTATCTAACTGCTGATGAAGAAGATAGTTATGTTGTTGCACAAGCAAACTCAGTATTAGATGAAACTGGTAGATTCGTCGACGATGAAGTTCTTTGTCGTTTCCGTGGTGACAACACTACTAAACCTAAAGAACGTATGGATTACATGGATGTATCTCCTAAACAAGTTGTTTCTGCAGCAACAGCATGTATTCCTTTCCTTGAAAACGATGACTCTAACCGTGCACTTATGGGTGCGAACATGCAACGTCAAGCAGTACCTTTAATGAACCCTGAAGCACCATTTGTTGGAACGGGTATGGAACATGTTACAGCACGTGACTCAGGAGCAGCTATTGTTGCTAAACATAAAGGTAGAGTTGAACATGTTGAATCGAAAGAAATTCTTGTTAGAAGAATTGTAGAAGAAAATGGTAAAGAAATCGAAACGGAATTAGACCGTTATCCTTTATCTAAATTTAAACGTAGTAACTCTGGAACATGTTATAACCAACGTCCAATCGTTGCATATGGTGACATTGTTTCTAAAGGTGAAATTTTAGCTGATGGACCTTCAATGGAACTTGGTGAAATGGCACTAGGTAGAAACTTAGTAGTTGGATTTATGACTTGGGATGGTTATAACTACGAGGATGCTGTTATCATGAGTGAACGTCTTGTTAAAGATGACGTATATACTTCTATTCATGTTGAAGAATATGAATCAGAGGCTCGTGACACTAAATTAGGACCTGAAGAAATCACACGTGATATTCCAAACGTTTCTGATAATGCACTTAAAAACTTAGACGATCGCGGTATTGTTTATGTTGGTGCTGAAGTTAAAGATGGTGACATTTTAGTAGGTAAAGTAACGCCTAAAGGTGTGACTGAACTAACAGCTGAAGAAAGATTATTACATGCGATATTTGGTGAGAAAGCACGCGAAGTACGTGATACATCATTACGCGTACCTCATGGTGCTGGCGGTATCGTATTAGACGTTAAAGTCTTTAATAGAGAAGAAGGCGATGATTCATTATCTCCAGGTGTTAACCAATTAGTTCGTGTTTATATCGTTCAAAAACGTAAAATACACGAAGGGGATAAAATGTGTGGTCGTCATGGTAACAAAGGTGTAATTTCACGTATTTTACCTGAAGAAGATATGCCTTACTTACCAGATGGAACACCAATTGACCTTATGTTAAACCCATTAGGTGTACCTTCTCGTATGAATATCGGACAAGTTTTAGAACTTCATCTAGGTATGGCAGCTAAGAATCTAGGTATTCATGTTGCTTCACCAGTATTTGATGGTGCTAACGATGATGATGTTTGGTCAACTATTGAAGAAGCAGGTATGGCTCGTGACGGTAAAACTGTCTTATACGATGGTCGTACTGGTGAACCATTTGATAACCGTGTATCTGTAGGTGTTATGTACATGCTTAAACTTGCACACATGGTCGATGATAAATTACACGCACGTTCTACTGGTCCATACTCACTTGTAACGCAACAACCATTGGGTGGTAAAGCTCAATTCGGTGGACAACGTTTCGGTGAAATGGAGGTATGGGCACTTGAAGCATATGGTGCTGCGTACACATTACAAGAGATTTTAACTTATAAATCTGATGATACTGTAGGTCGTGTAAAAACTTATGAAGCTATCGTAAAAGGCGACAATATCCCTAAACCGGGTGTCCCTGAATCATTCCGCGTATTAATGAAAGAATTACAGAGTTTAGGACTTGATGTTAAAGTCATGGACGAACATGATAATGAAATCGAAATGCGCGATTTAGAGGATGAAGATATGATGGACAAAAAAGTTGATTTAGGTGTTTCACAAGATGCAGCAGTAGAAGGACAACAAGTAACTGAGTAAAAGTTAATCAAGCGCATTTGGTAATACATTTGCGCTTTCATTTGTTACACATTATCAATCAACCGGCACAACTAATTTAATTTGAAGGAGGTAGGCTCCTTGATTGATGTAAATAATTTCCATTACATGAAAATAGGACTTGCTTCACCTGAAAAGATTCGTTCTTGGTCATTTGGTGAAGTTAAAAAACCAGAAACAATTAACTACCGTACGCTAAAACCTGAAAGAGATGGTTTATTCTGTGAGAAAATTTTCGGTCCAACTAAGGACTGGGAATGTAGTTGTGGTAAATACAAACGAGTACGCTATAAAGGTATGGTCTGTGATAGATGTGGCGTTGAAGTCACTAAATCTAAAGTGCGTCGTGAAAGAATGGGACACATTGAATTAGCAGCACCTGTATCACATATTTGGTACTTTAAAGGTATACCTAGTCGCATGGGACTATTATTAGATATGTCTCCACGTGCGCTAGAAGAAGTAATTTATTTTGCTTCTTACACAGTAATTGATCCAGGTCCAACTGGATTAGAAAAGAAACAATTATTAACTGAAGGTGAATACCGAGAATATTATGATAAATTCCCGGGTAAATTCAGTGCAAAAATGGGCGCGGAAGCAATCCGTGATCTATTAAGTGATATAGATTTAGAAAAAGAATTAAAACAACTTCGTGAAGAATTAGAATCAGCTACTGGCCAAAGATTGACAAGAGCAATTAAACGTCTAGAAGTAGTTGAATCATTCCGTCACTCTGGTAATGAACCTTCATGGATGATTTTAGATGTATTACCAATTATTCCACCTGAAATCCGTCCAATGGTTCAATTAGATGGTGGTCGCTTCGCAACAAGTGACTTAAATGATTTATACCGTCGTGTTATCAACCGTAATAATCGTTTGAAACGTTTATTAGACTTGGGTGCTCCTGGCATTATCGTTCAAAACGAAAAACGTATGCTACAAGAAGCTGTAGATGCGTTAATCGATAACGGTCGTCGTGGTCGTCCAGTAACTGGTCCAGGTAACCGTCCGTTAAAATCACTTTCACACATGTTAAAAGGTAAACAAGGTCGTTTCCGTCAAAACTTACTTGGTAAGCGTGTTGACTACTCAGGACGTTCAGTTATCGTTGTTGGTCCTAGTCTGAAAATGTACCAATGTGGTTTACCGAAAGAAATGGCTTTAGAATTATTTAAACCATTCATTATGAAAGAATTAGTAGAACGTGAAATTGCTACAAACATCAAAAATGCAAAAGGCAAAATTGAAAGAATGGAAGAAGAAGTATGGGATGTACTTGAAGATGTTATTAAAGAACACCCAGTACTATTAAACCGTGCACCTACATTACACAGACTAGGTATTCAAGCGTTTGAACCTACTCTAGTTGAAGGTCGTGCGATTAAACTTCACCCACTTGTTACAACAGCTTATAACGCTGACTTTGATGGTGACCAAATGGCGGTTCACGTACCATTATCTAAAGAAGCACAAGCAGAAGCACGTATGTTAATGCTTGCAGCTCAAAACATCTTGAACCCTAAAGATGGTAAACCAGTTGTTACGCCTTCACAAGATATGGTATTAGGTAACTATTACCTTACATTAGAAAGAAAAGGTGCAATAGGTGCTGGTGACATCTTCAATGAAACTGACGAAGTTATTAAAGCTTATGCAAATGGTCATGTACACTTACATTCACGTATAGCTTTACATGCAAGATCACTTAAGAACCCAACGTTTACAGCAGAACAAAATAAAAAATTATTAATTACTTCTGTTGGTAAAGTTATCTTTAATGAAATTATGCCTAATTCATTCCCATATATTAATGAACCGACTAATTTCAATTTAGAAAAATCAACTCCTGATAAATACTTTGTTTCACCTACAGATTTACCAGAAGGTGGACTAGTAGAATATCTTGAAGACGTTGAGCTTGTTAAACCATTTAACAAAGTATTCTTAGGTAAAATCATTGCTGAAATATTCAACAAATTCCATATAACTGATACTTCAATGATGCTAGATAAGATGAAAGATTTAGGATTTAAATATTCATCTCGTGCTGGTATTACTGTTGGTGTATCTGATATCGTGGTTCTTTCAGAGAAACAAGAAATCATCGATGAAGCAGAAGTTAAAGTTGAAAAAGTTCAAAAACAATTTAGCCGTGGTTTAATCACTGAAGGCGAACGTTATGCAGCAGTTATCGAAATTTGGACAAAAGCTAAAGATGATATTCAAGCTAAATTAATGATGTCATTAGATAATCTTAACCCAATATTCATGATGAGTGATTCAGGTGCTCGTGGTAACGCATCTAACTTTACTCAATTAGCTGGTATGCGTGGTCTGATGGCTAACCCATCTGGTAAAATTATTGAGTTACCGATTAAATCTTCATTCCGTGAAGGTTTAACAGTACTTGAATATTTCATATCAACTCACGGTGCTCGTAAAGGTCTAGCCGATACAGCGCTGAAAACTGCCGATTCAGGTTACTTAACTCGTCGTCTTGTTGACGTAGCACAAGATGTTATTGTCAGAGAAGAAGACTGTGGAACTGATAGAGGTTTATTAGTATCTGATATTAGAGAAGGATCAGAATTAATTGAGCCATTTATTGAGCGTATAGAAGGTCGTTATTCTAAAGAAACATTACGTCATCCAAAAACTGATGAAGTAATTATCAAAGTTAACGAACTAATAACGCCAGAAATTGCTAAACAAATACTAGATGCTGGTATTACTGAAATGCACATCCGTTCTGCATTTACATGTAACACTCGTCATGGTGTATGTGAAAAATGTTACGGTAAGAACTTAGCAACTGGTGAACAAGTTGAAGTTGGTGAAGCAGTTGGTACAATAGCTGCCCAATCAATCGGTGAACCAGGTACACAGCTTACAATGCGTACCTTCCATACTGGTGGTGTAGCCGGAGCAGATATCACACAAGGTTTACCACGTATTCAAGAGTTATTTGAAGCGCGTAACCCTAAAGGTCAAGCAGTTATTTCAGAAATTAACGGTGAAGTAACAGAGATTACTATCGTTAAAGATCGTCAACAAGAAATTAAAGTTAAAGGCGAAAATGAAATTAGAACTTACCTTGCTTCAGGTACTGCAAGACTTAAAGTTGAAGAAGGACAATATGTTGAACGTGGCGAAGTAATGACTGAAGGTTCAATTGAGCCTAAAGGATTACTAGCTGTAGCTGGATTAAATGCTACTCAAAAATACTTGCTTAAAGAAGTTCAAAAAGTTTACCGTATGCAAGGTGTTGAAATTTCAGATAAACACGTTGAAGTTATGGTTAGACAAATGCTTCGTAAAGTAAGAATTATTGAAGCAGGAGATACGAAACTATTACCAGGTGCTTTAGTAGATATTCATACATTTACTGATGCAAACAGAGAAGTATTTGCTACGCGTAAGCGCCCAGCAACTGCTAAACCTGTATTACTTGGTATTACAAAAGCTTCTCTTGAAACTGAAAGCTTCTTATCAGCGGCGTCATTCCAAGAAACAACTAGAGTTCTTACAGATGCTGCAATCAAAGGTAAACGTGATAACTTACTTGGACTTAAAGAAAATGTTATCATCGGTAAATTAATCCCTGCTGGTACAGGTATGAGAAGATATACTGGTGTAGATTTCGAAAAAGTTGAAAAAGAAGTATCACCTGAAGAAACAGTAGTAACTGATTAACAGATATGAGCTGTTCTAGGGGTCTAGAACAGCTTATATTTTATTATAAAAACACTCCAAAAATTATTGACTTTATCAAAGTAGGATGTTATTATTGTTAAGGTTGATGCAAGCAGACGCTTTGGAGGATATCAAATGTCTAATGAAAAAGCCTTAAGCTTAAATCAAGACAATTATGTCATTGGTTTAAAACAAACCACTAAAGCATTGAAGAAGCATGATGTACGTAAAGTAATCATTGCTCAAGATGTAAATATTCATATTTTGTCTAAAGTGTTGAATTTAGCATTTGAGACAGGCGTTCCGATAGATTATAGTCCAACAAGACAAAAGTTAGGATCGCACTATGGAATAGAAGTAAATGCGACAGTAGTTGCATTGCTTAAATAAATGTGTAAGCTGTGCTTACTATTTTTATTTGCCTTAAAATGAACCACCTGGATGTGTGGAATTAAGAAAACAAGAGAGGAGGACATTAAAGATGCCTACTATTAACCAATTAGTACGTAAACCACGTACAAGTAAATCATCACACTCTACAGCACCTGCATTAAATAAAGGATACAATAGCATGAAGAAAAAAGTGACTACTGTATATTCTCCACAAAAACGCGGTGTTTGTACACGTGTAGGAACAATGACACCTAAAAAACCTAACTCAGCGTTACGTAAATATGCTCGTGTTCGTTTATCAAACAACATCGAAGTAAACGCGTATATCCCTGGTATAGGCCACAACTTACAAGAACACAGTGTTGTACTTATTCGTGGTGGACGTGTTAAAGACTTACCTGGTGTACGTTATCACGTAGTACGTGGTGCTTTAGACACTTCTGGTGTTGAAGGACGTATGCAAAGTCGTTCACTTTATGGTGCTAAAAAACCTAAAGCTGCTAAGAAATAATCTAATATTAAATTTCTGTGTTTAACAGATTTTTATGTGACGATAAACTAAATAAATTTTATAATTAAGGAAGGAGGATTTCGATTATGCCTCGTAAAGGTCCAGTTCCAAAAAGAGATGTATTACCAGATCCAATTCACAACTCAAAATTAGTAACAAAATTAATCAATAAAATCATGCTTGATGGTAAGCGTGGTACTGCTCAAAGAATTCTTTACTCAGCATTCGAACTTGTTCAAGAACGTTCAGGTAAAGATCCAATTGAAGTATTCGATGAAGCTATCAACAACATCATGCCTGTACTTGAAGTTAAAGCTCGCCGTGTAGGTGGTTCAAACTATCAAGTACCTGTAGAAGTACGTCCAGATCGTCGTACAACTTTAGGTTTACGTTGGTTAGTTAACTATGCTCGTCTTCGTGGTGAAAAAACTATGGAAGAGCGTTTAGCTAACGAAATCTTAGATGCTGCTAACAATACTGGTGGCGCAGTTAAGAAACGTGAAGACGTTCATAAAATGGCAGAAGCTAACAAAGCGTTTGCTCATTATCGTTGGTAAAATAGAACCTAGGACCCTAAGCGTTAAAATGATAAAGATTCCTTTTAATGGGTTATCTCTAGTTTTTTAAACACTTAGGGTATCTGCGTATCTATTGTAATAAAAAAACCAAATATCCAATATTTTGGAAGGAGTAAGAATACTATGGCAAGAGATTTCTCTTTGAAAAACACTCGTAATATCGGTATCATGGCTCACATCGATGCTGGTAAAACAACGACTACTGAACGTATTCTTTATTACACAGGCCGTATTCATAAAATTGGTGAAACACATGAAGGTGCTTCACAAATGGACTGGATGTCACAAGAGCAAGAACGTGGTATCACAATCACTTCTGCTGCTACAACTGCAGAATGGGAAGGCCACCGTGTAAATATCATCGATACACCTGGACACGTAGACTTCACAGTTGAAGTTGAACGTTCTTTACGTGTACTTGATGGTGCCGTTACAGTACTTGATGCTCAATCAGGGGTTGAACCTCAAACTGAAACAGTTTGGCGTCAAGCAACAACATACGGTGTTCCACGTATTGTATTCATTAATAAAATGGATAAAATGGGTGCGAACTTTGAATATTCAGTTGGTACATTACATGAGCGCTTACAAGCTAATGCTCACCCAATTCAATTACCAATCGGTGCGGAAGATGATTTCAGTGCTATTATTGATTTAGTAGAAATGAAATGTTTCCAATACAATAACGATTTAGGTACTGAAATTGAAGAAATTGAAATTCCTGAGTCTCACAAGCAAAAAGCTGAAGAAACTCGTGAATCTTTAATTGAAGCTGTTGCAGAATCAAATGACGAATTAATGGAAAAATACTTAGGTGGAGAAGAAATCACAATTGATGAGCTTAAAAAAGCTATTCGTCAAGCTACTTGTGATGTTGAATTCTACCCAGTATTATGTGGTACAGCATTCAAAAACAAAGGTGTTCAATTAATGTTGAACGCAGTTATTGACTACTTACCATCACCATTAGATGTTAAACCTATTGTCGGACATAGATTCGAAAGTGAAGAAGAAGTAATTGCTAAACCTGATGATTCAGCACCTTTCGCTGCATTAGCGTTTAAAGTAATGACTGACCCTTATGTAGGTAAATTAACATTCTTCCGTGTTTATTCTGGTACTATGGAATCAGGATCATACATTAAAAACTCAACTAAAGGGAAACGTGAACGTGTAGGTCGTATCCTACAAATGCACGCTAACTCTCGTCAAGAGATTTCTACTGTATATTCTGGTGACATTGCTGGTGCGGTAGGACTTAAAGATACTGGTACAGGTGATACTCTATGTGACGAAAAAGATGACATCATCTTAGAAGCAATGGACTTCCCAGAGCCAGTTATTCACTTATCAGTTGAGCCTAAATCAAAAGCTGACCAAGATAAAATGACTAACGCATTAGTTAAATTACAAGAAGAAGACCCAACATTCCATGCACATACTGACCATGAAACTGGACAAGTTATCATCGGTGGTATGGGTGAATTACACCTTGATATTTTAGTAGACCGTATGAAACGTGAATTCAAAGTTGAGTGTGCTGTTGGTGCGCCAATGGTATCTTACCGTGAAACGTTCAAAACGCCTGCACAAGTACAAGGTAAATTTGCTCGTCAATCAGGTGGACGTGGACAATTTGGTGATGTTCACATTGAATTTACACCTAACGAACAAGGCGCAGGTTTCGAATTCGAAAACGCTATTGTTGGTGGGGTAGTTCCTCGTGAATATATTCCTTCAGTTGAAGCTGGTCTTAAAGACGCTATGGAAAACGGTGTATTAGCTGGGTATCCATTAGTTGATGTTAAAGCTAAATTATATGATGGTTCATACCATGATGTCGATTCATCTGAAATGGCCTTCAAAATTGCAGCTTCATTAGCACTTAAAGAAGCAGCTAAAAAATGTGATCCAGTAATCTTAGAGCCAATGATGAAAGTTGAAATCGTTATGCCTGAAGAGTACATGGGTGACATTATGGGTGACGTAACAAGTCGTCGTGGACGTGTTGAAGGTATGGAAGCACGCGGTAACGCTCAAGTTGTTCGTGCATTCGTTCCACTTTCAGAAATGTTCGGTTACGCTACAAACTTACGTTCTAACACTCAAGGTCGTGGTACTTATACTATGGTATTTGATCACTACGAAGAAGTACCAAAATCAATTTCTGAAGAAATTATCAAGAAAAATACAGGCGCTTAATCAAAACGCTTTAATAAATTGATTTTTTTCTCAAAATGATTTATAAATTAACTATAGGTTATCCTCATGATGGTGAGTAACCATCATGAGGCTTAATAAAAAAATATAATTTTTAATATGAATAGGAGAGATTTCATAATGGCTAAAGAAAAATTTGATCGCTCAAAAACACATGCCAATATTGGTACTATCGGTCACGTTGACCATGGTAAAACTACTTTAACAGCTGCTATTGCAACTGTATTAGCAAAACGTTCTGGTGACGGAGAAGCTCGTTCATACGCTCAAATCGACAACGCTCCAGAAGAAAAAGAACGTGGTATTACAATTAATACTTCACACATCGAATATGAAACAGCTACTCGTCACTATGCGCACGTTGACTGCCCAGGACACGCTGACTATGTTAAAAACATGATCACTGGTGCTGCTCAAATGGACGGCGGTATCTTAGTAGTATCTGCTGCTGACGGCCCAATGCCTCAAACTCGTGAGCACATTCTTTTATCACGTAACGTAGGTGTTCCTGCATTAGTAGTATTCTTAAACAAAGTTGACATGGTTGACGACGAAGAATTATTAGAATTAGTTGAAATGGAAGTTCGTGACTTATTAACAGAATATGACTTCCCTGGCGATGACACTCCAGTAATTGCTGGTTCAGCATTAAAAGCTTTAGAAGGCGACGAAGCTTACGAAGAAAAAATTGTTGAATTAATGGAAGCTGTAGATACTTTCATTCCAACTCCAGAACGTGATTCTGACAAACCATTCATGATGCCAGTTGAGGACGTATTCTCAATAACTGGTCGTGGTACTGTTGCTACAGGCCGTGTTGAACGTGGTCAAATCAAAGTTGGTGAAGAAATCGAAATTATCGGTTTAACTGAAGAATCATCTAAAACAACTGTAACTGGTGTTGAGATGTTCCGTAAATTATTAGACTTCGCTGAAGCTGGAGATAACATCGGTGCATTATTACGTGGTGTTGCTCGTGAAGACGTTAACCGTGGTCAAGTATTAGCTAAACCAGGTTCAATCACACCTCACACTAAATTCAAAGCTGAAGTTTATGTATTATCAAAAGATGAAGGTGGACGTCATACTCCATTCTTCACTAACTACCGTCCACAATTCTATTTCCGTACTACTGACGTAACTGGTGTTGTAAACTTACCAGAAGGTACTGAAATGGTTATGCCTGGCGACAACGTTGAAATAGACGTTGAATTAATTTCACCTATCGCTATTGAAGACGGTACTCGTTTCTCAATCCGTGAAGGTGGACGTACAGTTGGATCAGGTGTTGTTACTGTAATCGAAGCTTAATTCGATTTCGTACACACTTAACCAAACGTATAATATCTAGCATATTTTACTAGATTTAAATAGAGCAGGGGAAATTCTTATTAACTTAAGAATTTCCCCTGTTTTTTATGTTCATTAATATATAGAATTTATTTTTCTAATTCTTCACTATGTTCATTAATATATAGAATTTATTTTTCTAATTCTTCACTATGTTCAATAATGGATAGGAAGAGTTTAACGCTATTTTGTAATGATTGTTCATCTAAATCGAATTTAGGGTGATGATGAGGGTAAGTTGCTTTTAATGCTTCATTGCCTACACCTGTAAAGAAATAAGTTCCTGGTACATGCTGTAAGAAGTAACCAACATCTTCTCCACCGAGTGAAGGCGGAAAATCAAAAGCTTCTTCGATAGTATCAATATTACTTGCTAGATTTTTAGCCCATTTTGTTTCCTTTTCATGGTTTACTACTGGTGGATATCCGTCTGTATAGTCTAAGTGACATTTCACACCATAACTTGATTCTATACCGTTTAAAATCCCATTTAAACGATCTTTGATTTGTTCTTTAACGCTAGGTAAATAACTTCTTATTGTTCCTGTTAATTTTACTTTGTCCGCTATAACATTAAAGGCGTTACCACCTTTAAATGTTCCAAATGTGACAACTGCTGACTCAAGTGGGTCAATAGTTCTTGATACAATACTTTGCGCCTGAACAATTAATGATGAAGCTGCGACAATTGGGTCTTTTGCGAATTGAGGCATTGCGCCATGCCCACCAAGCCCTTGGATTTCAATTTCAAATGAATCTGCAGCTGCATAAGCAGGTCCAGCACAAAATCCGACTTTATTTGCGTCTATATGGCTCGCTGTATGGGTACCGAATACATAATCAACACCATCTAATGCACCAGCTTCTATCATAGCTCTAGCGCCACCTGGAAGGACTTCTTCAGCATGTTGATGAATAAGTACGACATTACCATGGATAGCATCTGAATGTTCTTTTAATATTTTAGCTGTTATTAATAAGCTTGCTGTATGAGCGTCATGTCCACAAGCATGCATAACGCCCTCTACTGTAGACTTATAAGGCACTTCCTTTTCATCGTTGATAGGCAAAGCATCAAAGTCTGCTCTTAAAGCAATAGTAGGACCTTCTTTCCCGCCTTTAATATAGCCTAAAAGTCCGTTACCTCCGACATCTTTTTTTACTTCAATACCTAAATTTTCAAGATAATCTGCGATATACTTTTTAGTATTTTCTTCTTGAAAAGATAATTCAGGATGTTGATGTAAATGCCTTCTAATTTCGATTAATTCATCCATATGCTTTTCAACTTCATGCGTTAAGGTCATTTTTATAATCTCCTTCCATAAACTTAAATGTTGTTAATAAAAAGATGCGTACAGCATTGATTAACCCTTTTTCATCGATATCGAATTTTGGATGATGATGGGGAAAATCTGCTTTAAAATGCTCATTTCTAGTTCCAGTATAGAAGAAAGCACCGGGCACTCTTTGTTGGTAATAAGAGAAGTCTTCACCACTTAAACTTGCTTCTAATTCTACCAGTTCATAAACGCTATCAACTTCTTGAGTGGCTTCAAGAATGAGGTCAGTCTCACGTTCTGTATTAATGACAGGAGGATAACCTTTACTATATTTTAAATCGTAAGTAACATCTGTTGAAGTTGTTAAGCCTTCAAGTACTTTTTTGAAACCTTCTACAACGCTTGCTTGAATCTCTGAATCAAATGTTCTTATCGTCCCGCCAATTTTACATGTATCTGGTATAACGTTATTTGTTTCACCAGCATTAAACATTGTGATAGAAAGAACGGCAGGTGATAAAGCACTTGTTTTACGTGAAACAATATATTGTAAGTCATTACATAGTTGAATTCCGGCTGCTAATGGATCTATTAATTGGTCGGGATGAGCTGCGTGACCACCTCGACCTTTTAACGTAATCCAGAAGTCATCTGGAATGCCTGTTGTTGTTCCGTATTTATAACCGACTTTACCAACATCTATAGTACTTGATACATGTTGGCCAATGATAGCGTCCACACCTGTTAGGCATCCGTCTGCAATCATTTGTATCGCGCCGCCAGGGTCTACTTCTTCAGCATGTTGGTGAATAAAAACAACACGACCATTAATATCATCACGATGTTCAGATAAAATTTTTGCAGTCATGAGTAAGACAGCAGTATGCGCATCATGTCCACAAGCATGCATGACGCCATCTACAGTAGATTTATAAGGTACTTCTTTTTCGTCTTGTATAGGTAATGCATCAAAATCAGCTCTAATTGCTAGGGTAGGGCCTGGTTTATCTTTGTTTAATGTTCCAACTACACCTCTGCCACCAACACCTTCTCTAACATCTATGTCTAGATTACGAAGGTAATTTGCAATATAGGCTGGAGTTTGTACTTCTTCAAATGAAAGTTCAGGATTCATATGTAAATGCCTTCTGATTTCTATCATCTCATCATAATAATCTTCAACTTTTTGAAATAAAATATCTTTCATTTATTATATTACTCCTTCAACTTCAAGAATTTTTAAAAACATTTCTGTTGTCGTTTTCATTGCATCTTCATCTAAATCAAACATTGGGTGATGGTGAGGGGCTGTTGAAGATTTTTCTTCATTACCACTACCAGTTAGGAAGAAGCATCCTGGACGTTCTAAAAGATAGTAAGAAAAGTCTTCACCAATCATCATTGGTTCGATATCTTCATAAGTAAGATCTAAATCTGTAGCTGCTTTTTTAACAACATTGTATTGTTCATCATGATTAATGACGGTAGGATAGCCTCTTCTATAATCGAAATCGTAACTTGCGTTATTTGCGATACAGATACCCTTTAAAAGGCGTTCTAGTTCTTCTTCGATTAAATCCTTCACTTTGGGATTAAACGTTCTGACAGTGCCTTCAATAGTCGCTGTGTCGCTAATAACATTAAAGGTGTTACCTGCGTCAATTTTTCCTACAGTAATAACACCTTGGTCGATAGGATCTAAATTTCTTGAAATGATTTTTTGTAAACTAGAAATATACTCTGAAACAATGACTATAGGATCAATGGAAGTGTGTGGTTTAGCACCATGACCACCTTTACCTTGAATTGTGATTTTGAAATAATCAGGAGAAGCCATCATTGCACTACTCTTAGTTTTAATTTCTGATGTTGAATGTCCACTCCAAAAGTGATTGCCGTATATTTTATCTACGCCATCTAAAGCACCATCATCAACCATTGGTTTAGCGCCACCTGGACTTAATTCTTCCGCGTATTGGAATATAAAAACGACATTACCTTTCAATTGTGATTGATGTTCATGTAGTAATTCACATAAAGTGAGTAGTGTAGCTGTATGCCCGTCGTGTCCACAAGCATGCATCACACCATCTACAGTAGATTTGTATGGAACGTCTTTTTCATCTTGAATAGGCAATGCATCAAAATCAGCACGAAATGCAATAGTCTGACCTGGCTCATTTCCTTTAAGTTTTGCTACTATACCATTTTGACCAACACGTTCTCTTATTTGTAACTTATCTAACTTTTTGAGTTCAGATAAAATAAAATCATGAGTTTTATCCTCATGATATGATAATTCTGGATTCATATGCATATATCGTCTTATTTCTACGAGACGATCAAATTTTTCTTCGATTTCTTTTTTCCAATTGACCATTGCTAAACCTTCTTTCAATTCTTTCGAAATATAATACGACTATTGTAGCAAAATTTATAGAAAATTTAAACAATTCAATTTACTATGATAACGCTTAATTCTTTGATTTTAGTATGTTATGATAAATAAAAAGTGCTAAAGGAGAAAGTGCAAATGGTACAAACATTAGAAACATTTTTAACAACAAATTTAAATGAATTGAAGGATAATGGTTTGTATAATGAAATTGATATTGTTGAAGGCGCAAATGGTGCTGAAATTAATATTGGTGGAAAATCATATATCAATTTATCTTCAAACAATTACCTTGGATTAGCAACAGACGAAGATTTGAAAAAAGCTGCTAAAGACGCAATCGATACTCATGGTGTTGGCGCTGGTGCAGTACGTACTATTAATGGGACACTAGATTTGCATAGAGAATTAGAAGAGACTTTAGCTCAATTTAAAGGGACTGAAAGTGCAATTGCTTATCAATCTGGATTCAACTGTAACATGGCAGCAATTTCAGCAGTTATGAATAAGAATGATGCAATTCTTTCTGATGAATTAAACCATGCTTCTATTATAGATGGTTGTCGTTTATCTAAAGCGAAAATCATTCGAGTGAATCATTCTGATATGGAAGATTTAAGAGCAAAAGCAAAAGAAGCAGTAGAGTCAGGTCAATATAACAAAGTAATGTATATTACTGACGGCGTATTCTCTATGGATGGTGATGTAGCTAAATTACCAGAAATCGTAGAAATCGCTGAAGAATTTGGCTTAATCACTTATGTTGATGACGCTCACGGCTCAGGTGTTATGGGTAAAGGAGCAGGCACAGTAAAACATTTCGGTTTACAAGATAAAATAGATTTCCAAATTGGAACGTTATCTAAAGCAATAGGTGTAGTAGGTGGATACGTAGCAGGTACGAAAGATTTAATAGATTGGTTAAAAGTTGCTTCAAGACCTTTCTTATTCTCAACTTCTTTAGCACCTGGAGATACTAAAGCAATTACTGAATCAGTTAAAAAATTAATGGCTTCAACTGAATTACACGATAAATTATGGGATAATGCGAACTACTTAAAAGAAGGCTTAAAAGCTAAAGGGTTCGATATTGGACATTCAGAAACACCAATTACACCAGTAATTATTGGTGAAGAGAAAAAGGCTCAAACATTTAGTAAACGACTAATGGACGAAGGTGTATATGCAAAAGCTATAGTATTCCCGACTGTGCCTAGAGGTACAGGTCGTGTAAGAAATATGCCAACTGCAGCACATACGAAAGAACAATTAGATCAAGCAATTGAAACTTACGAAAAAATTGGTAAAGAACTTGGATTGCTGTAAATAATGTGAAGTGACAGGCTGAGACATAAATAAATGTCTCAGCCTTATTTATGATATACTCCCTGTTTTTATGTAATAAGTGCCCTTTTTATTATAGAAATGTGTTTCTCAAGTATACAAATCGGCTTAAATAAGTTAAAATAACTATAAAGAAAGCGTTTTTGTACGTTCTAAAAAGACGATTGAACATTTCAATAGTACAGGAGGATTTTTATTATGAAAAAAGTCATCATAACTGGTGCACTAGGTCAAATCGGGACAGAATTAGTAATAAAATTAAGAGAAAAATTTGGTAACGATCAAGTTCTAGCTACAGATATAAAAAGACCAGAAAGTGACAGCGTTATATTAAATGGACCATTCGAAATACTAGATGTAACGGATAAAGACAGATTGTTTGAGCTAGTTGAAACATTTAAAGCAGATACAATTATGCATATGGCTGCTTTATTATCTGCAACTGCTGAAAAAAATCCTTTATTTGCATGGAATTTAAATATGGGTGGGCTTGTAAATGCTTTAGAAGCGGCAAGAGAATACAACATGCAATTCTTTACACCAAGTTCTATAGGCGCTTTCGGGCCTAATACACCAAAAGATATGACGCCACAAGAAACGATACAAAGACCGACTTCAATGTATGGCGTGAATAAAGTAGCAGGAGAATTATTATGTGACTACTATTATACGAAATTTGGCGTAGATACAAGAAGTGTACGTTTCCCTGGGTTAATTTCTTATGTAAAAGAACCGGGCGGAGGGACAACAGATTACGCTGTGGAAATATACTTTAAAGCGATACGAGAAGGTAAATACAATAGTTATATCGCTAAAGGGACATATATGGATATGATGTTTATGGATGATGCTATTAATGCGATTATTCAATTGATGGAAGCAGACGGGGAAAAATTGGTTCATCGTAACGCATATAACGTAAGTGCTATGAGCGTAGAACCAGAAACAGTTAAAGCTTCAATACAAAAAATATTGCCTGAATTTGAGCTTAGTTATGATGTTGATCCTGACCGTCAAGCAATTGCAGATACTTGGCCAAATTCAATCGATACAAGTTGTGCTAAGGAAGAATGGGGATTCAATCCACAATATGATTTAGATAGCATGACAAAACTAATGTTGAAAGCAATTAAAGAAAAAGACCAATTAGCAAAAAGTTAAATATATTATGAGTATTTTTTAAATTTTCTAAAAACTTATTGAATAACCCCTCTATGACTGATATACTTGATAACATTAATTATTAATTAGCCTAGGAGGAATCATTATGTCAGAAACATTTTACGTAGAACAGCGTGAGCAGCTGAAAGAAAAACCGGATTTCCAAAAGTTAGCGTTCGGCGAAATCTTTACAGATTATATGCTATCTATGTCTTATAAACAAGGTGAAGGCTGGTCAGAGCCTAAAATTATTCCATATGGGCCAATTACTTTATCGCCAAGTGCACAAGGGCTTCATTATGGTCAAACAGTATTTGAAGGCATGAAAGCATATAAAGATGGAGATGAAGTAACGTTATTCAGACCTGACCAAAATTTCAAAAGAATCAATTTATCGTTAAAACGTTTGGAAATGCCACAAATCGACGAAGACAAAGTATTAGAAGGTTTATTACAGCTAATTGATATAGAACGTGATTGGGTGCCTAATGGTGAAGGCCAATCTTTATATGTGAGACCATTTGTATATGCAACTGAACCATACTTAGGTGTACGTTCGTCAACAGATTATGAATTTCTAGTGATTCTTTCTCCTGTAGGTGCATATTATGGTGATGAACAATTAAAACCAACAAGTATATATGTCGAAGATGAGTTTGTTCGTGCTGTTAGAGGTGGAGTAGGTTTTGCTAAATGTGGTGGAAACTATGCTGCTAGTTTAATTGCACAAACACGTGCTAATGAATTGGGCTTTGATCAAGTTCTTTGGTTAGACGGCGTAGAACAAAAATATATCGAAGAAGTAGGTAGTATGAATATCTTCTTTGTAATCGATGGTAAAGTAGTAACACCTGAATTAAACGGTAGTATTTTACCAGGTATTACAAGAAAAACTGTGCTCGAGTTAGCCCAAGAATTGGGTTATGAAACTGAAGAAAAACGAATTTCAATCGATGAAGTAGTCAATGCACATCATGATGGTCGTTTAACAGAAATATTCGGCACAGGAACTGCAGCTGTTATTTCACCAGTTGGCTTCTTAAAATATGATGAAGTTGAAATTACAATTAATGATAATAAGACGGGTCCTATCACAAATCATTTATTTGATGAGTACACAGCAATCCAAACAGGTAAGAAAGAAGATAAACATGGTTGGAGAGTAGTAGTAGGACAAGAAAGCCGTATTGAGACAGTATAAAGATATTTAAAATAAATCAGGCTGAGACATCTATTTGTCCCAGCCTGATTTTTTAAAGGAGAATACATATATGATTAATTGGCTATTATTTGATAAAGACGGTACATTACTAAAGTTTGATGAAACATGGTCTGAAATCTCTCTTGTGATGATCAATAAATTTATAGAACAATATCAAGTTGAAGAAGAACAATCATTACAAGAAGAATTAGGATATGTAGACGGGAAATTTTTAGCAAGTGGTATTTTAGCTTCAGGAACATTATCTGATATCGTAAAAAAATTTCAAAAATACGCTAATCACGAAAATAATAAAGAAGTAGAAGACTGGACAGTACAATTAAGCAAAGATTTAATTGCAGAATATAATCCAGAAACGGTCGTAATAGACGACATGCAAAATACATTAAAACATTTCAAAGATAAAGGATATCAAATAGCGATTATAACGAGCGACGATCAAGACGGAACAAAACGCTTTATCAAAGATGCAGGCGTCAGTCATTTAATAGACGATACAATTACCGCTACTATTAACGGTTATCAAAAGCCAGACCCTAAAATGGTAGAAGACTTTTATGCAAAATGGAACGTTGTACCAGAAGAAATAGCAATAATAGGGGACACCCCAACAGATATACAAATGGGACGAAATTCACATTTCGGTGTAGTAGTCGGTGTACTAAGCGGTACTGGCGAAAAATCAGACTTGGAAGAAGCGGATTATATATACAAAGACATAAATGAATTTCATGAAAAAGAAGCAGAATGGAATGGTAGATGATTGGAGCCTTACCTCAGTCAAGTATACATTTTCAAAATCAAAGACAACAAAAAAAAACCAACCTGAAAGATAATTCTAACGGGTTGGGATGTTTATTTTAGGAAAAGATTTATCCTACCTATATATTTCCTACTTCACTCTTGTATCGATAGCGCGATGTGTTTCAATGACGTGTGCTACTTTGTCGATGATTTTGTTGATTGATTCTGGGTCTTCGTATAAGTCATAATCATTTATATTTACACGAACAACTGGACACTCTGTAAAGTTGTTAATCCAATTATCATAGCGTGCGAAAAGTTTTTTCCAATATTGTTCGTCTGTTTCGATTTCCATTTGTCGTCCTCTATTTTTGATGCGTTGTATAACATCTTCATAGTCGCATTCTAAATAAATTAATGCATCTGGTTTAGGGAAGTATGGGGTCATAACCATTGCTTCAAATAGTTCTCTATAAGTTGCGTAGTCTTCTTGTGTCATTGTTCCTTGTTCTTCATGCATTTTTGCGAAAATATCAACGTCTTCGTAAATGGAACGGTCTTGTATAAAGCCACCGCCATATTCGAACATTCTTTTTTGTTCTTTAAAGCGTTCTGCTAAAAAGTATATTTGAAGGTGGAAGCTCCAACGTTCAAAGTCGTGATAGAATTTTTCTAAATATGGGTTGTTATCTACTTTTTCAAAAGATGTTTTAAAGTTTAAGCGCTCACTTAGAGCTGTTGTTAATGATGACTTTCCTACCCCAACAGTACCAGCAATCGTTATAATCGCATTACTAGGAATGACTTTATTGGTCATGTTTAATCTCTCCAATCAATGGTTGTAATAAATGTAAAACGTGTTGATAATCTGAGGTGTTATGAACGAAATCTAAATTTGAAGTATCTATTTGTATTGCATCGATTTCATTTTTTACTTCTTTATAAAACTGATTATAGTCGTGTTTTAATTGTGCTAAGTAGTCGTCTTCTATTTGAGCCTCATAGGATCTATTCCTATTGGCAATGCGTTCTTGAAGAACATCTAAGGAAGCATCGAGGAAGATTATTTGATCTGGCATGCGAATATCTTCAGTTAAGATATCGTAGATTCTACTGAATTTATCATATTCAAAATCGTTTAAAGTGTTTTTAGCGAAAATTTTATTTTTAAATATGTGATAATCACTTACGATGCCTTGCACATTTTGTAAATCTGTTAATTGTTTATAGCGATGACATAAGAAGAACATTTCAGTTTGAAAACTCCATTTTGAAATGTCATCATAAAAATCACTTAGAAATGGATTTTCATCTACAATTTCAAATTCTTCTTTATAATTCAAAGCTTTAGCAAGCTTTTTAGTTAAAGAACTTTTCCCGACTCCTATAGGTCCTTCAATTGCAATAAAGGTTTTTTTCATATTTATCTCTCCAGGTGTTAAAATAGACATACCTATTCTATCACAAATTAAACGGAGTGAAATAAAACGTGCATGAAAATTATATGAAACTTGCTATTGAAGAAGCGAAAAAAGCATGGAAAATGGACGAAGTACCAATTGGTGCAATTGTTGTGTATAAAGGAGAAGTAATTGGACGAGGGCATAATTTAAGAGAAAATGAACAAAGTCCTTCTGCACATGCTGAGATGTTGGCAATTCAAGAAGCATCTGAATATTTAAATTCATGGCGTTTAGAAGATACTACTTTATATGTAACGTTAGAACCTTGTGTTATGTGCTCGGGCGCTATAGTAATGAGTAGAATACCTCATGTTGTATACGGCGCAAGTGATCCTAAAGGTGGATGTAGTGGTAGTTTAATGAATTTAATAGAAGATACAAGGTTTAATCATCGTTCTACAGTAGAAAGAGGAATATTAGCAGAAGAGTGTGGAGAGATGCTTCGTACGTTTTTTTTAGAAAAAAGAGCGAAAAAGAAGCAAAACAAAGAGAAGAGTTCAGATTCATAGAGTTTATACAGATAATTTGTTAGAATTTATGTTGAATATAAAGAAAAGAGGTCTCTCTAATGATAAAGTTAATCGCAACAGATATGGATGGTACTTTACTAAATGCAGCACACGAAATTTCTAATGAGAACTATGAAGCAATAAAATATGCCCAATCTAAGGGTATTACGGTAGTTATTGCTACGGGAAGAGCTTTTTATGAAGCGAATGGTCCAATTGCACCAACAGATTTGACTTTACCTTATATTTGTTTAAACGGGGCTGAATTAAGGGATGAAGAATTTAACATTATTCATACATCTAAATTAACACGTCCATTAATTGATAAAATTACAGGTGTCTTAAATAGTGAAGATATTTATTACCAAGTGTATACGAACTTTGGTATTTATACAGAAGACCCAGAGAAAGACTTAGAAATCTATGTGGATATAGCAGAAAAAGCTGGCCAAAAAGCGGATGTTAAGAAAATTAGAGCTAATATACAAAATCGTATAGATAATGGGACTTTGAAACAAGTTGATAGCTATGACGAAATTAGTAAACGTCCAGGCGAAATTATTTTGAAAATCTTAGCATTTGCGAGTGATTTAGAAAAAATCGATAGAGCTAAAGCAGAAATTTCTGAGTTTCAAAGTTTAGCTGTATCTTCTTCTTCAAGAGGGAATATAGAAATTACACATTCTGATGCACAAAAGGGAATCGCATTAGAAGCAATCGCTGAACAACTCAAAATACCAATGTCAGATGTTATGGCGATAGGTGATAATTTAAATGACATTTCTATGTTAGAAAAAGCAGGATACGCAGTTGCAATGGAAAATGGTGCACCTGAAGTTAAAGAAATGGCGGATTATATAACAGATACAAACGAAAATAGTGGTGTTGGTAAAGCCATCATACAAGCTTTGAAAAGCGAAGAGTAATTGTTAATAGTCCATTAGACTGATTTTTAACTGAGTATAAACTCTTAGTTATTCAGTATGTTATACTGTGAGGTATAATAAATATCATAGATTTTGAGGTGACAACAGTGAAAGTATTACTTATTGTAGGTAGCGCTAAACAATACTCTCATACACATGCACTGGCGCAATTTGTTCGCGGTAACTTAGAAGAACAAGAAGCAGAGGTAACATTGTTTGATTTATATGATAAGCCAGTTCCGTTCTTAGATGTATCTGGCCGACACTTAAATGATGAACGTATTAAAGCAAATGTTAATGAATTACGAGAACTAGCTGAAGAAGCAGATGCTATTATAATTGGTACACCAAATTATCACGGTTCATATTCAGGCGTAGTAAAAAATGCATTAGACCATTTAACGATGGACGAATTCAAAATGAAACCAGTTGGATTAATTTGCAATAGTGGTGGCATGCGTAGTACGGAACCATTATCACACTTAAGAATTATCATGAGAAACTTGTTAGGAATTGCTGTACCTGTCCAAATCTCTACACAAGATGCAGATTACGGAAAAACAGAAGACGGCACTTACTATGTGGATGTAGATGATATTAAATTACGCGTTAAACTATTTACAGAGCAAATCATTAAATTAATTCAGAATAATCCATGGGTTGAAACTGAAGAAGTGAATTTGTAATTAAGGAAAGTAACGAGTGGTTACTAGGGTTAAATAAAAATGAAAAACAGCCAAAATTCTTTTTTAAATAAGAATTTTGGCTGTTTTTTAGTTATATATGATTATTTTGAGTATTTTAATCTTGCGAATGCATCATGTTGATGTATTGATTCTTCATTACGGCATTCTATTTCGAAACCATTAATCCATTCTAATTCGACTAAATCTGCCGCTACTAATCTAATTAAGTCCTCTACGAAGCGAGGATTTTCATATGCACGCTCTGTAACTGCTTTTTCATCTGTACGTTTTAGTATTGGATAAAGCATAGAGCTCGCATTTGCTTCCATACCGTCTAAAATCAATTCTTTATAATTATCCGGTAAATCAGTCTCAGTGTCTAAATCAATTAGGACTGTAATAATACCGCGCTGGTTATGAGCAGAGTATTCACTAATTTCTTTAGAACAAGGACATAGTGTTGTAACCGGTACTTCGATACCTAATGATTTTTTAGTAAGTTTGTCGTCTGATACTGATAAAATGTAACGTATATCAGCGTTTCCAACAGCTTTTTGTTGAGTAATTGGACTGTATCGGTTAAAGAACCATTTAGCTGATACGTCTACAGAAGCTGTATTTTGGAACATTGCACTTTCAAGTGTATTGAGTAATGATTTTAAAGAATCAAAACTTAAAGGCACACCGTTATCGTAATGTTTTTCAACACTTTCGATGATACGGCTCATATTAATACCTTTTTCATCTTGATTTAAACTTGTCGAAAACTCAAAATTACCAATTGATTGAAAACCATCTATTTTAACAGGATAAACTAAATTTTTAATACCAACATGCTCAATTTCGAATAGGAAATCTTTTTTAGAACTTTGTAAATCAGGCATTTTTTCTTTTTCAGTAGGTTTCGTTCCTTTGATTGGATCTACTGAACCAAAATATTTCCATCGCGCTTCACGTGTTGATAAATCGATTTGTTTCATTAACATTGCCTCCAACTATCTATTCAATATGATATGTCCAGAAATGTTCTGACTTCAACCACATATCTTTAGCCGCTTCACTCTCTTGTGTATTTGAAGCGAGGTTTTGTAACATTGGTCCGGTTTGAGATGCATGAGCTTGAAGTACTTTCATTTTACGTTCCTCATAACCAGTTATATCTATACTTACATCGGGCTCTCCGAGATCGCTATACGTGTCATTACTAAATGCTACTAAATGTAATTTAGGACGTTCTGATTTTTCCATACGGCTTACTGTTCTTATCACTGCTTCTGCAGTTGCTTCATGGTCTGGATGTACAGAATAGCCTGGATAGAATGATATTATTAGTGATGGATTTAATTCATCTATTAATGATTTTACCATATTATCTATTTCATCTTTCGGTTCAAATTCAACAGTTTTATCTCTATAACCCATTTTACGTAAATCAGTAATACCAATTGCTTCAGCAGCTGCTTCTAATTCACGTTCTCTAATAAACGGTAAAGACTCTCTTGTTGCAAAAGGAGGGTTGCCGAGATTACGACCCATTTGACCTAAAGTTAAGCATGCATAAGTAACTGGGACACCGCTATCTATAAATTTGCTTAATGTACCCGAAGTTCCAAACGCTTCATCATCTGGATGTGGGAATATAACCAATACTTGTCTTTCTTTATCCATTGTCGTCACCTCTTATTCCTTAAACGGTTTACTACTAATTTCTAAACTAGCAGCAAGTTGCCCTTCATGATTTAATCCCGCTAATAATAATTCTTTATTTTCCGTTACTTCATAATGTGTCAAACCTTGTACATAAACCCAGCCATTATTGTCTAATTTAAGGCCCACACGGAAAGGCTCTTTAACGCCACCTGTTAAATGAGCATGGGTAAATGTAACTTGAATATTTCTTAAAAATGTACCAGCGTTGAACACTTTTTGATCAAAGTGATTCGCATACGCACCATTTGTTGTCTCTACATGAAGATAAACTGGCTTATTTTCATATTCTGATATTAAGGTTTGAACTTGATCTATTTGAATTAATTCCATGCCTTTCACTCCTCATAGTATATACTTTACTATTCTACTAAATTCTCGAGTGAATTTATATACATTCTGCTCACAACTCAGGAATTATTATCCTTTAAAATAACTTCTTTAGTATGGTCGTATTGTGTTAAATGACTTTCGTGTGATAAAAGCATGTAACTGACAACATCTATTAGAAAATGAGCTGAAATTTGAGTGTTAATAAATTGATGGTCATTTATTCTAGTTTGATCTATCGTCATAATCGTTATGTCTGAGAGAGCGGAAAGAGGGCTACCAGCATAGTTAGTAATCGCAATAATTGTGGCACCATGATCTTTAGCGATTTTAACAGCGTTAACCAATTCTTTTGTTTCTCCACTATTAGACAAGGCAATAAATGTATCTCGCTCAGTGAGCAAAGAAGCACCAATTTTTATTTGATGCACATCTGTCGCTGAATTTCCTTTAATACCCATGCGCATTGTTCTGTAATAGAACTCAGTGGCTGTTAAACCCGAGCTACCTAACCCTGCAAATAAGGCATGTTCACTTTCTATTAATACTTCGATCAATTGATTTATTTTTTTATTAGAAATAAATTCACCTGATTTTTGAATGATAGATTGATGATATTCATATATCCGTTGTATGAGAGGTACATTTTGAATATCTGTTCCATTATAAGATTGTTGAATACGATTTTCAAAATTCATGGTTAACACTCCTGTTTTCTATAATATGTGTATTATATTTGAAAAAGTTTTCCAAAACAACGAATGTTATTGACTAATCTTTTCATGGTGTTATATTTAGTTTCAATAGGAGGTGTGCCCATGAGTAAAATTTTTGATAAGGCACAACAATTCGGGAAATCATTTATGTTACCCATCGCTATATTACCAGCAGCAGGTTTGCTTCTGGGTATTGGAGGTGCGTTGAGTAACCCAAATACAATAAAAGCTTATCCAATCTTAGATGTGGATTTATTACAATATATCTTTATATTAATGTCTTCAGCAGGAGATATTGTTTTTGCTAATTTACCAGTAATATTTGCTATAGGTGTAGCGATTGGATTAGCGAGAAGTGATAAAGGTACAGCTGGTCTAGCAGCGATGTTAGGCTTTCTAATTATGAATGCAACTATGAACGCGTTATTGACGATTACTGACAATATTGCATCTCAAGATTCACTTGCTAAAGCAGGGCAAGGGATGATGTTAGGAATTCAAACAGTTGAAACAGGTGTATTTGGTGGTATTATCGTTGGTATTTTGACGTCATTTTTACATAATAAATATAACAAGATTACATTGCCACCATTTTTAGGGTTCTTTGGTGGTTCTAGATTCGTACCTATTATAACCTCTGTAGCTTCTATAGTATTAGGTGTTGTATTGTACTTTGTATGGCCGACCATCCAAGGTTGGATATTTGGTGCAGGTGGACTTGTGAATAAGACAGGTGTTATAGGAACTTTCATTTATGGATTTGTATTACGTATGCTTGGACCATTTGGACTGCATCATATATTCTATTTACCATTCTGGCAAACAGCTTTAGGTGGTACAATGGAAATCAACGGTAAAATTGTTCAAGGAACACAAAATATATTTTTCGCTCAGTTAGGCGATGCTAATTTAACACATTATTATTCGGGCATCTCGCGTTATATGTCTGGTCGATTTATAACAATGATGTTTGGCTTGTTAGGTGCTGCATTAGCTATTTACCATACAGCAAAGCCTGAAAAGAAAAAGGTCGTAGGTGGTTTAATGCTTTCAGCGGGACTTACGTCATTCTTAACAGGTATAACAGAGCCTTTAGAATTCAGTTTCTTATTTATTGCGCCAGTTTTATATGTTATCCATGCTATATTTGATGGATTAGCCTTTATGATGGCTGATATATTTAATATTACAGTTGGACAAACTTTTAGTGGTGGTTTTATTGATTATATACTGTACGGTGTGTTACAAGGTAATAGTAAGACAAATTATTTACTAGTGATTCCAATTGGTATAGTCTGGTTCTTACTGTATTACGTTACATTTAGATTTTTAATTACTAAATTTAACTTTAAGACGCCTGGCCGTGAAGATGAAGCGGCGGTTGAAACTGTTAAAGCAAGTGAACGCGCGCAAACAGTTATTAAAGGTTTGGGTGGCAAGGAAAACATTGATGCTGTAGATTGTTGTGCAACAAGATTGAGAGTGACCGTTAAAGATGGTGAACAGATTGATGAAGATTTGATTAAATCAACTGAATCACGAGGTATTGTTCAAAAAGGTACAGGTGTACAAATTATATATGGTCCTCATGTAACAACAATTAAAAATGAAGTTGAAGAAGCATTAGAAGAAAAATAAGGAGTGCATTTTAAATGTTACCGCAAGGATTAATTGTTTCATGTCAAGCATTACCAGAAGAGCCATTACATTCTTCATTTATTATGAGTAAAATGGCATTAGCCGCATATCAAGGTGGTGCTAAAGGAATTAGAGCAAATACGAAAGAAGACATTATTGCAATAAAACAAGAAGTCGACTTACCAGTCATCGGTATTGTAAAAAGAGATTACGAAGGTTCCAACGTATTTATCACAGCTACTACGAAAGAAGTCGATGAGTTGATTGAAAGTGGATGTGAGGTAATTGCTCTAGATGCGACTAAACAAGAAAGACCAAAAGAATCACTTGAAGAAATTGTTCAGTATATTAGAGATAACGCACCAAATGTAGAAATTATGGCTGATATATCAGATTTAGACGAAGCAATCAATGCTGATAAGCTTGGGTTTGACTATGTTGGTACAACATTAAGAGGTTATACATCATATACTAAAGGTCATGTATTATACGAAAATGACTTTCAATTTTTAAAAGATGTATTAAATAAAGTCGAAGCTAAAGTGATAGCAGAAGGAAACGTTGTAACACCTGAAATGTTGAAGCGTGTAACGGATTTAGGTGTTCATTGCACAGTTGTTGGAGGCGCAATTACAAGACCTTTAGAAATTACAAAACGATTTATTAAAGAAATAGAGGGATAATCATGAAATTTATAAATTTAGGTACTGAAAAAGAAGCTTGTCATTATGTTGCAAATGAGTTATTAAAGCAAATCATAACTGACAATAAGAGTGTGTTAGGTTTAGCTACTGGTGGTACAATGGTCGGCGTATATGAACAATTAGTTAATTTAATTAAAATAAATAAATTGGATTTAAGTAATATTACAACCTTTAATTTAGATGAGTATATAGGAATCGACTCTGATCATCCAGAAAGTTATTACACATATATGCACGATATATTATTTAACCATTTATCTAGTTGGAATGAAGAAAAAATACATTTACCACATGGATCAGCAAATGATTTAAATAGCGAAGTAGAACGCTATGAGAATCTAATAGATAAAGAAGGTCCAATGGACATACAAATATTAGGAATTGGTGAAAATGGTCATATCGGTTTTAATGAGCCAGGAACATCATTTGATAGTTTAACAAGTGTAGTTGATTTAACAGAATCAACAATAGAAGCTAACAGTAGATATTTTGAAACGAAAGAAGAAGTACCTAAACAAGCAATTTCAATGGGTATTCAATCTATTTTAAAAGCTAAACGCATCATATTATTAGCTTTTGGACCAAAAAAAGCAGAAGCGATTCAAAAGTTGTTGTCAGGTGAAATTACGACTGATCTTCCAGCTTCAGCATTGTACAATCACCCGAATGTAGAAATTATTGTAGATAATAGTGCTTATAGTAATAAAGAATCTTAAAGTACATATGTAAATATTAACTTGATAGATGATATCGTTTAAAGTACAATTACTACTACAAAGAATGAGCCTTAAGAAACGGCGGGTGAAAGTAGTGGAAAGAAAGCGTATTTCATTTAATGATGAAGCGGTTTTAGATTATTGTAATATCATGGGATATCAGTATTATGAAGAAGTGCCAGTTCAATATTTACTAAGTGTTCTTCGTGAATTTGATAGTTTTAAGCCTTATATGGGCAGTAACGTAAAACTAAAACAAATCAAAACCGAATTTGAACAAACTGAACGTATTATGACTTTAGAAAATTATGAAGCTGAAATCGTGTGTCTTAATGAAAGTAAATTAGATAATATGACGCTTTATGAATATGAAATGAAACTATTTAAAAAACAAAAAGTGATTGCCAAAATAAAAGCAGAATTTGGCATTGGACAATAATGAAAAGGCTACACGTAAAAAGCCTACAAAGTGAGATACTCTGTAGACTTTTTAAACGTGTAGTTTTTATTTATACTTCTTCAGTATAAACTTCGATTTTTTCAATACGGTTTGCTGCACCATGATCAACTGGACCGACGAATTCATTCATTCTCCAGCCATTTTTTATTGCAGATGCAACAAATGCTTTAGCGCGTTTTACAGCATCTTCTGGAGACTCACCGTTAGCTAAATTAGCAGTAGTTGCAGCAGCAAATGTACAGCCGGCACCATGATTATAACTAGATTGGAATTTATCAGTAGAAAGTAATACATGTTTTTTACCATCATAGAATAAGTCAAAGGCTTTATCTGATTCTAGCGCTTTACCACCTTTAATGATGACATATTGTGAACCAAGCTCATGTATTTTTTCAGCAGCTTTTTTCATATCTTCGATAGATGTTAATTTACCTAAACCAGAAAGTTGTCCCGCTTCAAATAAATTTGGTGTCACAATTGTTGCTTTAGGTAATAATTCTTTAATCATTGCTTCAGTATTTCCCGGGTTAAGTACTTCATCTTCGCCTTTACAAACCATAACTGGGTCAACAACAAAGATTTCAGAACCTGACTCGTCATATGCTTGGCGAGCACGTTTAATAACTTCTTCAGAACCTAACATACCAGTTTTAATTGCATCTGGACCGATAGAAATAGCTGTATTTAACTGCTTATCCAGTAAATCAAGAGGTAATGGCGTCACATCATGTGCCCAAGTTTTTGGGTCCATTGTAACAACAGCTGCTAATGCAACCATTCCATAAGTATTGTGTTCTTGAAATGTTTTTAAATCAGCTTGCATTCCAGCACCAGCACTTGTATCTGATCCTGCTATAGTTAAGACTTTTTTTAATGCCATCGGTAATTCCTCCCAATATATTCATATAAGATATCATATCATGTTTTTTAATTGTAAAAAATAGTTATGACCATTTCATGAAGGCTATGTTATCATTTTTAAAGAGGTGAAAAAAATGGATTGGCAAGAAATCTTTCACAATATAAAAGAGCAACATGATTTTTCAGAAATGGAAGCTTTTTTAGAAGAAGCTTATCAAAATACAACGGTGTATCCAGCTAGAGAAAATGTTTATCAAGCATTTGATTTAACACCGTTAGACAATGTTAAAGTCGTCATTTTAGGTCAAGATCCGTATCATGGGCCAAATCAAGCACACGGTTTAGCTTTTTCAGTACAACCTGATGCTAAGTTTCCACCTTCCTTAAGAAACATCTACAAGGAATTGGAGTCGGATATTGGTTGTAAGCGTACTAGTCCACATTTACAAGATTGGGCAAAAGAAGGTGTGTTATTATTGAACACAGTATTAACTGTGGAAGCACATAAAGCACATTCTCATAAAAATATCGGCTGGGAAATTTTCACGAATGAAATCATTAAAAGTATTTCACGTGAACTTGAAGATGTCGTCTTTATTTTATGGGGTAAACCAGCACAAGAGAAAATTAAACTCATTGATACAGAAAGACATCATATTATTAAATCGGTTCATCCAAGCCCATTGTCAGCTCATAGAGGATTCTTTGGATCAAAACCATTTAGTGAAACAAATCAGTTTTTAAAATCAAAAGGTAAAGAACCGATCAATTGGTGTGGAGGTGAGGTAAATGATTAGCAGAGATCAATTAATATCAGCGATTGAAGATGAATTGGTACATGCAGATAACGCGACAAATAATGAAACATTTAATAAACATATGCATGCAATTCACACTTTAAGTGGATTAATTGATGCAGAAGAGGGAAATAACCAAGGTATAGAAGTGAAACAACCTTATATGAAAACTTCTTCAACGCCAATTAAAAAGGAAAATCCTCAAATATCTAATGAAGAAATTAGAAAAATGGGTGGAAAAGTACCTGATAAATCAACGGTAAAACAAAATGAAAATACTTTAACGACTGATGATGGTATAGGAAATGGAGATTCAATTTTTGATTTTTAATAAAAGAAAGGAAGTAAGAAAATGAAATTATTTATCATTATTGGGGCAATAAATGCAATGATTGCTGTTGCAGCAGGTGCTTTTGGAGCTCACGGTTTAGAAAACAAATTATCAGCTAAATATTTAGATATTTGGGAAAAAGCAACAACTTATCAAATGTATCACGCACTAGGCTTAATACTTATTGGTATTGTTTCTGGCACAACAACTGCAAATTTAAATATTGCAGGTTGGTTGATGACATTCGGAATTGTATTCTTTAGTGGTTCTTTATATATATTAGCTTTAACACAAATTAAAGTATTAGGTGCTATTACGCCGATAGGTGGCGTGTTATTCATAGTTAGTTGGTTGTTACTTGTAATCGCGGTTTGGAAGTTATAAGGTATAAAAGTTAGTCGCGTTTCACGAAAAATAAAAATAAGGGTGGAACATTAATGGCAAGACGAAAGAAAGATTTATCAAGAGGGAATTTAGAACAGAACTTATCTGAGAAATTTGTTTGGGCCATAGCTTATGGCTCAAGCATAGGTTGGGGCGCATTTATACTTCCAGGAGATTGGATAGGCCAAGCAGGTCCAATAGGTGCTTCAATAGGTATCTTTATAGGTGCATTATTAATGATTGTTATAGCTATAAGTTATGGCGCATTAGTAGAGAAGTTCCCTGTATCAGGTGGAGCTTTTGCATTTGGTTACTTAGGATTCGGGAAATATGTGTCCTTCTTTTCATCATGGTTTTTAACCTTTGGGTACATATGTATTGTTGCTTTAAACGCGTCAGCATTCAGTTTGTTATTTAAATTTGTAATGCCTGGGTTTTTAGAACAAGGTAAGCTATACACTATCGCAGGATGGGACGTTTATATCACTGAAATTATATTATCTTCATTAATTTTATTAATATTTGCTTGGATAAGTATTAAAGGTTCAAGTTTTTCAGGAAATTTACAGTATATATTCTGTGTTATATTAGCAGTTGTTGTCGTTCTACTATTTGCAGGTTCATTTTTCACACAAGACTTTTCATTTTCAAATTTACAACCTGCAATAAGTGAGAAAGAAGGTTGGCTAGGCTCGATACTATTGATATTAGCTGTAGCACCTTGGGCTTACGTAGGCTTTGACAACATTCCACAAACAGCCGAAGAATTTAACTTTGCACCAAGTAAGACGTTCAAACTCATCGTATTTAGTTTATTAGCATCAGCAATAACTTATGTAATGATGATACTTCTAACAAGTTGGTTATTCAAAGATCCTTCTTCAATTGGAGGGAATTTATGGGTAACAGGTTCAGTTGTAAAAGAAGGGTTCTCATTTGTAGGTTTAGCAGTGTTAATCGTTGCTATTATGATGGGGATATTCACTGGATTAAATGGCTTTTTTATGAGCTCTAGTAGATTGTTATTCTCAATGGGTAGAGCAGCAGTTATGCCAAGCGTGTTCAAAAAATTACATCCTAAATACAATACGCCATATATTAGTATTATATTTATACTCGTTTTAGCATTAGTAGCGCCTTGGTTAGGTAGAACAGCATTAACATGGATTGTAGACATGTCTTCAACGGGTGTTTCAATCGCATACTTTATCACATGTTTATCAGCATTTAAGTTGTTCTCATATGATAAGAGAAGTATGATGTATCATCCGAAATATAAAACATTTGCTTTAATAGGTGCGATTATTGCGTTAATATTCTTAGGACTATTACTGATTCCAGGATCACCAGCGAGTCTTTCATTACCTTCATATATTGCACTATTTGTTTGGTTAATCTTAGGCTTAGTATTCTTTATGGTTAGATATCCTTCACTTAAGAAAATGACAAATGATGAATTAAATTATCTAGTATTAGATAAATCAAAAGAAGAAATGATTGAGCTTGAAGCAAAAACAGAAGTGAAAAATTAAATAATTCGTGATCGAAAAAAAGCTCCTAATCCGTTAGAAACTTAACGGATTAGGAGCTTTTTATTTAATAAATATAGTTATCTATTTTATGAGCGACGTTGTTTATTTTTATTTAAATACATATAAACTGGTACACCAATAGCTAAAATGATTAATGAATATAATGAACCCATAAAATCAGATATTAAAGTGTTAATGATAATGAATGCGCCACCGAAAAGAGCTAGTAAAGGTACAAATGGATATAGCGGTACCGAATAATCTCTTTTAGTTCCTTTATTTTGTTTTCTAAGTATAAATAGTCCTACAAATGCCATCATATAGAATAAATATATGATGAAAATCGTAACTTCAGATAAATAATCAGCGTTAACTGTGTTCGGGAATAAAATCGTTAATATAATTAATATTACAGATATTCCAAATACAGTCATTAAAGCGCCTAATGGTGATTTTAACTTAGGACTAATATAACCGACATATTTATGTAATGGTAATAACCCATCTTCAGCCATCGCAAATGGTATGCGTGGGAATGTAATGATTTTTCCGTTTAAACAACCGAAAATTGAAATAATGACACCAATATTCACGATTTTTGAACCGATATCTCCGAATAGTGCTTTTGCTGCTTCGGCACTTGCAGTATTACCTAAGCCAACTAGTTTTTCAGCTGGGATAACGTGAAATACTGAAATGTTAATTAATACGTATGCCAAGGTTACGACAGATAAACCAATTAACATAGCTAGAGGTAGGTTTTTCTGAGGTTTTTTCATTTCCCCGGTCATGTTCGTTAACATAATCCAGCCATCATATGCGAATAATGTAGCGAGTACAGCCCTACCAAAATTGATTTCGCCGTCTGTTTTGATAAGAGATGTAACATCTTTACCGAATATACCTTCGTCTCCCCATAAAAGACCAAATACAATAATAGCAATTACAGGAATTAATTTTGCAATTGTCGTGATATTTTGCATAAGTCCGCCAAATTTAGTACCTAATATATTTACAAGGGTTAAAAATATTAGCGCTATAAATCCAATCCAAACACTTAAATCGTTACTAATATTAAAAAAGTTTGTAACTAAAATACCAAAAAATAGCACGAGTGAAACAATAATTGCAGGACCATAAATGATCGTTTGAACCCATCCTGTTAAAAAGCCCCAAAATGGACCATAAATGTCACGTATGTATGCGTATAAACCGCCTGTTTTTGGAATTTGAGCACCTACTTCAGCAATTGTAAGTCCTGCTGCTAATGTAAGCACGCCTCCTACTACCCAAGCCAAAATGGCAAGATTACTTGTACCTGCATGTGTTAATACAACAGCAGGTTTTACAAATACGCCTGACCCGATAATTGTACCGATTACAATAGTAATTGCGGTCATTAGACCAATAGATTTTTGTAGTGATTGTTCTTGATTATTTTTCATAAATACTCCTTGAAAATAGATTTTGTAAGTAATATTTATCTATTACTTAATATACACGATAAACGAGGAATGTGAATGGATTTTTTAAACCATTAATGAATTTTTAGAGAAAATAGCTAAGTAATGAAACAATATAAACAGTGAACTTTTAAAAAGATTGCTGATAGCTAATTATATTGATAAAGATACTTATCCAATAACTACAGTAACAAAAATGTAAGTAATTGTTAATATCAGTATGATAAGGGCTACGAGAAGCATTAAATATAATAATAAAGAATAAACAATAATGCATATAAACGAATATGCAACTAATGACGAAATGAGTTATATTACACTATTAAATATTTGCTAGATTTATTTAAATAAAGTATGTATAATGTTCAACGTGGCTTTGTAAGCACTTACTTAAAAATAAAAATAAATGACATTTAGCATGAAAACAATCAGGATTGTCGTTTGAGGAGGAATGTAAAATGTTAGAGCTCGATGCTATTACAACGTTGGCGCTAGCATGTGTCTTGCTTTTATTAGGGCAGGCAATTGTAAATAATGTTTCTATATTAATGAAATTATGTATACCTGCTCCAGTAATAGGTGGGTTAATTTTTGCAATTTTAGTAGCAATTTTACAATCAACAAACGTGGTTACAATAAAATTAGAATCTGAATTTATTCAAGATTTCTTTATGTTAGCATTCTTTACTACAGTAGGTTTAGGAGCATCTTTAAAATTATTACGACTCGGCGGTAAAGTATTAATAGTATACTTTATTTTCTGTGGTATTTTGGCTACATGTCAAAACATTATTGGTGTTTCACTTTCAAAGGTGTTAAATATACCTCCGTTACTAGGTTTAACAGCAGGTTCTATGTCAATGGAAGGTGGACATGGGAACGCTGCAGCATATGGTAAAACTTTAGAAACTTTAGGCGTAGATTCAGCTGTTACTGCTGCGCTTGCTGCCGCTACGTTAGGATTAGTTGCAGGCGGATTAATAGGTGGTCCAGTTGTTAGATTCTTAATTAAAAAATTCGATTTAAAACCAGAGCAAGCAGAAGCTTCAGCTCTAGATTATAGTGATGTTGACTATAATAAAGAATTACATAGTAGAATGAATCCAACTACAGTATTTATCGTTCAATTTACAATTATCACTGTTAGTATGGCGATTGGTACATATTTAGCTGATACATTTACAGACTACACGGGTATTAATGTTCCTATTTATGTGGGCGCTATGTTTATAGCTGTTATTATCAGAAATATTTCGGACTATGGAAAATTAAACATTGTAGATATGAAAATTACAAACCGAGTTAGTGATGTATCATTGAGCTTGTTCTTATCAATTGCTTTAATGAGTATTAACTTAACAGAAATATATAATTTAGCGTTACCATTAACAATTATAGTATTAGTACAAATAGTATTTATTGTACTGTTCTCAGTATTTGTAGTGTTCCGCGCATTAGGGAAAAACTACGATGCAGCTGTTATGATCGGTGGATTTATTGGTCACGGGTTAGGCGCAACACCAAACGCAATGGCAAACTTAGACGTTATTACAAAGAAATTTGGTGCCTCTCCAAAAGCTTATCTAGTTGTACCAGTCGTAGGTGCATTCTTAATAGACTTACTTGGCGTACCAATCGTAACGTTCTTTATTAATGTATTCAGTTAATAATAGTACATCGAAATAATTCTCCTAATCCACTCGATTAGGAGAATTTATTTATATATGGGCTTTATAAAATAATGTTTAAAATGCGGTTCGATAAATAAAAATTATCGAACTGCAAATGCGAAATACAGGTCGATAAATAAAAAATATCGAACCGCAAACATGAAATACGGTCCGATAAAATAAAATATCGAACCGCAAACATGAAATACGGTCCGATAAAATAAAATATCGAACCGCAAATTAAAATGAGGCTGAAACACCAATAGATGTTTCAGCCTCTATATTTATCTTGAAATCTTAGTTTAGTTTAAAGAAGTCATTTAATTCGTCAATATTTAAAATGTTACCTACGTAGAATGCTCCGAAGTCACCATATCTTGCTGATACTTCATCGAAACGCATTTCATAGATTAATTTTTTGAATTGTAGCATATCGTCGCTGAATAAAGTTACGCCCCACTCGTAGTCGTCCAATCCTACTGAACCGGTAATGAATTGTTTAACTTTACCAGCGTAACTGCGTCCGATTAAACCGTGTGAACGCATTAAGCTACGTCTATGTTCCATATCTAACATGTACCAGTTATCTTCACCGTCACGTCTTTTATCCATTGGATAGAAACAAACATATTCTGAACGTGGTACTTCAGGATATAATCTAGCTTTTACATATGGGTTTTCATATGGATCTTCATCTGAATCACCAGCTAGATAGTTAGATAATTCCACTATTGAAACATAAGAATATGTTGGAATTAAGAAATCACTAATATCTAATTTGTTTAATTCATTTTCTAAAGCATTTAATTGCTTAACATCAGGACGTAAGAACCATAACATTAAGTCTGCTTTTTGACCTGTTATGTTATAAAAAGCATGAGAGCCTTCTTTATTATTATGAACAGTTTCTAATCCTTCAAGGAATTTTTTAAACTCTTCAACTATCGTATTTCTATCATCTTCTGGCACAGTTTTTAGGCTTGTCCAATCTATTGCATAGAATAAATGTAAGCTGTACCAACCATCTAATGTTTTTGCTGCTTCGTTCATTATGATTTCGCTCCTTTTAGATTAATTCTTTTCTCTATCTAAGTTTATCATACTAGAAAAGAAATAGAGGACTCAACTTTTACAGTGTTGTGAAGAAAAGTACTTCGGACATGACGCACTGACTTATATTTAATTGTATTTTTAATGTTGTTGATTATCTTTTTTGTTTGGTGGATAATAATTAAATAAATATTATAAAAATATTTTAAATTAGATGCCTGAAAATTTTATTATATAGGAGTGTAAAAAGTGTATAAATTAGAGAATGTATCGAAAAAGTATAGAGGGAAGTTTGCTGTTGAAAATCTTTCCTTTTCAGTAGCATCTGGTTCTATTACTGGTATTGTTGGTAAAAGTGGTTCTGGCAAAACAACGTTATTAAAGTTACTTAATTTTATAGAAAAGCCAACTGAAGGTAAAATTATTTTTGATGAACAAGAAATTAATAAGTTATCAAAAAAAGTGATTAGAAAGTATAAGGAAAGAATAGGTATGGTCTTTCAACATTATAATTTATTGAATAACTTAAATGTGTATCAAAATATAGCTTTGCCTTTGAAAATCATAAATGCAGAGAATGAGGATAGAGTGAAAGAACTTATTCAATTTGTTGGATTAGAAGATAAAATGAACGATTATCCTTCTAAATTATCAGGAGGCGAGAAACAACGTGTAGCATTAGCGAGATCTTTAGTTAGAAACCCAGATATATTGCTATGTGATGAAGCGACTAGCAGTTTAGATGAGAATAATACTGAAGAAATCATAAAAATGCTTAAGAAAATTAACAAAGAATATAGTATTACCATTATTTTTGTTACACATGAATTGAGTGTTGTTAAACAATTGTGTGAAGAAGTGTTTGTGATGGAGGACGGACAGTTGCTAGATATTATTGAAAATAAAAACAAAAGCATAGAAAAAAATACAGGTACTTATTTAGAAAATGTTAAACGGAGTATTGAAGGATGACTTTCTTTGAAAAAATAAATTATTACTTACCAGAATTACTTCAATCTTTGCAGGAAACTTGTATCATGCTAGGATTTTCCATGATTATTACTTTACTAATTGGTTTACCTTTAGGTATAGCTTTGTTTTTATCCAATCCAGGTATTAAAGAATTAAATAGAAATTATTATTGGTCTTTTAATTTTTTAATTACTTTTATTCGTTCATTTCCATATTTATTATTTGTCATCAGTTTAATTCCCTTAACTCGTTTAATTTTAGGGAGCGCTTTTGGTCCATACCCATCGATAATACCTTTAAGTATTGTAGGTATTGCTATTTTTTCAAGACTAGTAGAACAAGTTTTATTAGATATACCGATAGAAATAAAAGTTTTAGCTGAGTCGCTAGGTGCAACAAAATTAAAATATATATGGAATTTTCTTTTAGTTGAATCACGTAGCGGTATTATATTAGCTTATACGACAACGATAGTAAGCATGGTCTCATATTCAACAGTGATGGGCATTGTTGGTGGTGGAGGTATTGGAGATTTTGCTATTCGCTATGGTTATCAAAGTTATGAAACGGAAATAATGTATTTCGCAATTATCATCATTATTATTGCTGTATTTATCATTCAAATGTTAGGAAATAATATCTCTAGAAAATTAGATAAAAGAAAGTAGTGTAGACATGAAAAAAGTTTGGTTTATTTTTATATTGTTGTTTAGTGTCATTATCTCCGGTTGTGGAGCAAAAAAAGATAACGAAGATAAAGTGATTAAAGTTGCTTCACAAGCACCACCTATGACAGATGTTGTAAAAGTTGCAGCAAAAGAAGCGAAAAAAGAGGGTTGGGAAATCAAGCTTGTACAAGTAAATGATAACGTTGCTTATAATGATGTGGTAAGTAGTAAAGAAGCAGACGCGAGCTTTGCACAGCATAAACCCTTTATGGAAAAATATAATAAAGAAAGAAAAGCGAATTTAGTTGATCTACAGCCTATATATGACGCAAAAGTAGGTTTTTATTCTAAAAAATATAAAGAAGTGAAAGATATCCCTAATGGAACGAAAGTCGCTATACCTAACGATATTTCAAATGAAGGTCGAGCTTTAGCGATATTAGAAGAACAAGGATTAATTAAATTAAAAGACGGAGTGGGCGTTAACGGTACAACTAAAGATGTTGTAGAGAATCCAAAAGATTTCCAATGGTTAAAAGTAGATTTATTAAATTTATCAGAAGCTTATAGCGAGTCAAAAGTATCTTTAGTTTATAATTATCCTACATATATTTCGAAAATCGGTTTAAAACCTTCTGATGCTTTATTTTTAGAAAAAAATATTGATTCTCGATTTTCTATTCAATTAGTAGCGCGTGAAGATAATAAAGATTCCGAAAAAATTAAAGAATTAAAGAAAGTTATGAAAAGTAAAGCAGTTAGTAAATATTTAAAAGAAGAACATAAAGATACATTGATTCCATCATTTTAAGATTCTCGATATATCCTATAGCCTACGATACATTTACAGTTCGAAAACGTGAAAATTTATGAAAAAATGTTATAATAATTAGTGGAAAAATAATAGTGAGAATATATAGGAGGCAATTATGTCTAAATTACTTAATGTCTTAAGCGACAAATTATCAGGTAAGAATGTACGTATCGTTTTACCAGAGGGTGACGATGCTCGTGTTTTAACAGCAGCAGTTAAATTACAAACTACAGATTTGGTTTCTCCAATCGTACTTGGTAATGAAGATAAAATTAAAGAAACAGCTGACGGTGCTAATTTATCAATAGAAGGTTTAACAATTATCAACCCAGAAACAAGCGAATTAAAAGCTGATTTAGTTGAGAAATTCGTTGAACGTCGTAAAGGTAAAGCGACTCAAGAACAAGCTGAAGAATTATTAAATAATGTAAACTACTTCGGTACAATGTTAGTTTATACAGATCAAGCTGATGGTTTAGTAAGTGGTGCTGCGCATTCTACTGCAGATACTGTGCGTCCAGCATTACAAATTATTAAAACTAAACCAGGTGTTACAAAAACATCAGGTGTATTCTTCATGACAAAAGGTGAAGAACAATATGTATTCGGTGATTGTGCCATTAACCCTGAATTAAACGCACAAGATTTAGCTGAAATCGCAATCGAAAGTGCTAAAACTGCTCAAGCATTCGGTATGTCTCCGAAAGTAGCGATGTTAAGTTTCTCTACTAAGGGTTCAGCAAAATCTCCAGATACTGAGAAAGTATCAGAAGCTGTACAAATAGCTCAAAAGAATTTACAAGAAACAGACTTAAAAGATGTTGTATTAGACGGAGAATTCCAATTTGATGCAGCAATCGTTCCAGAAGTGGCAGCTAAAAAAGCGCCAAATTCTGATATACAAGGTGATGCAAATGTATTTATTTTCCCAAGCTTAGAAGCGGGTAACATTGGATACAAAATTGCACAACGTTTAGGTGGATACGATGCAGTTGGTCCTGTATTACAAGGCCTAAACGCACCAGTTAACGATTTATCACGTGGTTGTTCAGCAGAAGACGTATACAGTCTTTCAATCATTACAGCTGCTCAATCTCTATAATCATGGAAAACTTGCAAGATTATTTTACACAAGAATGGCGATACATTGACCACACTTCAGGACTGCAACCTATGCAGTCCTTTAGTTTCGATGATACATTTTGTGAACAAGTAGGTAACGACAATAGTCCAAGTGTTGTGCGCACATGGATACACAATCATGTTGTTATTTTAGGCATACATGATTCTAGACTTCCATATTTAAAAGACGGAATAGCATTCTTGAATGACGTTAAAGGATATAGCGCGATTGTAAGAAATTCGGGTGGTCTAGGAGTTGTGTTGGATAAAGGTGTTCTGAATATATCTTTAATATTTAAAGGTAGACATGATGTATCAATTGATACAGGCTATGAAGTGATGTTACGTCTTATACGTGAAATGTTCAAAGATGAAACAGATAAAATTGTAAATAAAGAAATCGCAGCATCATATTGCCCAGGAAGTTATGACTTAAGTATTGATAACAAAAAATTTGCAGGCATATCACAAAGAAGAGTACGCGGTGGCATAGCAGTGCAAATATATTTGTGTGTTGAAGGATCAGGTTCAGAAAGAGCTGAAATGATGAAGGAATTCTACCAACATGCTCTGAAAAATGAAAAAACAAAATTTATTTATCCTACAATTATTCCTGATTGCATGGCTTCTATAAATGAACTATTGAATACAGAATACACGACAAATGATATATTATTTAAATTATTAGGAAGCCTTAAAACATTAGGTGCAACTTTAAATATGGACCCAGTTTCCACAGAAGAATGGGCGTTATACGATAAATATTTCGAACGCATGATAGAGCGTAATAATAAAATGATACGCAATATGCAAAAATAATAAAATGACATTCTCAAAAATCTGTGAAGGTGGTATAATAATTTATTGCTAAAACAGAAAATATGAAAGGTGGGGAAACAAGTGCGAAATAAATTTCAATTATGCGATGACTGCCAAGCTGTCAATCTTCCATCATTAATGAAGAAAATTAAAAAATTAGATCCAGATGCGGAAATTGAAGTAGCATGTCAATCATATTGTGGTCCAGGTCGCAGAAAGACATTCGCATTCGTTAATAACCGCCCGTGTGCCGCTTTAACAGAAGATGAACTAATGGAAAAAATCCATAAACAACTTCAGAAAAAACGTAATCCAGAAGAAGAAGAAAGATTACGACTTAGAAACGAAGAACGAAAACGTCGACAAAAAGAATTAGACGAAAAGCTTAATAAAAAATTGAAAAAGTAAAAAGAAAACCTACGAGCTAAAATTAGTTCGTAGGTTTTTAAATTTTAAATATTTTATTCGAATGTTATTAATATGTGTTAACATTCTTAACAAATAATACCTTTCCACAGGCTTTTCGGTTATAATTAAGTATTCTGAATATTATAGTTTTTTGTATATAAATGATATAATTATAAATAAAGATAGGATTTTAAAGTAATTTAATAATTGTCATTCGTTTAATATAGTAAAGGCCAGTGAATGGCGTGGATGGTAGATAGAGGAGAGGTATTTATGACAAAGGTAAGGAAAGCAACAGTAGGGGATTATTCTGGAATTAAAAATGTAGCGTCTAAAGCTTGGTATGACACATATACGAATATTTATACAGCAAGTACTGTAACAGCGTTTTTAAACGCTTCTTATTCTAAAGAGATGATAGAAAAGCGCATTAATGATTCTGATTTCTATGTTGCTGAAGAGGATGGAAAGATTATTGGCTTTGCTAATTTCATTAAAGGTACTGAGCTATATTTATCATCCCACTACGTATTGCCAGAAGCTCAGCGAGATGGTTATGGTAAAGCCTTGTTGTATAAAGGTTTGAATAGTTATAAAGGTGAATATCATGAAGTATATTTAGAAGTAGATGGCAAAAATGATATCGGCATTGCTTTCTATAAGAAAGAAGGATTCGAAGTAGTGCGTGAATATGAAGAGTTACTTTTCGGAGAAACGATGCATACAACGCTCATGAAAAAAACTTTCTAGGAGGTAGAGGATAATGGAACAATCACTTAATAAATGGGTAGCACAATTTTATGAAGCATATGAGAATAAGACGATTATTCCTAATGGTGTTTTACCTTCGAATATCACAGAGAACGCTGCTTATGATGTTCAAGAAGGTGTTCTTCAGCGTAAAGAAGAAACTGAGTTGCATAAAGGATATAAAATTAGTTTAACAAGCCAAGAAACACGAGATATATTTTCTTCTACAACCCCTTTATATGGTGCGATGGGAGATACAACGATTTTCGGTAAACGTGTTCAGTTAAACGACTTAAATGAACCACTTATTGAAATGGAACTTGTATTTCTCGTTCAAGAAGAGTTAAACGAACAAGACAGTCTAGAAGATATTATGAATAAGTGCTTAATCGCACCAGGCATAGAGATACCAGATTCAAGATTTAGTAATTGGTTCCCTAACTTGAGTGTCACTGAAATTATAGCCGACAGTGCAGTGAGTGGTGGTGTTGTATATGGTGAGCCTAAACAATTATCATATGAAGATATTAATAATATTAAAGGGACTTTATATTTAGATGGTAAAGAAATTGCTTCTGGTAATAGTACAGAAGTTGAAGGCCATCCAGCAAAAGCAGTAAAATGGCTGATTTCTGAAATTAAAAAATATAACCGTTCATTGAAACCAGGTATGTTTGTTTCTAGCGGCACATTTATACTGCCTAAACCTTTAACTCAAGGGGTTTATAAAGCAGAATATGAAAATGTTGGTAACATTGAGTTTACAGTTGAGTAATAATTTCGAAAGGAGGAAACTAAGTGACTTATGAAGATTATGGGACGAAAAAATTAACAGAAGAAAAAGTTTTTAAAGATCCTGTGCATCGTTATATACATGTGAGCGATCAATTAATTTGGGATTTAATTAAAACTAAAGAATTTCAACGCTTAAGAAGAATCAAACAACTTGGAACATTATATTTATCTTTCCATACAGCTGAACATAGTCGCTTTGGTCACTCCTTAGGTGTTTATGAAATCGTAAGAAGAATGATAGATGAAGTATTTGTTGGAAGAGCGCAGTGGGACAATAAAGATAGACCACTTGCTTTGTGTGCTGCTTTACTACATGACTTAGGACATGGTCCTTTTTCTCATTGTTTTGAGAAAATATTTTTAACAGATCATGAACAATTTACGCAAGATATTATTAAAGGTGATACTGAAGTAAATGAAGTGCTGAGCAGAGTATCTCCAGATTTTCCAACTGAAGTTGCGGATGTAATTAATAAGACCCATAAAAATAAACTTGTTATTTCTATGATTTCTTCACAAATAGATGCCGATAGAATGGATTATTTACAACGAGACGCTTATTTCACGGGTGTGAGCTACGGTCAATTTGATATGGAACGCGTATTACGTTTGATGCGCCCTTCTAAAGATGAAGTGCTGATTAAAGAAAGCGGTATGCATGCAGTTGAAAATTTCTTAATGAGCCGATATCAAATGTATTGGCAAATTTATTTTCATCCAGTTAGCCGTGGTGGAGAAGTATTATTAAATAGATGTTTTAAACGTGCTAAAGTGCTTTATGATAATGGATACTCATTTAAAGAAGCACCGAAATATTTAATACCGTTTTTCGAAGGTGATGTAACAATTAAAGATTATATTCGTTTAGATGAATCAGTTGTTATGTACTATTTAGAAGAATGGACTGAAGAAGACGATGATATATTAAGTGATTTAAGTAAACGATTCGTCAATCGTGACTTATTTAAATATTTACCTTTCGATGGATCTATTATTACAATAGGTGAATTAACTGAGTTATTCGAAAAAGGTGGCATCGATCCGGAATATTACTTTGTTTGTGATTCATTTTCCGATTTGCCATACGACTATGATCGTCCTGGTTCAAATCGCCAACCAATACATTTATTACAAAAGACAGGTCATATTAAAGAGATAAGCAGTCAGTCAGTAATTATTCATAGTATTACTGGAATTAAACGTCTAGATTATAAATTATATTACCCGAAAGAACTCATTTTAGAAATGGAAGATGAAGATATTAAGGGAGATATCATCAATTTATTAAACGAATTGGTATAATTTACAAACTTGAATATTAATCTTAAACACTAGTATGATATACACAAGAATTAAATGAGGTGAAATAATGGCTGAAAAGAAAGGCTTTCAATTTAACATTATTAAAAATGACCCACTAGATGGACATAAAGGTACGAATATAGGATCAATCAGCTTAGATAACGTAGCCCCTGTATTTGTTGATGTAACTGAACAAACAGCTTTTATAGATGTAGGTGCAATGCATGCAAGAGCTGAAGTTGAAAAGCGAGTTAAGTGGGTTAAAGATACGGAAGAAGTCAAAGGCGAGGACGCGAGAGAATATTGGCTTTGTTGGGTTACGACTGAACGTGGAGAACAAGGTCCATATTATGCAGGTTTAACGGGATGTTACTTATTAGTAAATAAACCGAAGAAACGTGGATTTAAGAGTATGCCTGAACATGTTAATATGATGGATAAATCCATGAAACACCAAATTAAAATTGACCAAATTGGTGATGAAAATCGTAAAGTACTCAAAAAATTCCTTCAAGAACATAACATGGAAATGTGGAATAATAGTAGCGATGAATTAAAGGCATCATTAGAGACAAAGTAATTGTGACTATTTTGTGACTTAATTGTGAATTATAGCAATAAAAGTAAATTGCTATTGTCTTTTCTGAATTTCATCAGTAAAATAGTTGATAGCTACTATAGCTAGGACACTAAAGAAAGCAGGCGCTTTTAGCCCTGCTTTTTTTAATTTTATTTGTCATATATGCTATAATTATAACGGTTCTAAAACGGTGAGGTGAGATATGATGAAAGAAAATATCAGCGTTAATGTCAGACAAGTAGTTAAACAAAATGGCGATAAATCAACATTTCAAACTAATACTACAGGTACATATCACAAAAGGAATAGTGATATTATTAGGTATGAAGAAACAATAGATGACCAACTTGTTAAGAACATGCTTAAAATAGACAAAACTGGCGTTAAAATTCACCGTACGGGTACAGTTAATACAACTTTTCATTTTGTAGAAGGTAAGGATACGGTTAGCTATTATGAAACTGAAGCGGGTCGTATGACTTTGAACGTCAAAACATTGTCAATCAAACACTTTATAGATGAAGAAAAAGGTAAATTAAAAATACACTATCAATTAAGTGATCCATCAGGCTTACTCGGAACATATCAATTTCAAATAAATTACAAGGAGATAAATGTATGAATATAATTGATCAAGTTAAAGAAACATTAATAGAAGAAATTAAAGCGAGTATATTAAAAGCTCAACTTGTAGACGAAGTACCCGAGATTAAAATTGAAACACCTAAAGATTCAACAAACGGAGATTATTCAACAAACATTGCAATGGTATTAACAAAAATAGCGCGTAAAAATCCACGTGAAATTGCTAAACAAATTGTAGAAAATTTAGATACTACAAAAGCAAATGTAAAAAAAGTAGATATCGCTGGGCCTGGATTTATTAATTTTTACTTAGATCAACAATATTTAACAACTGTTATTGAAACAGCTTTAAATAAAGGAGAAACTTTTGGTCAAGCGGATGAATCTAAGAACGAAAGTATTATAGTAGAATATGTATCTGCAAATCCAACTGGTGATTTACACATCGGTCATGCTCGTAATGCTGCAGTTGGCGATACGCTATCTAATATTTTAAGTGCAGCAGGCTATGATGTAACTAGAGAATACTATATAAATGATGCAGGTAAACAAATTGAAAACTTAGCACATTCTATAGAAGCACGTTACGATCAAGCAATGGGTGTCGACACTGAATTACCCGAAGATGGTTATTATGGCAAAGATATCATCTCAATAGGGAAAGATTTAGCTGAGAAACATCCAGAAATTAAAGATCAACCAGAGGAAGAAAGAATTAAGACTTTCCGTAAACTTGGTTTAGATTATGAAATGGCTAAATTAAAAAATGATTTAAATGATTTTAATATACATTTTGATAGTTGGTTTAGTGAAACATCTTTATATGAAGCAAATGAAATTACAGCTGTACTTGATAAAATGACTGAACTTGGTTATACATTTGAGAAAGACGGCGCAACATGGTTAAGAACTACTGAATTTGGTGACGATAAAGATCGTGTACTTGTTAAACAAGACGGTACGTACACTTACTTCTTACCAGATATCGCATATCATTATGATAAAGTAGAACGTAAATTTGATAAATTAATCAATTTATTCGGTGCTGATCATCACGGTTATATAAACCGTCTTAAAGCATCTTTAGAAACATTTGGCGTTGACTCAAACCGTCTTGAAATCCAAATTATGCAAATGGTAAGATTATTACAAGATGGTGTAGAAGTTAAAATGAGTAAACGTACGGGTAATGCTATTACTTTACGAGATATTATGGATGAAGTTGGCGTTGATGCAGCGCGTTATTTCTTAACTATGCGTAGTCCTGATACTCATTTCGATTTTGATATGGAACTTGCGAAGAAAGAATCTCAAGATAATCCAGTTTATTATGCACAATATGCTCATGCGAGAATATCATCTATTATTCGCCAAGCAGAAGAAAAAGGAATTAAGCTAGATAAAGATGTTGATTTATCTTTAGTTACGCATGATAAAGCTTTTGAATTATTGAAGAAAATTGCTGAATTTGAACCAACGATTGTATCAGCTGCAGAATCACGTAGTCCACATCGTATGACGAATTATATTCAAGATTTAGCTGCACAATTCCATAAATTCTATAACGCTGAAAAAGTATTAACAGATGATATAGAAAAGACAAAAGCACATTTAGCTTTAATCGAAGCAGCACGTATTACTTTACGTAACGCTTTAAAACTAATTGGTGTTTCTGCCCCAGAATCAATGTAATTTAATATATTGTTTTAATTGAGGTGCAGCTCAAGCTTATTTGAGTTGCGCCTTTTTGTGTATCATTTTTTAAGTAAAGATAGGAGAGAGATAAAATGAAATTATTTAGAGTTGTGTATTTATTATTTGCAGCAATAATTGTACTTTCAGGCTGTCAAAGTAATACAGATAATGAAAAAAATGAAGCAAAACAAGAATCAAAGGAGAAAGTAGAATACAAACGAATTATTTCATTAATTCCAAGTAATACAGAAATATTATATGAACTGGGTCTTGGTGATAAAGTTGTAGGGGTTTCTATAGTGGATGATTATCCTAAAGATGTGAAAGATAAAAAACAATTTGATGCATTTAAATTAGATACAGAAGCATTAATGAAAGCTAAATCAGATTTAATATTGGCACATGAATCTAATAAATCTACACAAGAAAAAGATTTGAAAAAATTAACTGATGCTGGCGTTAAAGTCGTATACATAGATGATGCTAATTCCATCAATGAAATGTACCAAACATTTAAACAAGTTGGTAAAGTTACAGGTAAAGAAAAAGAAGCTAATAAGCTTGTAGATAAAGTGAAAAACGATATCGAAAAGGTGAAAAAAGATATACCTGAAGATAAACAAGGAAAAAAAGTATTTATGGAAATTTCATCACAACCAGATATTTATACATCAGGTAAAAACACATTTTATGATGATATGTTAACTTCAATTAAAGCTAAAAATGTATTTCATGATGAAGAAGGCTGGATTAAAACAGATAAAGAAAGTATTTTGAAACGCAATCCAGACGTTATGATAACAACTAGCGGGCAAAGCGAAGAAGAATATAAAAAATTGAATAACAATAGAGACGGGTTTGATCAAGTAAATGCAGTTAAAAACGACAGCGTATACGCATTAAACGCAGATAAAATATCAAGACCAGGTCCAAGACTAGCTGAAGGATTAGAAGAGCTTGCAGACAAAATATACGACTAATCAATCTAGTCATTTTAAGTATATTTTGATTTGGTTTCTCGTTCTATTGTTATCTGTTGCAGTGTCTTTGTTTATAGGTTCTACAGGTATAACATGGAAATTTGATAATCAACTAGAATGGACGATTTTTTATAAATTAAGAGTTCCGAGAACATTACTGGCTTTAATTGCTGGTATGGGACTAGTAATGAGTGGTCATATTTATCAAACAATATTAAATAACCCATTAGCAGATAGTTTTACATTAGGTCTTGCTAGTGGCGCAACATTTGGAAGTGCACTTGCAGTATTTCTTGGTGTATCCATTTGGTTTGTGCCGTTGTTTTCAATATTTTTTAGCATGTTAACGTTAATAATCATCGTATTAGTTACGGAAACAATGGTAAAAACTTTTCATGTAGCTACGATGATTTTATCGGGTATATTTATTGGCGCATTTTTTAGTGCAGCATTATATATACTACTATTAATAAAGCCAGACAAAGTTAATAACATGGTTTCATATATGTTTGGAAGTGTTGCTTCAGCTGAGAGAATAACCGTCGAAATAACTGGAGTCGTAACTATTATATGTATTGTCTTATTATTAGGTATGAGCCATGTAATCAAGCTTATACAACTAGGTGAAGATAAAGTTATTACGCTTGGTGTTAATGTTAGATTTATATCATGGTTCTGCTTATTAATAGCTGCAGTTATGACGGCCGTTATAATAAGTTTCACAGGCATTATTGGCTTTATAGGTATGATTGTACCCCAAGTAGTAAGGAGAGTATATAGAGTGCCTATGTTCATTAAAATGATACTTAATATTTTAATAGGTGGATCGTTGTTATTAATAGCAGATACCATAGGCCGTGTCATTATAAGTCCGATACAAATTCCAGTAGGTATTGTATTGTCAATTATCGCTATACCCGTTATGATGTATCTAATGATAACGGAACAACGCAAAAAAGAAAAAGGCAACCTTTAATGTTGTAATATTTCATATAGTAAACACCAATTTGTTAGTAGTTTATCTAACAAATTGGTGTTTTTAGCTATAAAATTGTTGTTGCTTTCTGAATAGAATAGTTTAAAATATTTCTATGAAAGGGATGATGACATGGATTCATGTGACATTCAAGCAATTATCTTTGATTTAGAAGATACGCTTGTAGATCGTGAAAAGTCACGATTAAAATTTTTGGAAGAACAATTTGAAAGATTTCATGAATTGATGGTTACAGTCCAAAGACGTGATTTTGAAAAGGTATATTTAACGTTAAATCCCTACGGTTTAGAGGATATAGAATGGGTTTATCAAGAACTCGTTAAGAGATTAAACATTGAAAAAATTACTTGGAAGATGTTTTATAATGACTATAAAATGCATTATTATAGATACCACTTTCCGTTTTACGATACATTGTTTACTTTAGATAAATTGGAAAGTATGGGATATAAACTAGGTGTTATTGCAAATGGTGAAAGCGAGAAAGTTACACATGTAATCAACGCTATTGGTATAGACCCATACATCGACTATATTTCAATTTCAGAAGATGTAGGTGCGATGAAACCCGATCCTATTATTTTCGAAGATAATATGAAGCATTTAGGTGTTAAGCCAGAACAAGTATTATATGTTGGTGATTGTCCAATCAATGATATTGCTCCCGCTTATGCGATGGGGATGAAAAATGCTTGGGTTGCTAATTCGGTATTAGGAACACCTGAAGAAAATGAATTAGATTATACAATTGAAAATTTAAGTGATTTAATAGAGATATGTAAACAAATTCAAAGAGGTGAATAATCATGAATTTATTCTTAACTAAAGAGAATGTAGCAATACATTATGAAACAAAAGGAAAAGGTTTCCCGATAATCTTATTGCACGGTGTTTTTCAAGATATGGAAGTATTTGCACCTCTTATCAAAAATTTGAGTAAACAGTATCAAGTGATATCTATAGATATGAGAGGGCATGGTTTAAGCGATGCACCATTTGATAGTAGAGTTGATGATTACGTTTCAGATATCCAGCAATTACTAAATGGATTATTTATTAATCGAGCTTTTGTTATTGGTTTAGAACTAGGTTCAACTGTAGCACTAGGGCTTGCTTATAAAAGTCCAAATTTAGTAGAAGGTTTAATATTGATTAATCCTACAGATAATCATAAAACTTTCCCGGAAAACCGTATTTACGATAGACATGCAGATGAAATAAGAACAATGAATGATGAAGAAAAAGAAAAATATTTAATGAAATTTAGATACAAAAACATTAAAAAAGCTAAAAAGTTTGTAAAATCGCATATACCTTCTCATGCATTACAAACAATGGAAGAAGAAATCACAATAAAACGTTCATTCAAAGATTTTGATATTCTTGCTTTATTACATGAAATTAAAGTGAAAACACTTGTCATTTCAGGAAAGTATGATGGAAAAATCCTATATAGTGAAGGTCAAAAAATAAGCGAACTGCTACCAAATAGTGAATTTGTATTATTTGAGCAGTCTGGAGAACTACCATTTGTTGAAGAAAAAGAGAAATTTATTAGTGAAATGAATGAATTTTTAAGTGGAATTCCTCAAAATTAATCGTTTTGTTACATGATTGTAATAAAAGTAGTCAAATTGTAATGACTATGTTATAATAATCGCAGGTTGGATGCATAATCAAAAAGACAGATAAATGGAGGAGAACCTCATATGAAAAAATGTCTCTTAACTATTGCGATGTTACTTATGGTTTTACCATTTTCACCGTTTACTGAGGCACAAGCAGCAAATGATACCCACTTAGATATAAATGAGAAGAATATAGAATCATATAAAGAGGGTACTCAAGCCATTGAGAATATTAAAATTGGAGATAAAGTTTCAAAAATTAAAAACAAGTATCCTAATTTAATGTACTCATACTCTGATGACAGTAATGAAAAAGAAAACTATTATGAATTTGACACAAAAAATGGTCATATGATTATTACAGGAACAGGCAAAGGTCAGAATGAATCAGTTAAACGTATTACAATGATTTATGATCAACAGACTAATGTAGATTTAAATCAGTTAGTAGACCTTTTAGGTGAAGATACTACTAAACGTGTACAAAATAATAAATATACTGGCGGTTATGCTTACGTGAATAATGATAAAGCGCATTTCCAACTATCGAAAGCTACACCAGACAGTAAAGATTATAAAGTGTATCGTATTGATTTAGGCCAATATTAAATAGCTTGATAGCTCAATAGCTTAAACGAATCTCCCATTATTGTAATATACATATTGCATAATGGGGGATTAATTTATACAATATGAGAATAAGGTGGTGTGTTAATGCGTCCTAACAATACAGTATTACTTGAAAATGTGAATGATTATTTACAACATGTAGGTGTATTGCCTGAGCGAATAGACAAAGTTCAGCATTCATTAAAGAAAGATATGAAAAAATCAGACGAAAAAGAAGTTGATTATGCTGAATACAGACATAAATCACACGCTGAAATTCTTCAAATTATACAACGAAATTTAGCAATTGTTAGCTATAACCCTATTCTTTTTTATACATTAAATTTCTTATTATTTGCATATTTACTTGATAAGAAATTGGTTTTATTTAGTGCTGTGACAGGATTATATGTATTATATGTAATTTTTATATTAACAACATCACTAGGTGTATATTTAACAATAAAACGGAACAGTTATTTGTATCCCAATAGAAAATTGATGATTACCAATATTACTGTTTTTGGTATAGGCCTTATCCTTTGTGTATTAAAAATCTTTAATTTGAACTTAGGCATTTATGTTTTGCCGTTAGTCATTTTCCAAGCGATATTCGTAATAGGCCTTATGTTGTTAATTCTCGCGATTTTCCTACGTAAATTAGAAGTTGCTGCAATGGGATTTATTGTTTTACAAAAAACAATCTCATCTGTGACAACTAATGAAACGATAATTATGAGCGTGACTATTGCTAGTTGGGCAATTATATTGATGATTATTTTATTCTTCGTAATGAGATATTCGACAAGAAGATACGTTTAACTAAATAATATTAAAATCAGGCTGAGACATTTATTTTATGTCTCAGCCTGATTCATTTTCATTTTATTAAATTAAATATATAAAAGTGTGAAATTGTGTTAATCGGGTATATTATTACTGTAAAGTTGGGAGGATTACTTATGGGTAAACTAATAACAAGGGATGGTACTCAAATCGCTTTTGAGAAAAATGGAAACGGGACTCCATTAATTATGTTGCATGCATTGAGTATGAATTTAGCAGCATTTCATTCTACAGTCGAACAGTTAAAAAACGATTTTAAAATATATTCAATTGATTCCAGAGGACATGGAAAATCAGATAAACCAACAGAAATTTCAATACAAGAACATATCAATGACATCATTGATTTAATGGATGCTGAAGGCATTGAATCAGCATATATTGTAGGTCACGATATGGGTGGTGTAATCGCTCAAGAATTGACGATACAACAACCCAAACGTGTTAAGAAACTTATCTTAATATCATCTATTTCTAATAAAGGAAAACAGCCTCTCATTAAATTAATTGCAAAACATAGAGATAAAGTTGCCGGCTTTAGTAAAGAAGAAGCAATGTTAATTTTGTTTAATGAAATTTTTTATAACACTGATACAACGTTCAAATGGTACCAAGAAGTGAGAAAATATTATCGAATGACAGAAGAACAAGATGCTATATCAGTGCGAACAATTAATGGTATTAATATTGAGTCAGATGATATTAAAGTCCCAACACTTATAATAAAAGGGAAACATGATCCATTCTTAGATGAAGATGAAACAAATCATATTAAAAATGCACATACAGAACTCTTTGAAAATTCAGGACATGCACCTTTTATCGAAGAAAGTGAAAAATTTAAAAAAGTAGTTACTAAATTTTTAAAACAATGCACTTCTATGAAACAATCAATATCATAAGTATTATGTCTTAATAAATTTATACAATAAAAAGGTACACCAAATAATTTTGGTGTACCTTTTTATTTGTATCAAGAATATTTAATGCTTGATGCAAAATTAATCATTTATATCAGTATTAGCTATTTCTTTATCGATTTTTGCGATGACGTCAGCTATAGATTTGCGTTGTTTTTTATTAACTAAAATTAATACAGTACGTTCGTCATATTCATTTCTTCTCTTAGTGAAATAGTCTTGTTGTGATAAGTTTTTTACAGCTTTAACAATTTGCGGTTGTTTATAGTTGAGTTTATTAATGATTTTCTTTAAATGATATTCTTCTTCATCCGTGTCATTAATGTAAGTAAGTACAGCAAACTCTTCGAAGCTTAGTGAAAAATCTTTTTTAATGATTGACTTTAATTTGTCCACATACGTTACAAGCGATAATAAATCCGAACAATTTTCTATTTTAGAAATTGCCATTTTGAATCCCCCTAGATAATGGTTTTTTAAATTTTGAAGAAACACAAAGTAATACAACCCCTTGTATCATTCAATAAAAAGCTTTTTGTATTTCAAAACTATGATTTTAGTTAATCAATTATTTTCTTATTTTAGCTCAAATATAGCTATATGTAAACTAATAAGAGTAGGATTTAATTAAATATTAATACAAATAATATAAATGTCACAAACGAAAGTCACACATAATATAATGTTAAGAAATTTAAGTGTGCAAAAAATATTAATTCTTCTAATAAAATAAATAAAACATAACGAAATGATGAGATATTAATTGTATTATTTATAGAATGAAAAGAAAAAGCCGTATATTTATACGGCTTTTCAAAAACTACTTTTCAATTTCTGTGTATTGTATGATGACTTCTTCAATTGTTTCAGCATCTAACTCTGCATATTTTTGTAAGAATTCTGCCACACTATGTTCTTTGATATAAGTGTCTTTTTCGACAGTTTCTTTGTCATTTACATCTTTGTATTCTAGTAAATAACAAACAGCTTTAACAAGTTCAGAATGCTTTTTATTTCTTTTTGCTAATTCGATTAAAGGTTTAACGATTCGATCATTTGGTCCAACTTTACGTAGTACACCTCTACCAACTCTTGTAACATCATCTGATAGGTAAGGATTATTAAAGCGACCAATTATTTTTTCAACATAATAAGCTTGATCTTCTTTAGTGAATTCATCAAATGTTGATATGAGGTACTCACTTGTTTCGTTAAGTACTTCATGTAAACCGGCTTTAATTTCTTTATCTTGAATGGCTTCAAGAATTGTATTGTAACCTTTGTATTGTCCATAATACGCTAAGTAAGCATGACCAGTGTTTACTGTCATTAATTTTCTTTCGATATATGGCGTTAAATCATCAACGTAATGTACATCTTCTAATTGTGTTCCTTGCCATTTTGACGCTTCGACAACCCATTCAAAGAATGGTTCCACTAATACGTCTAATGAACCTTCTTTTTGACCTTGAGGAACAATACGGTCGACTGCTGAATTTGGGAATGAAATATCTTCTGATAGTGGACCAGTTATATTTAATATTGCTTCTTTCAACTGATCTGTAGCCATGATTGCATTCTCACAAGCAACGATATTAAGTTTTTTACCAGGTTCGCGTTCTGTTAAAAAGTTTGCAAAAGATTTAGCAATGATAGGTAAAATATTTACACCTACAGCTGTTGTAATAACATCTGCTTCAAGGATTGCTGCTTTTAAATCTTCTGTATTTGAAATGCTATTAATACCTTTGACGCCTGAAACAGGTTCTTTAGTATTTTCTTCATTAGCTATAATGACGTTATAAGCTTGTTCTTCGTTAATTTGATTGATAACATCCGCGTTTACGTCTACGAAAGTAACTTCGTAACCATTATCACTTAAAACTTTGCCAATGAAACCACGGCCGATATTACCGGCTCCAAAATGAATGGCTTTCATTAAAGCTCAACCTCCTCAAAGACTGCAAGAATTTCTTCTTTTGTTTGAGCATTTATAACTTTTTCAACGTTTTCTTCTTCACTAAATGTAATTGCGATTTGTGAAAGGATGTCTAAATGTTCGCCATCTTTACCAGCAATGCCTACAATAACTTTAGCTTCGTTACCGTCCCAATCAACGCCTTCTGGGATGTGTAGTAAAACTAACCCTGATTTTAATACTTCGTTTTTAGCTTCGTCTGTGCCATGTGGAATAGCTAAGAAATTACCCATATAAGTTGTTACAATTTGTTCACGTTCTTTCATAGCAGTGATGTATTTCTCTGTTACTGCTCCATCTTCTACTAATACTTGTCCTGCTTTTTCGATTGCTTCTTCTTGTGAATTTACTGATAAGTTCATAATAATGTTTTCTGGATTAAATAATTGTGTCATGATAAGTCACTCCGTTTTCGTTAATTTTTGTTTTAGTTTATTTAAGAAAAATGATTTAAGTGTATTTTCTATTAATACACGATCGTTTAATAGATGATTAATGTCATCTAAATGTTCTGTAATTAAAGATGATACTTCGCTCATTAGTTGTCCTTGTTCTGAATTAGCCGGTATAAACATTGAAACTAACCAATTAACCTCTTGCTCTTTATTTTCTATCGTCTTTAAGCTTAATGGTTTTATTAATTCTGTAATAATGAGCTGAGGTTTCTTTATTGATTCGTCTGATAGGTGAGGTATTGCTACTGGATACCCTGTAAGTGCAAATCCTTGTAACGCTGCTCTTTGTTCAAACTTTTCAATAAAATCATTACTATTTTCAAGGACGTGGTGTTTTGTCAGTGTTTGTACTAGATATCGAGTAAGATTGGTTACTTTTCTTTGTTCGAAAATCATGTTTTGAATCAAAGTTAAACTATCTTCTATAAAGTTGACTGTTTGATCATAATCTTTATGTGATAGCTGAGACTTTTCACCTACATCATCTTTTAATGCGTAATGTATATTTTGTTGTAAATCTAGGAAGTATTTAACACTTTCGGCATCTTGTTCAGGTAATAATGGATTAACTGTAATATGTGGATATTTCGTATCTAAAGAAACTGTTGAAATCATACCGTCATATTTAGAGTAATCAATAGATTTTAAATCACTTACTGAAACTTCTGTTGTCTCTGCTATTTCAGAAAAATGTTGTTTCAATCGATTAGATAAGATTCTACTTGTACCTATACCACTACTACAGACGACTAACACATGAAGTGAAGGACTTTGTTTTTCATTGAGCATGCCACCAAAGTGTAATGCAATATAAGCAATTTCACTTTTAGGAAAATGATAATCACTGAGTACAATCTTTAAACCTGACGAAACAGCTTCAAAAAGTTCTTTATCATAAGTTTCAATCATTTCGGTAAGCGGATTGTAGGTTTCAATGTTTGCTTCAAGTCTATTAATAGCTGGTTCTAAATGTAAATTTAAACCATTGAATAAAGACGTTTCATCTTTAAAAGAGAAACCGCGTGATTTTACAAAATCAATTAATCTAGTTACATGTTGTTCGTGAATCTCGCTATTTTCATAAGTTGTTTCATGACGTCTTCTTGCGCCTCTTAAATGCATCGTAATAAAAGCAATTTCTGAACTGTTAAAAGTCACATCGTAAATGTCACTTAATACATTAGTTAAGCGAGTTGAAACTTTGAACTCTTCAGTTGAAATCAATTCGTTTAAAATATCGTTTTCAATTTCAACATGACCATCTTGTTTAATGCGTTCTATAGATAAAACGATATGGATAGTTAATGTTAAATAACTAGCTTCCGTTAACGTATAGGGTAGAACACCGAGTTCGTCCATTAGGAGTCTCTCAACGTTAAACAATCTATCTATATCTACGATGCCTTGTAAATGCGTTTCGTTTAAAGAGTGATAGACGAAGTGGTCTTCAACAACAGAATATACACTATCACTATCTAATTTTTCTAACATGATACGAGCTAAGAGTTGTCGCTTGTTAACTTCTTCACCAATTAACAATAAACCTTCGCCACGTTTTCTTTCTATAGATAAATCAAAAAGTGTTAATTCAGGTTCTAACTGTTCTAAAATTTTATTTAAAGTTCGTGTGGATGCACCAATTTCATTAGCCAAACTATAAAGTTTAACTGGATCTTTAGACTGTATTAAATTGTATAGAATAATTACTTTTCTTTCTTCATCTGACAAATCGATTGTATCTTGCTCATTTAGTGCTTGCATAAATTGATCTATATCATCGGGGTCGCCCTCAATGCGTAAACCTAATTTAGGCACTCTAGATAAAGATAAATGATAATTTTCTAAAGTCTTTTCTACTCTTTTCATTTCTCTATGAACAGTTCTTGAAGAAATACCTAGAGTTTGGGCAATGTCATGAATCGTTAAAAAAGAGTGAAGGCGTTCAGATAGTAACTTGAGAACACTTTTTTCCCGATTACTTATCATCATTAACCTTCACTCCTTTGTTTAAAATTATTTTTTTAATTCATTGATAAGTTCTTCATATCTTGGAGAATTCAAGAAATTATCTACTGAAATATGAATTGCTTTAGGATTTTTCTTAATCGCTCTATCTGTTAGCGTTTTTTGAGTAATAACAACATCTGCGTCGTCAGGTAATTGGTTGATTGCAGTATTTGTAACTTCAATATCTGATAGGTCAGCTTTTTTGAATTTATTTCTTAACATACCTGCACCCATTGCACTTGAGCCCATACCAGCATCACAAGCGAATATCACTTTTTGAACGTTAGAGAAATCGTGAGCATCTATGTTTTCAGTATCGTATTTATCTAATAATTCTTCAGATTCATCTTTTTCTTCTTCATTTTCAGAAGTTGCTTCAGCTTCTGTTCCTGTGTTATCAGCTGTTAAAGCACTGCTTACTGAAGATTTTTTCCCTTTGCGAGCTTCCATATCTGCAGTTGCAGATTCTAAGTCGCCTTCAGGGTCTTTAGTGAATTTCAAGATAATCGATGCGACGATAAATGAAACGAGTGTAGCAAGAAATATGCCTAGTAACATGACTAAATAACTTCCTTTAGGTGTGATTGCGAAGTATGCAATTATAGAACCTGGAGAGGCAGGTCCTGTCGTACCAAAGCCGAACATACTAAATGTTGCAACACCTGTCATACCACCAAGTACAGCAGCTACTAATAATAAAGGACGCATTAATACGTATGGGAAGTAAATTTCGTGAATACCACCTAAGAAGTGGATAATACCAGCACCATATGAAGTTGCTTTAGCTGTTCCTTTACCGAATACCATGTAAGCAAGTAATATACCAAAACCTGGACCAGGGTTAGATTCTAAAGTATACAAAATAGATTTACCAGCTGCTGAAACTTGTTCAGAAGCTAACGGTGTTAACACACCATGGTTAATCGCATTATTTAAGAATACTGTCTTGGCAGGTTCGATGATGATACTTACTAAAGGTAGTAAGTGATGAGATACTAAGAAATCAACGCCCATACCAAGTAATTTCATTAAACCTTCAACTAATGGCGCTAATCCTTTGAAACCGACAATTGCCATTAAGAATGCTAGAATACCAGCTGAGAAGTTGTTAAATAACATTTCAAAGCCTTGAGGTGTTCTTGGTACTAAGAAATCATCAACTTTCTTCATTAACCAACCAAGAAGCGGTCCCATAATCATTGCGCCAATTAACATTGGTGTGTCTGGGAATGCAGCAATAACACCCATTGTAGCAGTGGCACCAACGACACCACCACGTAAACCGTGTACTAAACGACCACCACTAAATGCTATAAGTAATGGTATTAAATATTTGATCATTGGATCTACCATAGTTGCAAGTTCTTCGTTAGGTAACCAACCATCTTCAATAAATAGTGCAGTTATAAGCCCCCAAGCAATAAAAGCACCAATATTAGGCATAATCATACTACTTAAAAATGAACCAAAGGCTTGGACTTTCGGACCTATACCCTTTTTCTTTTCAGTTTGTTCTGCCATGTAAAACACACCTTCCTTTACGTAAAAGTATTTGTACCTTTATCTTACGGAGAAGCGAGTCTATATACAATGAATACTAAATGTAACTTTGTCACATCAACTCTGCCATGTATGACAAAGCAGAGCAAAATAAAAGTACAGATGTGAAAATAAAACTTTTGTATAATTATACCCTTATATAGGTGTGATTACTAATAAAAGCCTTGGAGATGAATTTACGGTTCGATAAAAAGGAATTATCGAACCGCAAATGCGAAATACAGGTCGATAAAAATAAATTATCGAACCGCAAATACAAAATACAGGCCGATAATTTTATCGGCCTGTATTTAATTATTATTTTTTAGTTGTTGTATCTGTGCCAAAATATTTATCAGATAAATCGGCTAGTGTACCGTCTTCTTTGAGCTTTTTAAGTTCTTTATTTAGTTCATCGCGCAAGTCTTTATTTTCTTTTGTGAATGGGAAACTTGTGCCAACAACATTAAATGGTTTACCTACGAACTTAATATCTTTTCCACGTTTGTTTTTGTCTGCAGACAATACTGAGTCTGAGTTTACGTAACCGTCTATTCTTCTATTCTCTAAGTCGAGTAGGGCGCCTTCACGATTTTCATATGTTTTTGTTTTGATGCCATATTTATTTTCTTTATTAAAGTTTTCAAGTGCTTCTGTGTGATTTGATCCTAATATACCTGATACTGTTTTTCCTTTTAAGTCTTCATAGTTATTAATATCTTTATTTTTAGATGAAGTCACAATTTGACTGCCGATATATGAATACGGATCAGAGAATAAATATTTTTCTTTGCGCTCATCAGTAGTTGCAACAGCATTAGCAACTGTATCTACTCTTCCTGATTCCAATTGACCCATAATGCCTGAAAAATCAGCTTTTACCCATTTAACTTTATATCCTGCTTCATGTGCAACTTTTTCGAAAGCTTCTATATCATAACCTACTAATTTACCGTCTTTTTCATAAGAATTTGGGTAACTTTGTCCTGTTGTACCTGCAACAATGGTACCTTTATCTTTACCGGATTTACTTGAATCATTTGAACAACCGGCTAGTATAATTAAACCAATGATTAATAAAGTGAATATTTTTTTCATTCAGCAAACTCCTTTGTGTATAAATTGGTGTAAAGCGTCAGTGTTTATAATTTGGTAAAACTGTTTGATATTCTCCCAATGTATGGGAGAAGAATGTTTTAACTTATTTAAATGTTCTTCTGGAGCTAATGGGTTATATGGACTGCCCTTAGGTGTATCTATTCTTTTCTTATAAATAGTCCCATCATTCATTTTGATTTTTACAATTGTAAATCGATTTTTGGGTAATGCAAATTTATTGGGAACAATTGTGTCATCATACAGTCTATGTACCTTAGCCATTAATTCATGTATTTCTGACTGAATAGGATTGTTTAAGAATTGTTCAGGGTTTAAATGCTTGCCTAATAGTAATAAGGAGGACACATATTCTGCACTAAAAGCTCCTTCTTGACCAGTTGTTGGATGAGTGTATTTAAGTGCTGCATCTCCATTTGAAGGGAAAATAATATCAATTGTTTCAATTTTATCTATAGGAATGACATTAGTTGCTTTAATACTATTAATAGCATCGATCAAATGATAATTAGCAGAGCAACATGGATAGAGTTTAAACCATAAACCAGGATTTGTTATTGACCATTTTTTTCCGAATTTTTCTATTAGTGTTTCAGGCATGTGTTGTGAATTTCCAAAAGTATCGTAAAAATCATCTAGCATATTTTGGTTACCTTTTAAAATTTGTTTCTGTGCCACTCTTGTTGACCAGTAGGCTTTTTGTGCAGCTAGTCCAATATGTAATGCTTTAATATCTGAACCGAATTGCCCACGTAACCCACTAGCTTGAGTAACAGCTATACCGATTGCATTTGCAAAATCATTAGTATCCAAGTTTAGATAATAACTACAAGCTACAGTAGCACTTATTAAACCAATTGTAGAACTAGCATGCCAACCATTTTCATAATGCTCAGAACCTATTGTTTCTCCTATTTGTGTCGCCATTTCAACACCTATAATATAACTATCGATAAAATGATTAAAAGTTTGGTTATTGTGTTCTGATATTGATAGTAAGCTAGGTAAAATAATTGCGCTAGGGTGCCCCCTCATACTTGAATGTACATCATCAAAATCTAGAATATGTGCAATAAATCCATTTATTAGCGCTGCATTAGAAGAGGTTACTTCACCTTCGTAGCCTATGATTGAGGATTTCCCTTTACCATCTTCATTAATAGCAAATTGTATAAGTGAGTGAACTGCTTCTTTATTTTGTGCAGCAAAACAAGTCGAAATAAAATCTAGAATGCCTGTTAATCCATTATCGCGATCTTTGGGCGTAATATATTGAGAACGATTGTATATCGTATTGATGAGTTGTTTAGTCTTTGTCATTGAATAACCTCTTCATCATTAAGAGTATCTACTTTTTTAATGAAAGACTGGGTACGATTGTGAGAAGATGGGTCGAAAATTTCTTCTGTCGTACCACTTTCAACTATTTCGCCATCTTCCATAAACACTATTTTATCGGCAACATCTTTAGCAAATGACATTTCATGAGTGACGAGTATCATTGTTTTCTTCATAGATGCAACGTCTTTTATAATTTTTAATACGCCTGATACTAGCTCTGGATCTAACGCTGAAGTGGGTTCATCGAATAATAATAATTGTGGATTCATAGCCAGTGCACGAGCAATACCTACACGTTGTTGTTGGCCCCCTGATAATGTGGCAGGATATTTATCTTTGAATTTTAATAAACCAACTTGTTCTAAGTATTTTTCTCCAATTTGAATTGCTTCTGGTTTAGATATTTTTTGAGTGGTAACCAATCCTTGTGTAACATTTTCTAATACTGATTTATTTTTGAATAGGTTATAATGCTGAAACACCATTGTTGATTTTTGAATGAGTTGTTGTATTTGTTTTTTCTTATAACTTTCAGCATTTATTGAAACATCGTCAATTGATATAGTACCTGCATCTGGTGTTTCTAACCAATTAAGACATCGTAATAAAGTTGACTTTCCTGATCCAGAAGGTCCGATAATTGCCAAAACTTCCCCTTTGTTTAACTCAATATCTATACCTTTTAAAACAGTTGTTTTGTTGAAAGATTTCTTGATTCCTTCGATTTTAATCATAGAACCTTCACCTAACTTTCATATGGTTTGTTTAATTTTTTCTCTAATAGACTTTGTAGATACGTATATATAATAGTAATCAACCAATAAACAATAGCAACCGCTAAGAATGTTTCTAAATATTTATACGAAGCGGACGATAATAATTTACTTTTCGCAAAAATTTCAGTTACTCCTAGTGTAAATACGAGTGATGTTTCTTTAATTAAGCCAATAAAAATGTTACCTGATGCTGGTATAGCGTTTCGTGTAGCTTGAGGTAATACAATTTTTATATAAGTTTGTGTTTTACTAAGGCCAATTGAATGAGCGGCTTCGAATTGTCCTTTATCAACTGAAGTAATTGCAGCTCTAAAGATTTCAGCTAAATAAGCAGCATTTTTAATACTAAGGCCAATTATTGCGGCAGTTAAAGCATCAATTACACGCATCCCGGGTATAAGTTGTGGTAATCCATAATAAATTAAAAATAGTTGTACTAAACTTGGTATAGATCTAAAGAATGATATATACACAATGGCTATTTCTTTCAATACAGGAATTTTTGCGCGTAATATTAGCGCAATGATTAAACCGCCAATTATAGATAGAATTAATGAAACAATAGCTAACATTAAAGTTATAGGTAAGTAAGGCATAAGCTTTGGAAATGTTTCAAAAAAATATATTGGGTCAAAGTTCAATTGTTTCACCTTCTTCAAATTTGACTTGAGTAAACTTTTTCTTTAATTCTTGTTCACCTTTGAATTTCTGTTTATTTAATATTTTTATAAAATATTGTGTAATGTGCCCTTTTTTTAAATCCTGTTTCCCGAATTTTTGATAACCTTTATTTAAATACATATTACTTAGCCAAGGATGGTTAGAAGCTGTACCTAAAGTTACAGCAGGTGAGTTTAATTCGTTGAGTAAAATGTTTTGTTCTACATATGTTAATAATTTTGAGCCAAAATGTTTGTTTTTATATTTAGGTGAAGTAGCAAACCACCAAATGTGTGGAAAGTAATAAGGTCCAGGATTATTACTCCATGGCATGCGTAATGAAATCGTACTCACTATTTCATTGTTTATTTCTAATACATAACATAAGTTTTCTTCTAAATTTTTAGTTATAAATTCTATTGTCGGATTTGCAGATTGAAAATTAATACCTAAAGTGCGTATAGGTTCATATGCAAGAAACATAAGTTCTTTTAATGCCTTAGTATCTTTTTTGTTTGCTCTTCTAATAGTTTGTTCCATATTGCACCTCTATTCATTATTCAATCCCAGTTTTTCTCTTAAAGTTCCCTTGTTATAAGATGTTTTGTATAATCCTCTTTTTTGCAAAATTGGTATAACTTTTTCAATAAATAACTCAAATTGAGAGGGTAATATAGGAGGCATAATATTGAAACCATCTGCTCCAGATGAGTTAAACCATTTCTCCATCTTATCGGCTAGTTGATTAGGTGTTCCCACAAATATATGGTGACCTCTAGAACCAGCAACTTTTTTATAAACTTCTTCTAGCGTTAAGTCTTTAGCAATTGCTTCTTTATGAATGACTTCAAAACGACTTTGTACACCATCACCAACTGTTAAATCTAATTCACTAAATTTTTTGTCTAACGGGTATTGAGATAAATCAATATTCCCTACATAAGGTGATAATATATTTAATCCTACGTGAGGCAAAATTAAGTCTTGAATTTCTTGATAATTTTGTTCAGCTTCTTCGACTGTTTCACCTAAAATCGGGAACAAACCAGGCATGATAAAAATGTCATTTGGATTTCTGTTTTCATTAATCGCTTTATTTTTCAACTTTTGGTAAAAGTCTTTTGCATCGGTTAATTGGCTTTGTGCAGTGAATATAACATCAGCTACTTTTGCTGCTAAATCAGTTCCAGTAGGTGATGATCCTGCCTGAATTAATAATGGTCTTCCTTGAGGTGAACGTTCAATATTTAATGGTCCTCTTACTTTAAAATGTTTACCTACATAGTTAATAGTGTGCAGTTTTTTACCATCAATAAATTCTCCTGTTTCTTTATTTCTAATAAGTGTATCTTTTTCCCATGAATTCCAAAGTTTATTTGTTACATCAACAAATTCGTTGGCACGTTCATATCGTAATTCATGCTCCATTAACTTAGTTCCATTGAAATTTTCTGCGGTAGATGGAATGGAAGAAGTGACGATATTCCATGCTGCTCTCCCATTACTTATGTGATCTAAAGAACTAAATTGACGTGCGATATGAAAAGGTTCGCTATATGTAGTAGAAGCTGTAGCAGCTAATCCTATATTAGTGGTATGTGTTGATAATACTGATAATAAAGTTAGAGGTTCAAAGCGACTCAAGATATTTGGATGTGAACTCTCAGAGACAAATAAGCTATCAGCAAGAAAAACTAAATCAAATAAGCCTTTCTCTGCTAGTTGAGTCGTACGAATTAAATGATTTAAATCCATAGGTCCTTGTTCATTAACATTTTCGTGGCGCCAACTTGCCACATGATGACCATACCCCGCTAAAAAAAGTCCAAGTTTGATGTGTGTATTCTTAGTCATAATATCCTCCTAAACATTCTAATCCGATAGTTTTAATATGCATTAAAGATTACCACTTTAAATAAGCTAGTGTCAACGCAATTCTGATAAGTATATTCGGGATTAAAAGGTGGAAAAATAGAGTAGTATTATAAGAATAATTAAAATATTAAATTAACCTTATCAAATAAAGATTTTTTTAGTAAAAAGATGAATAGATACAATGTCGAAATTTAATAAGAATAAATAAAGTTATAAAATATATACAAGAAGTTTTATTTACTTTTGAATTTTAACAACAAAAAATCGTTGAATAGGAAATATATGCCAAAATGATGTTTGAACAATTCTTCAGTGGGAATACTAATAATATAATATAGAAATGGATGCTTTATTCATGACAGTAGTAAAAACTTATAATAATGACGAAGCGTTACAGAACGACATTAACAAACTAAAAGATGTGAATATTGATCCGTCAAATGTTTTTGTATTATCACACGATGATGATCGTACGGCACGTATTGTAGAACACACAGATTATTCTGGTATTGACTACAATAACAAAGACTTAGGTCAAAAATTCGACAAGCAAGGTGACGAATTAAGAGCTAAATTACAAGAGCTTGGATTATCAAAAGAACAAGCGGAAGAAAACGAAGAAAAAATGGACGAAGGTAAAGTATTTCTAATTGTCAAAGATGACAAAGCAAAAGAAGTATTAGGATAATTAGCAAAACCTCTCATATAGCAAAAGCCTATCTCAATTTGAGATAGGCTTTTTTAAATTATAAATGTCAAAAGTATTTGACATTTATCTCTGAAATGTTATCATAAAAATGTAAAATACTTTTGACATTAAGGAGTAGTAATTTATGAATGTACTGAAGTGGATAGCTTTTATTATTATCACATTTGTGATGTGGCAATTTTATTTTAAATTTATTACGATTGATACTAAAGAATTTAGTAGAGAAAAAAGATTAGACGAACGAGCACTAAGAATGAGATTAGAAGTATTATCAAGAACATTTGGATTCATGTTTCTTATCATTATGTCCTACATTGCCTTAAAAATATCAGGGCTTAAAGGTGATGGTAATAATGTATTTACGGAAAATCTTGAAATAGTATTTTTAGTTGTATTACTTGTTAACTATTGTATAAATGTAATAATGGTAAATAAAAAGTACAATTGAAAGCGGGAAAATAATGAAAAATAGAATTAGGGAATATCGTAAAAAATTAGGGATTTCACAGGATACATTAAGTAAAAATGTAAAAGTAACAAGACAAACAATAAATGCGATAGAAAACGATAAATACGATCCTACATTAGCTTTGGCATTCAAATTGGCTAAAGAATTTAATGTAACAGTAGATGAATTGTTTTCATAAATAGCTTTAGGAGGAATCAAATTGAAAAAGCAAGACGAAATGGAGAAACAGCATTTTTATATCGCTTCAAAATGGACAACAGCATATTTTTTAATTGTGCTAGTGATATACAATTTATATACAAAATTCACAACAGGGGAATTTGATGTCGTGTGGCTAATTCTATTAATAGGGCTTATTTTATTCACAAGTATTCTAACTTTTTATAAATATAAAACGAAGATATAATATAGCACCTTTAGTGTATTATGTGTATAATGTATAAAAACTTAAAGTGGTGATTTTTCTTGAAGAAAAACTTCTTATTCATAATTTTATTTACTTTTTTCAGTATTATAGGAAGTAAATTATTTACTTTCGCTTTATCTTTTCACGTCTTAAATATTACTGGAAGTGTTCAAAGTTTCTCGAATATCATCATTATTTATTCTGTTGTTTTTATATTGGGTAGTACACTTATGGGTTATTACATAGATAAAATTAATAAAAAACTTTTTATTATATCAATGCAGTGTATTTCAGTAATCTCAATTATTGGAATATATATAATTCCTAATAGTCTTAATCAACTTATATACATATATATCATTGTTACCATACTTACAATCACAGATATAGCGGTAACTTTGGCTTTTAATAGTGGACTTCTAACTTTAGTAAGTGAAGAATATTTGGATAAGACCGTTTCGTATAGAAATGTCATACAAAATATTATACAAATTGGCGCACCAGTATTAGGCGGTATTATTTATGCATATTTTGATATAAAAACTTTTACGATTATTATGCTGATAACTGAATTAATTTCTTTATTGTTCGTATTATTTATTAGCTTTAATAAACTAAATGTTGAAAATGAAATAGAAGAAATGAAAGATACATTTTTTAATAGTTATAAGACAGTTTTTAATTTTTTAAAGATGAAAAAAGATTTATTTATAATTATTTTATCAGGGGCTATTATTAATTTTATGTTTGGGTTTATAACAGTTGGCATACCCGGGAGTTTTGTTACATTATTTAATATGAATTCTAAACAACTAGGGTTAATTGAGACTGCTATGCCAATAGCAGGAATTATATTTGGAGTTGTGTATCCTCGAATTAAAAATAAAGGATCATTAATATTTAATATGCAATGCGCAATGATAATACTAGCTTTAGGTCTTCTTATATTATGTACGCCTTTAACAATAGGTTTAACTAGCCAGTTTGTAGTCATTATTTATTTTGTAAGCATGTTTATTATGGGTATAGGAATCATATTGAGTAATATCCCAATCAATATTTATGTTCAAAAAAATGTACCCGAAAATATTAAAGGAAAATATCTTGCTTTGCATCAAACAATGTCTCAAATTATGATGCCTGCAGGAATTTTAATATCGGGTATATTATTTGATATTCATAATTATTTTTATTTAATATCATTCTTGCTTACGACGTTATTAAGCATAGCAATAGCTTTTTCATACCAATATTTAAAAAGATATGATGGTGCAGTTTAGAACACTAAAAACTTATGTTTTATCCTACTACTTGTTCTATGCGATAACGTAGTTCATTAAAGTCTAAAATACGTGCTTGTCTATGAACTTCTTTTTCGTTATAAAAAAGCATAACAACAGGAGACGTGAACAAATTCAATTGTCCTACTGCTTCTGGTACGTCATTTGCCACAATTTCATAAGCGGGTATATTATATTCATTTACTATATCTTGAACGATAGGGTGGTCTGCTTTACATACAGAGCAGTTTTCACTTGATACATAAATTAATACAAAATCATTCGAATGAATGATAGTGTTGAATTCATCGAAATTATGAATGATTTCCATATTATCACCTTCTGATTTGATTATAATAACAAGTATTGTAACATGATATATGATAAGGAGTGGAAAATATGTTTGGTAAAACAAATAATCCCAAAAAGGATAAAAGATTTTACATAAAATCTAATGAAAATTTAGGTACGTTAGGTAAAGTAATTGTGTTAGTTGACAGTGAAACAGGCGTGAATTATTTACAGTTTGCTAACGCAGGAAACTCAATTACACCATTGTTAGATGAAAACAGAAAAGTGATCGTTGATAAAGTTTAAAATATATCATAAATTGGCACCTTTATATTGGCTATATTGAAACTATAACAGGTCTCATATATGAAGAAAGGAGATCAAATATGTTTATAGCATTTATAATATTAATTATTTTGACCTTCTTGATGCTTCTATATTCCTTAGCGATTCTTATGGGAAAAGATAGCGATGTGTACTCGATGTTATCTAAAGAAGAGAAAAATCTTTCTGAAAAAAAGAAGATGATTATTTATTTTGTTAGTGTCGCATTGTTATTTGGATGCTTGTTATATTTCTTTTATTTTTTCACTTAAATAATTGAGTGATGATTGTTTTAAAGGTTCCAAAAATTGAATGAATATAAAAAAAGAGCGACTTAATGGTAACTATTAAAAAGTGGGTAATCCTATAATAATAGGTAGATTAGGAATGTTATTATATGATTCGGAAGTGATATGTTTGAATAATAATCTTTTAATTAATACTAAATATGGCAAGGTACAAGGATTTCAAGAAAATAATATAAATAAATGGTATGGTATTCCTTTCGCTAAACCACCGATTCACGAATTGAGATTTAAAAGAGCTCAATCCCCTGAACCTTGGCAAGGAACTAAAGAGTGTACAAAGATGGGTAATCGTCCATATCAATTTACTGATGAAAAAATTTTGAAAAAGATGGGTCTAGCCAATGAAAATATTCGTTCAAGTGAAGATTGTTTAAATTTAAATATATGGGCGCCTAAAAGTACTAAAAAAGCGCCAGTTTTTGTATGGATTTATGGTGGAGGTAATCATATTGGAGAAGCATCTTCACCAGCTTATTCATTAGAAAGTTTTGCTGAACAAGGTGTTATTGGTGTTTCATTTAACTATCGTCTTGGTCCTCTAGGATTTTACAATTTTTCGAAATTAGATAGTAGTTTTGATTCAAACTGTGCGGTGTCGGATATGATATTGGCGATGCAGTGGATTAAAAATAACATTGAAAACTTTGGTGGAGATTCTAATAATATAACTATTGCAGGTGAGTCTGCCGGAGGTACAGCTGTTTATTCATTACTAGCAGCACCTAAAGCTAAAGGAACTTTTCAGAAAGCTATAGCAATGAGCGGACTATCTGGTAATATTACAACTCAAAAAACGCATGATTTAAATAATGAAATATTCTTTGATAAATTAGGATTAGATTCGCAAGATATTTATAAATTAAAGGAAATGCCAGTTGAAAATATGATTAATCCATCCAAAGCTGTGTTTGAAGAAAGTTGCTCTGTAAATCCAGGTATTTTTGTGACAGGTCCAGTCATAGATGATTTAATACCTAAAAAACCATGGGATGCTTTGAATGAAGGTATAAATAAAGATGTTAAATGTATGTTTGGTACATGTCGTGATGAGGGGACACTTTTTTATTCTATGCACGCAATCCCTAAAAGTTGGAGCGAAGTAAGTACGATGTTATCTAGGAATAATCGATTAGATAAATATCCATATTTTAAAGAATTGTATGGGAATCAATCTGAGAAAAAAGCAATGTTTGAAATAGGGAGAGACCGTTTGTTTTGGGCGAACACAATTAAATGTGCTATAGCTCAAAGCAATTACAATGATGTTTATATGTATCGTTTTGATTATTCAAATCCTCTAAAAGAAATGATTGGTCTAGGTGCACATCACGGCGCAGATGTAAGTCCAGCTTTAAATACACAAATTAGTAATAAAAATCGTATTCTTAATACTGTTAAGAACAGAGGTTTAAAAAAAGTTAGAAATGTATTACATGGTTCATTTGTAAACTTTGCAATTAGTGGTAACCCTAATGGAGGATTACCTTTAAAATGGCCGAAATATACAAATGATACTCAATTGACGTATATTATTAACACAAAATGTTCAGTATTAAATAATCCTAATTCTAATTATTTTGCAATTTGGGATGATTTAAAACTATATGAGTAATTCATGGCAGTAGATGACTAGGTATGAAAAAAGCTTATTATAAGGGCATATTCATACCAGTCAGCTACTGCCATTATAATAAAAGAGGCTGAGACATGTATTTATGTCCCAGCCTCTTTCCTACGATTAGTCAAGTGCTTAAGTTTAAAATAGTCATCACTTAATAAGACCGTCCAATTTTATTTTTTTGAATAAGGTGTTAGACTATATGTGATTATACGATTTAATGTGGGGACATTTCGTAATCGTATAGTTTATGTTTCATTATTAAATAATGAAATGTTTTTAATAGTCGATTAATACATGCGACAACAGCAGTCTTATGAGATTTCTCATTAGGCTGCTTTCTTAATTTATAGTAATAATCTACAATATGATTATTATAACGATGTTGTCCACGAATAATATTCATTATTACCAAAAATAATAAACGTCTCGCCTTTTTATTACCGCGTTTATTGATGGTATCTCTATAATGTGTCCCACCAGATTGATATCGTTTGATATCAATTCCTACAAAAGCATTTAACTGTTTATTTGATTTGAATCGAGATATATCTCCAAGCTCACCGATTATCATGGCTGCAGTTAGATCTCCAATTCCTGGTATAGAATAAATAATTTCAAAGCAGTCAAGTTCTTGAGCTAATTGAATCATTTCTTTATCTAATTGTGATAATTGTCCAATGGACTTTTTCAATTTTTGAATTAATAATTGAGCTTTTTTAACTAGGAACGAAGATGAATTGACGTTAGGGTAACTATCATTCGCTAATTTAAAAAGTGTTTCTCCATAACTTTCTGCTTTTCGTTGAGATAATCCTTTATCTGTAGATTTTAAAATTGTAGAAATGATACTTTCCATATCATTTTGTTGAACAAAATCAGGATGAGTAAATATTTCAGCGATATTTAAGGCAATCATTGAATAACGATTTTTAAATAGTTTTTCTAAGCCAGGAAATGTTTGATGAAGTATCTCAATAATTTCAACTTTCAATCGATTTTGTTCATTTTCGAATTCTAGATGAAATCGAGCACGCTCACGTAATTCAAAGTAAATATCATCATTTGTATTATTTAAACTATCGGAATCATTTAAAAAAGGTGCTATTTGGGCTAACTTATGTGCGTCTGATTGATCTGTTTTCCAAGACCTTAAAGAGCTTGTTTTGAACTTTGCTTCTAAAGGATTCAACTCAATATAATTAATTTGGTTAACTCGACAGAACCGAACCATAGCTCTTGAATATATACCTGTGGATTCAAAAATTAATTTTGGCTGATTTACACGATTCAAATAATTTAATAAATAATTATAACCATTTTTGTTATTTTGAATAGTAAATTCCTTTTGGAATTTTTCATCAATATAGTGTGCAATCACACTATCTCTTTTACTAATATCAATGCCTAAGTAATCGATAAATAAAACCTCCTTAATAAATTTGAGAAGTTGTAACTTTACTGAACCTTTCTCATTTCACTTTCCTATACACGGTTTCGAGAACCCAACATACTACAATCGAATTTCAAAAGGCGAGAGTAAAGCTGACTAGTTTTTTTTACGGGTTTCAAACCCAAGAGAGCGCACAGTCTACTCCTCTCTATAACTATAAAAAATAGCTATGAAAAAATCTATCGTCATAGATTTCTTCATAGCTAATCTTAGTATGTTTTTGTGTTTAATTTTCATTCTTTTTATGTTCTATAATCTGTGTTCCACGGTTAGATGTGATGTTTCTTGCTCTTTTCAGTGCATCTTCTTTTTTATCAAAGGAGTCACTGGCTTGCTTAGCGCCGTCTGTTTTAATCTTCCATTTATCATCTTCATAATAAACGTGGACATCTCGATCATTTAATTCAGGGTTTGATGACTCGTCTTCTTCGTGCTTAGTAATTTTTTTGTTTTTGAGTTCATCGAGTTCTTTTTTAGATGCATCTTTATACCATGATTCCGCTTGTTCGGTTGCGATAGGAATTGTATCTTCTTCTTTATAACCATCTTTAAGCATAGCGTTACCGATATCAATTGCTTTTTTTCGTTTTAATTTTTCGAAGTTTTTCCAACTTTGCGGATAATCGTCCATCGTCCAAGGCATATACAATTCATCCTTTCATAATATCTATACATATCAATACCACTTTATAGAAAAATGAAACAATGGTAACTCTCATATAGAATTTAACTACTTGGATACTTTGGAGAGGACGTAATCTTCGCCTTGTTCATAGATGTCTATTAGCTTTTTAATGACATTTAATTGAGGGATGATCCAATAACAAAGTGCAGCGCCTATTATACCTAATATTGCTCCGACTAATATATCTGCAGGATAATGAACGCCTACCCAGATGCGTGAAAAACTTACTAGAATAGCTATTGCTAACCATACGCATCTTAAATTCTTTTTGAAAAGTAAAAAGGTAATACATATCGAGAAAAATTCTATTGCATGGTCACTCGGAAATGAGTTATCAATCGCATGACCAATAAGTTGATTAACATTGTTTAACTCAACAAATGGCTGATTGTTGGAATGAATCGCTCCCGCTATAGCTCCAAATACTTCCGCGATCACAAAAGCAAACATACTGCTAATAATCATAATCCTATTTTCCCGTTTTCTAGTAAACCAATACATGATGATCCCGAAAAGTAAAAAGTATTTCATATACTTAGCAAAAAATATCATTATTGGATTTAAAAATATTATTTCTTTTCCTAAATCATTAAACATTCTAAATAGTTCAATGTTTATTTCCGATAAATTCATAAAACCATTCCTTCAATACTATAATTTTAATTTTAAAGTTTAATATAGTTAATCTCTGACTATACCAAAGTGAAGCAACAAGATAAACCTCAAAATAAAAAATAGTACTAGGTATCAATCTCCATTTTGAAAAAACTCCCAATTCGTTAGACTTTGAATGTCGGAAATGGGAGTTTTATTTATATAATTGATTTTAAAAGTGCATGCTTGCTCATCACAATATTTATGTTAAATAACTCATAAATGAAGTTGCTAGGCTAAAGTAGATTAACATGCTGACAATATCGTTTATTGTAGTAATAAATGGACCGCTTGCTACTGCTGGATCAATGCCTATTTTGTTCATAAACAATGGGATAAGTGATCCGATTGTTGTACCAACTGTCATAGCTGTCGTTAAGCTTATCCCAACGATAGTTGCTAATAATGGTTGGCCATATAGTATTACAATGATAGAAAACAGTATAAGACTACATACTAAACCAGAAATAAAACCACTCGCGGACTCGTGTAATGCGTGTCTGACTTTATTTTCTTTTTCCATATCACCAGTAGAAATACTTCGTACGGAAACGGCTAATGATTGTGTTCCTGTATTACCTGACATACCACTAATAATAGGGATAAATGCTGCAAGTAGGGCGACTTGTTCAAGTGTGTCTTCAAATGAACCTAATATTGTAGCAGTTATCATACCTAAGAATGTAAGTAAGATAAGCCACGGTAAACGTTTTTTTGCAGTTTGTAAAACAGATTCTTTTGTCTCTTTTACATCATTAATACCAGCTAATTTTGAGTAGTCTTCGCTAGCTTCTTCTTCCATTACGTCTAAGATATCATCAACGGTAATGATACCTAGTAAATGATGTTGATAATCTACAACTGGAATGGCGATGATGTCATAGTCTTGAATTGTTTGAGCAACAATTTCTTGGTCTTCTGCAACGTCTGTGCTCACAAAGTTTTCGTTCATTACGTTTTTAACATGGTCGTCCATATCGGCGTTAATTAAATCACGTAATGACATAACGGCTATTAATTTTTTTTGATCATTAACAACGTAAAGTGCATAAATTGTTTGAGCTGAAGATGATTTCTCTTTAACGTGCATAAGTGCTTCTCTTACACTCATTTCAGGCGTTAACGAAACATATTCAGTAGTCATGATACCGCCGGCAGTATCTTCCTCGTAATTAAGTAATGATTTTAATGATTCAGATTTATGTTTATCCATAATCGTTAACAAGCTAACGCGCTGCGTTTTACTTAATAGATTAAGTACGTCAACAGCATCGTCATCTGACATGTTTTGAAGAACTTCACTTGCATAGTTTGCATTCATTTCATCGAACATTGATTTTTCTTCTTTTTGACTTAATTCTAAGTAACTCCAGAAGTTTGCTACTTCATCAGGAGATAGAAGTTCGAAAACCTTTTTCTGTTCTTCTGTAGAAAGCGAATCGAAGTACTCACTTTGCTCATAGGCGTGCAAGTGTAAAAATCCTTCTCTAAAATCACTGACTTCGTTGCGCTCTAGTAATTGAGTTAGGCGCTCGTTAATATATTCGTCCAATGCCATTCCTCCTTAATCCATTAAAATAAGTACATAACCAATTCTAGATTATATTGTTAAATTAGCAATGGTAAAAATATTAATTAAAAATTTAAAAAATTATATTTAATCATTTAAATTATTTTAGGGGATTCCATCCAGAGTGTTTAACCCAAGCATCAAAATCAAGAAGCTGAGGGTTTATCTCACGTAATTTAGAGATGTTGGCTTCATAACCTCCGAATTCAAACCATTCAAACATCTTCATCATTTTTTGGAACTTTTCTCGTGAATCTACAATTTCGCAAGGAGCATCAAATGTTTTACTTATTTTTTCAGATATCTCAGTTAATGTTTTTTCTTCACCAGCTATTTCGATAGATTCTCCTATAAGCTGTTCTGGATTTTTAAAAGCGATATTAGCAAAAGCACCGATATCTTGTACAGCTATCATTTGTAATTTGATTTCAGGATCCATAAACCCTTGGATGACGATCTTTCCATCTTGTCGTTTTGCAAATCCTTCAAAATTATCCATGAAAAATGTTGGTCTTAAAATTGTAGAAGGTAAATCTAAAGAACGGATGTGCTCTTCTATTTGCCATTTTGTTGCAAAGTTTTGAGCTCCATCATATCTTTCTGCACCTGCTGCTGAACTATATACAAAATGAGAAACGCTAGCTTTTTTAGCTAAGTCTGCAACTCTTTTTCCTTGTCGTATTTCTTTTTCAGGATCATTATTATCGAATGATTGTACACTATACACACCGTAAACACCTTTCATTACATCTGAAAGTGATTGTTCATCATCCATATCCGCTTTAACCACAGTAGCGCCTTTTTCTTTAAGTGCTTGTATAGAGGGTTGTTCCGGATTACGTGTCATAGCACGTACTGCCCAACCATCAGACAGTAAATTTGTAGCTACTGCATTACCTTGGTTTCCTGATGCGCCGATTACTAAAATTGTTTTAATATTATTCATGATAAAACCTCCGATTTATTAATAGAATTTTGTATAAAAATTAAATATTATATAAATAAATATATTAAGTTTTATTGAGGCATCGCTTCAGTTTTCGAACACTTTTATTAAAAATCCTCAGTCATATTAAACAAGTTCTGTAAAAATTGTTTTAACTGTTCATTGTTTAATCCTCTCTTATCCACTTGATATTGATAAGATTTAGTGGACAAAGCATTCAATAACATATCAGTTTTAAATGTCTTCCATTCAGGACTTTCTTCATTATCGAAAGTGTTCCAAAATTTCTTGGATAATTTCTGAAATGTTGGCGTATCTCTAAAGTCGCCATGAAACTCTTTTTTCTCTACACAATTTAAAGTGTCTAAATGTTTCGATTTAAAATCAATAAAGAGTTCTAAGTAAATTCCAAATTTTTCATAATTCGTTATTTGGTTATTTTGTTCTGCATAATCCATCTCTTTGAAAAGTCTATCAAAATCATTTTCGATTAATTTATAACAAAGAGCACTTTTATCTTCAAAATGACGGTATAAGGTGCCCATTCCAATACCTAGCTCTTTAGATATACGATTCATGCTCGTATTTTCAACGCCATATATTTCAAATAATTCTTTAGCTGTATTTTCAATTCTTAATCGATTTTCTATTGCATCTTTCCTCAATTGTTTCACCTCTGAAGGGACTTTAAATTTAATAAACGGATACCTCTCCGTTTGTTGTAAGGGAACATATAATAAATTACAAATAAAGAGAAACGAGTACTTATATATCTAAATAAAAAACTCCGAGAATCAAGATTTCGCCTGATTCCCGAAGTTTTTATTATGAGTTAGAAATGCTATTTAGTTCTTATTTACAACGAATAAGTGTTCTGAAAATACTAATATAGTATTACTCTCGATGCTGATTGATAAAATCACGTGTTTTTCCTGTTATTAATGGACCGCCTGTATATATGTCTCGTGTGGATTGATGCTTTGTATTAATTTCAGGACTTATACCGTGAGCATGCAAACCAACCACGTGATTGTGTTCATTTAATACTGGAGATCCTGAAAACCCAGTTGTTCTGTGTAAATGTCCGATATATTCAATGTAATCTTTAGTTGATTTAAGGTAATATCCATTTGATTGATACATGAATTGTCCGTTATATGGTTTTTTATTTGGATAACCTAACATATAAAGCGGTTCTTTAGGTTTCAAATCCTTTATTTCTTGTTCTGATGCAATTTTTAATGGCTTAATCTTTGTCGACAAACGTTGTTGAGTGATGAGTACAGCCACATCTCTTTCAGATGACTTATGAAAATTTTTAACTTTGAATTTAATAGGTACACGTTGATCTGCTTTTGAAGGATAGAAATAAAATTGCTTTGTTTCTTTATTACCAACTTTATCACTTGCTACATGTGAAGCGGTAATAATTGTATAATCATCTATAACAAAGGCAGTTGCTCCGTTACCTGATTTACCAGTTTCATCTGATGATATTTTACCTACTGCTTCAATGTGGTTTTTACTATGTGTGTTGTATAGTTTAAGCGTTAATAAATCGTTCGGTATTTGTGAACCTATTTTAAAAGCATCATTATAGTCTGAATGTGTTGCTTTATTGAATGTATCTTTATAAGTTATAGGCTCATCATGAGGAATAAAGATATAATTAAACAATGACATGAGAAGCACTAAATATAATTTAAGATATAACATAGTTTAATCACAATCTTTCTCGAAATTAAATGATATCTTTGTTATACCCATTAATCATCTTATAAAATCGTAGCGACAAAAAATACAATAACTGAAAGTACTACTGAAGTTATTGCCATTGCAACCATTGGCTTAAATGCTTTTGTTTTTAAGTCATTAAATGAAACATTTAATCCTAATCCTACCATTGCCATAATAAGTATGACGTTAGTAATTGTACTGATTACACTTAATACACCTTCTGGAATAGCTACAAATGTGTTTACCGCACTCATAATTAAAAATCCAAGTAAAAAGTATGGAAAATCAATTTTTTGAGAAACTTTATTTGTTCTTTTTCTATTAACGATTATTAAGAAAATAATACTTAAAGGAATTAATAGAAATACTCGGCCTAATTTAGCTAATAAACCAATAGATAGAGATTCACTACCACCTGCATCTGCCGCTAATACAACATGTGCTATTTCATGTAAACTAGCACCAGACCATATACCATAAAGTTCAGGATCCATAGGGAATAAAGCATATAGAAGTGTATATGTTAATGAGAATATCGTTCCCATTATTGCTACTAATCCAACACTTATGCCAACGTCACTTTCTTTAGATTTCAAAATAGGAGAAATAGCTGCTATCGCTGCAGCACCACATACCCCTGTACCAACGCCTAATAATAGAATTAAGTTTTTATCTCCTTTAATAATTTTATTTAAGAAAATAATAAAGAATATTGAAAAAGCAACTACACCGACATCTAGTAATAATAATGTCCCGCCTTCATTAATAATTGTAGACAAGTTCAATTTTAACCCGTACAAAATTATAGCTAAACGTAGTAGTTTTTTAGAAGAAAATTCGATACCTGTTACGTATCTTGTTGGATATCCTAGGAAATGTCTGTACAAAATCGCAGTGATGATAGCTATCGCAAGTGCGCCAACTTTATTTAAAATTGGTAAATTTGATAATAATATGCTGGCAATTGCAACAACTAGCGTAAAACCGACACCTAGGAAAAATGCTTTATTTAATTTAATACTCACTGTCTTCACCTCACATACATTCTATGATGAGAACAATTATTTGTGAAATGCCATTTTTAAATATATAATATAACAAAAATGTTATGGAGGTGCTTTTGTGGAAGATAAACTCAATATATTAAAAGCAATCGTAGAAGAAGACGGATTTACTAATGCAGCAAATAAATTATACAAATCACAACCATCCATAAGTCGAGATATTAAAAATTTAGAACAAAAATACCAAATTAAAATTTTTGAAAATACACGAAAAGAAATCATATTGACAGAAGAGGGGCAAGAACTGTATAACTATGCCTGTCAATTGGCGTTGTTAGATGAACAATTACACACTAGAATAAACGCAAATAAAGAAGAAGTAAAAGGTAAATTTGTTATAGGTACAAGCCATACATTCGGACAATCTAAACTATTAGATCTTACGCTATACTTACAAACGAAATATCCAAATCTGAACATACATATTTATATTTACAACTCTGCAGATATTATTACGCATTTGAAAGATTATACGATTGACTTAGGAATAATAGAAAAACCTGTAATCGACGATAAAATTAACAGTGAAGTATTAACAGAAGATAGATTATTAATCATAAAAAATAAGCAAAATAAAAAACCTTTAAATGAATTAAGATGTTATGTAAGAGAAACAGGGTCAGGAATTAGATATTACCAAGACAAACTATTACAACAACTGAATTTGCCGTCACGCAAAGTCGTCATTAATGACAATCAACTTATACTAGAATTAGTAAAACAAAATATGGGCTATACAATACTCTCTAATTTCTCTATCAAATCAACCGATAGAAAATATATAGAAACAAGCGAAGTAGACTTATATAGAAACTTCTTTATAGTATCAAATAACTCAAGATATAAAACGAATAAATATAATACTATTGTCGATGAGATAAAAAAATATGGTTTTAAATAATAAAGCCCCAAATCTAGTTCTTATTAAAATACACCTCAAAAGTTACGCAAAGCCATGACTTTTGAGGTGTATTTTAATTAAATTGGATATTAATTAATTTCTCTAATAAATATATATAAATAAACACTTCTAATAATCTCTCCATAAATTTTTAAATAATAGTAATATAATCATTATTTAAGTTTTAAGTGTCCATTGTAATGGACAAGATTCAGTAAAGCGCTTTCATTAATTAGAGTTATCATATAAGTATAGGGAGGTCGTAAAAGATGAAAGTAGATAATGAAGATAAATTAATATCTTATTTGCTTAATGCACATACCTATGTCGATTCTAAAACATTAGCCCATAATTTAAACGTCTCAACTAAAACAATTTATCGTCTAGTAAAACGTATAAATGAAATGTATTCAATACCTTTGATAATTGCTGAAAAAGGTAAAGGTTATCGAATTGACGACAGAGAATTATTGGATAAACAAGAAGTGCAGATGCAACATCAAAACGATTTACTTACTCCCATAGAAAGAAGAAATACTATTACGAAAGATTTATTATTAATTTCTCCAAAGAGCTTATCAGTATTTAAAATAATTGAGAGATTCTATGTCTCTGAGAGTGTTCTAAATTCAGATGAGAGAAAAATTGAAGAAATGCTTAAAAATTTTAATTTGAAATTAGTTCGACGCAATAGACATTTATCAATAAGAGGTGATGAAACCAATATAAGACGTGCATTATTAGAGTTAATGGAAGAGAGTAAATTAACAAGTTTATTATCTTATAATGATATGACTCAATTAGAGGATAGAGATGCTTTTTTTGTACAAGAACAAATTAATATTATAGAAAATTATCAAGGGATAATTATACCTTATCCCTACAACGTCAATATATTTTCACATTTATATATATTAATTATGCGATTTAGAAAAAGAGGTGTAATTAGTGTAGATAAGAATCATTATACAGAAGAAATGCATCATTTAATTAATGAATATCAATCTTTTTATAGAACTAGTGACATGATTATATCTAATATTGAACGTTACTTGCATAGCAAGTTACCTAAAAATGAAAAAATATATTTGTTTGAATACCTTATATCTTCACGTTTTGAATCTCAAAATGTCGATAGTGAACAACAAGAAATTAAATATTCAGATGAAGTAATTTCTATAACAAAAAATTATATTAATAGAGCTAGTAATGTATTAGGATATTCTTTTAAAAATAAAGATTTAGAACAACAATTAATGAAACATATAAAACCTATGTTAAACCGTATTGAACATGGATTATTTGTAAAAAACACATTAATTGAGCAAATAAAGAAGGAATACCCAGATATATTTTTAGCTATTAAGAAAATTTCGAGTGAAATAACAAATGAAAGAAACAGTAACTCGATAAATGAAGATGAAGTGGGCTATTTAACTTTATATTTTGCAAAAGAAATAGAAAGAAATCCGAAGAAAATTCAAACACTTATAACCTGTACAACAGGTATAGGAACATCGGAACTTCTAAAAACAAAAATTTCTAGAAATGTATCTGATATTGAGATTAAAGATGTTAAATCTACATTTGATCTATCAAATGAAGACTTAACAGATATTGAACTAATTATATCTACAGTAAATATACCTGATATTAAAGGAATCCCAGTGGTAGTTATCAGTGCAATGTTTAATAAAAATGATCAAATTAAACTTAGAAAGATGATTGAGTTATTAGGTGATTATAATGAGAAATAAATTTATTGAAAATATTTATTTAAAAAAACAGATTTACGGGGATGTAATTGATGAATTAAGTCTTTATTTAAAAGAAAACTTATTTATAAAGTCAGGAGATAAGTTTAAATCTGAAGTCATGGAAAGAGAAGAAAACGGAAATATCGAAATATATCCAGGTGTTATATTACCTCATATCCAGAGTAATAATATAATGCAATCACAAATTTTTATTATTAAAAACAAAGACTTTGGAATAATTTGGCATGATAAATCGATAAAACTAATAATATTGATAAATTTAAGAGAAACAGAAACAAAAAATAATTTGTTAGAAATTAAATCATTTATACAAAACTTAGCAGATGAAGATTTTATTGAAGGATTAATGAAATAGGAGGAATTGAAAATGAATATTGTATGTATTTGTGCTTGTACAGTGGGGATTGCTCATACGTATATTGCTGCAGAAAAATTGGAGAAAGCTGCAGAGAAGAAAGGTCATAATATAAAAATAGAAACACAAGGTACTATCGGCGTAGAAAATGAATTAAAACAAGCTGATATAGATAATGCAGACATTGTATTATTAGCAGTTGATGTGAAAGTAAGCGACAAAGAAAGATTTGAAAGGAAAAAAGTAGTGGAAATTCCTACAGATGTAGCTATAAAATCGCCAAATAAACTTGTTGAAAAATTAGAACAAATATCAGAGCAATAATAGGAGGTATCTTATGGAATTAAATGAGGTTGTTGACATTAATACCATTTTGTCAGAAGTAAATGTTCAGACTCGCGAAGAAACTTTAGAAAAATTAGCCGAATTATTGGTTAAAGAAAATTATGTAGAAGATAAAGATAAATTTTTAGAAGCAGTTTATGAAAGAGAAAAAGAAGGGGTTACAGGAATAGGAAACTTAGTAGCTATACCACATGGAAAAAGTGAAAGTGTTGAAAAAGTTGGTCTTTCAATTGCGGTTTTGGAGAATGAAATTGATTGGCCTTCTTTAGATGATAGAGGAGTAAAAGTAGTTATTTTGATTGCTGTAGGTGATGAAAAAAATAATTCTACAGAGCATTTGAAATTATTATCGTTAATAGCCAGAAGGTTGAGTAATGATGAAGTGGTTGAACAATTAATAAATTCTAAAAATAAATCTGAAATTGTATCTATTTTATCAGAAGGATAAAGGAGGCAATAACATGAAAGCATTTTTCAATCGTTTAAATTTGAAAGGCCATTTGTTAACTGCTATTTCTTATCTAATTCCAGTAGTTTGTGGGGCTGGATTTATGATAGCTATTGGTATGGCACTTGGCGGAGATTCATCGACTGATTTAACTAAACCGGGATATTCATTTTGGGATGTTTTAGCAACGCTTGGTGGAGAAGGATTAGGTATGTTACCAGTTGTTATAGCGACTGGGATTGCGTATTCAATAGCAGATAAGCCAGGGATTGCTCCTGGTTTGATTATCGGGCTGACAGCAAATGCTGTTGGAGCTGGCTTTATTGGTGGCTTAATAGGAGGGTTTTTAGCAGGGTATCTTGTTGTTTTAACTATTAAGTATATAAAAATGCCGAATTGGGCTAAAGGACTTATGCCGATGTTGGTAATTCCATTTTTAGCATCATTAATAGGTGGTTTAATTATGGTTTATGTAATAGGCGTACCTATTACACAATTCACAAACATATTGACTGAATACCTTCAATCATTAAGTGGTACTTCTAAATTAATTTATGGAATTATCATAGGTGTTCTAGCGAGTGTGGATTACGGAGGACCAATCAATAAAACTGTATTTGCATTCGTCTTAACGCTACAAGCTCAGGGTATTCATGAACCAATTACTGCATTAATTGTTGTAAATACAGCAACGCCTATAGGATTTGCTTTAGCTTATTGGGTAGGAAGATTATTACGTAAAAATATATACAAAAAAGTTGAAGTTGAAACATTGAAGACAGCTTTCCCAATGGGAATAATTGAAATTGTGGAAGGTGTTCTACCAATAGTACTTAATGACATTATTAGATGTGTTATAGCAACTGGTATAGGGGGAGCTGTTGGGGGTGCTATTTCGATGGTACTTAATGCAGATTCAAAAGTACCATTTGGCGGTATGTTAGCACTACCAACAATGTCACAACCAATAGGGTTCATTTTAGCAATTATTGCAAACGTAGTTGTAACAGCAGTTGTTTTAGTTATATTGAAAAAACCTGTAAATGAATCGGAAGAAATGGTTGATGAAATTGAAGAAGAAGATATTGAGTTAGGAGATATAAAAGTATATTAGGAGGTATAAATGAATGGATAATGTTGAATTTTCACCATCTTTAATGACGATGGATTTAGATAAATTTAATGAACAAATAAAATTTTTAAACAATCACGTTGATTCATACCATATCGATATTATGGATGGCCATTATGTACCAAACATTACATTGTCACCTTGGTTTATAGAACAAGTGAAAAAAATATCTGATGTTCCTATATCAGTTCACCTCATGGTAACAAACCCTAGTTTTTGGGTTGATGAATTATTAAAGATTGAAACAGATTATATTTGCGTACATGCAGAAGTAATAAATGGTATAGCATATAGAATAATTAATAAAATTCATGAACATAATAAAAAAGTAGGTGTTGTTCTTAATCCTGAAACACCTATAGATGTTATAAAGCCTTATATTCAATATTTAGATAAAGTAACGATTATGACTGTGGACCCAGGATTTGCAGGAGAAAAATTTATCGATGAAACTTTAGAAAAAATAGTTGAATTAAGAAAAATTCGTGATAAAAATCAATATAAGTATTTAATTGAAATGGACGGATCATCAAATAAAAAAACTTTTAAAAAAATACAAAAAGCTAATCCCGATATTTATATCTTGGGAAGAAGCGGTTTATTTGGTTTAGATGAAAGTATAAGTAAAGCATGGGAAAAAATGTTGCGTGATTTTAATCAAGCATTAACTGAAGTATAAAAATCATATGAATATCTCTTTACCAAAAAACAGGCTATGATATAAATAAATGTCTCAGCCTGTTTCATTATACTGGCAGTAGCTGACTGGTATGAAAATACGCTTATATCAAGCTTTTTTCATACCTAGTCATCCTTGCCGGGGCGGGACTACGAAATATTTTTAATAAAATGAGATTTCTGTCCCGCTCCCTTTTCAATCTATTCATTATAATTTTTCAAGTAATATGCGCCTGCTAGGAGACCTACTGGTATACCTAAAAGTGGTGTGAAAATTGCGCTTAATACGAGTACACATACTATTAGCACTGCAGCATTGTACCAGTTAAGCTCAAGGTCTAGTAAATCATTGAAACTTTTCTTTAAAACATCTTTAATTTTCATGAAATCACTCCTATAAAACTCAATGTTTTAATATTTATAATCTATGTATATAATAACATAAAATGTAAAAGTTAAAGAGTAATTGTATATTTAAAATGTGTATAATAGCTATTTATAATTATAATATTTGTTATGTTATAATTTATATAATTGAAATAACTTAGTTACAAGGAATGGAGATAGTTTATGGCTGAACCTAAATATAAATTAATTGCTTTCCAATTAAAAGATAAAATTATAAATAATGAATATGAGTATGGTAAAACGATCCCTTCTGAGAAAAAGCTTCAAGAACAATACAATGTTAGTCGCTATACAATAAGACAAGCTATAGATTTATTAGTACAAGATGGTTATATCATAAAGAAAAAAGGTCTAGGCTCAATTGTTAGTGATAACTATTTGAAAAAAACAAATCATGATACTTCTACCAAAAAAATCGGTGTAATCGTTACATATCTTTCTGATTATATTTTCCCAAGTATAATTAGAGGAATCGAAAAAATATTAGGTGCTAATGGTTATTCTCTTATATTAGCGAGTACGAATAATACACATGCTGGTGAGCGACGTTGCCTTGAGATGATGATAGAACAAGGTGTTCAAGGTTTGATTGTTGAACCGACGAAGAGTAATGTGTTTAACCCTAATTTATCTTTTTATTCGTTATTAAAAAGTAAAGAAATACCGGTATTAATGATTAATGCTTGCTATGAAGAGTTAAACATTCCTTATATAAGTATTGATGACACAAAATCTGGATTTCTTGCGACTTCTTATTTATTAGATGAAGGTCATGATGACATTGTTCTAATAACTAAAATAGATGATATGCAAGGTAAGTTTCGTATGAAAGGGTATATAGAAGCTTTTGAGGATAAAGGTACGATATTTAAAGGTGAAAATATCTTTACTTATACAACTGAGACAAAAGATAAAGTTCTAGATTTAATCATAAAAGAGTTATTAAATCATGAAATCAATCCGACTGCCTTTGTTTGTTATAACGATGATATTGCTTATTCATTTATAAAGCGTTTAAAAGAAAATGGAAAATGTGTACCTGATGATTACTCCGTAGTTGGGGAAGACAACTCTATTTTAAGTCAACTCGAAGATATATCACTTACAACTACTTCTCACCCTCAAGAAAATCTTGGAGTAGAAGCAGCACGATGGATGATAAAGGCTATAAATTCCGGTCAAATTGGAGAAACGACTATTATGGATACAGAAATTATAATAAGAAATAGTGTTAAAAAGAGAAATGCTTAAGTTTTGTACTTAAGTATTTTTTTTGCGTTTATTACATATATGGACAAATAAAAATTATATTTGACATGTACGGTCAAGTGGTGGTATATTTCTTTTTGAAAACGATTGCAAGAGGGAGGCGGTATTTTGAATCAAGGTAAAATTCATTCAGAAATATCGAACGGTGAGATATCTATCGGTATCGAATTGGGTTCAACTAGGATTAAGACAGTGGCCATCGATACTAACTTTGAAACGATAGGATCTGGATATTTTGAATGGGAAAATGAATTCAAAGATGGGTATTGGACTTATTCAATTAATGATGTCTGGATAGGTTTACAAAAAAGTTATAAATCAATGACAGATGACATTGAATCAAAATATAATGTGACGATTAAAAAAGTGAAATCTCTAGGGATAAGCGGAATGATGCATGGATATTTAGCATTTGATAAAAACGATGACTTGCTTGTGCCGTTTAGAACTTGGAGAAATTCATATACTGAAGAAGCAGCAAATAAATTAAGAGATTATTTTCAATTTAATATACCTGAACGTTGGAGTATAGCGCATTTATACCAAGCTATTTTAAATGAGGAACAACACGTCAAAGACATTCAATTTATAACAACTTTAGCTGGATACATTCACTGGTATTTAACAGAACAGAAAGTATTAGGTGTAGGCGATGCTTCAGGTATGTTTCCAATTGATCAAAATACTAAAAAATATGACCAAGAAAAAATGAATCAGTTTGATGAACTTATCAAAGATAAACAATTTGAATGGGATATTGAATCAGTTTTACCAAAAGTTCTAACAGCAGGTACAAATGCAGGTTGTTTAACAGAACAAGGCGCTAAGTTATTAGACCCTACAAATAATTTAGAACCAGGTGTGCCGCTTTGCCCTCCTGAAGGTGACGCAGGTACTGGTATGGTCGCTACTAATAGTGTTGAAAAGAAAAAAGGCAATATATCGGCTGGTACGAGTGCATTTGCAATGCTTGTATTAGACCAACCTTTAAGCAAAGTACATCCAGAAATAGATATTGTGACAACACCATCTGGGGATTTAGTCGCAATGGTTCATACAAACAATTGTACTTCAGACATTAATGCTTGGATGAATTTGTTTGAAGAGACTTTTGAAGTAATGGGTGTGGAAGTCGATAAAAACCAACTTTATGAACGACTATTTAATCATACACAACATGCAGATGAGCAAAATGGGAACTTATTATCTTATGGATATATATCAGGTGAAAACATTACAAAAATAAACAAAGGCATACCTATTTTCTTGAGACCAACAGATAGCCAATTCAATTTAGCAAACTTTATGAAGACGCATATTATGTCAGCGTTTAGCACATTGAAAATCGGCGTAGATATTCTTAAAGAAGAAGAGAAAGTACTTATCGATTCATTTGTTGTTCATGGAGGCATTTTTAAGACGGAAGAAATTGCACAACGTATATTAGGCGCAGCTTTAAATAGTTCAGTTGAAGTGTTAAAGACGGCTAATGACGGTGGCGCATGGGGGATGGCTATACTTGCAAGATATATGGTCAACAACGATAGCCAATTACCATTAAATCAATATTTAGAAGAGAACATATTCGGACAACAAGAAGGTAGTGTTATTCAACCATCTGAAAAAGATGTAGAAGAATATGAACAATTTATAACTGAATATAAAAAAGGTTTAGAAATAGAAAGAAAAGCATCTCAATTTATTCGTTAGGAGTGTAAACATGTTAGAAAAATTAAAAAAAGAAGTGTTTGAAGCAAACCTCGAATTACCAAGAAGAGAACTCATTAAATATACATGGGGTAATGTCAGTGCAATCGACAGAGAAAGTAATTTATTCGTCATTAAACCAAGTGGCGTCGATTACGATGTAATGACTGCAGATGACATGGTCGTTTGTAATTTAGATGGCGAAGTAATCGAAGGTGAATTAAATCCCTCTTCAGACATGCCTACACACGCAGTGTTATATAAATCATTCAAAGATATTGGCAGCATCGTTCATACACATTCTACTTGGGCAACGATTTGGTCACAAGCCGGATTAGATGTACCTGTTTATGGAACGACACATGCTGATACATTCTTTGGACCAGTTCCATGTGCAAGGCATTTAACAGAAGAAGAGATTAATAAAAATTATGAACATGAAACAGGGAACGTCATTGTTGAAACTTTTGAAGAAAGAAATATAAATCCAAATGAAGTGCCAGGAGTACTCTTACATGGTCACGCACCATTTGTTTGGGCAGAAAATGCAGAGAAAGCTGTAATGAATGCGGTAGTACTAGAAGAAGTATGTAAGATGAATTTGTTTACACTTCAATTAAATCAAGAAAGCGAACACTTACCAAATAGAATCTTGAATAAACATTATGAAAGAAAACACGGAGAAAATTCATATTACGGACAATAATCTAAAGGAGGAAAATAAAAATGAGTAATCAAAAAGAATTTTGGTTTTTTGTAGGATCACAAGAGTTATATGGGGACAAAGCATTAAATCAAGTGAAAGCCAATGCTCAAACAATTGTAGACACTTTAAATAAAGAAGGAAACTTACCTTATCCAATTAAATTAAAAGAAGAGTTAGCAATATCACAAAATGTAATTACATCAGTTATGAAAGAAGCTAACTACAAAGATGAAGTACAAGGTGTTATCACATGGATGCATACATTCTCTCCAGCAAAAATGTGGATTAGAGGTACACGAATTTTACAAAAACCGCTTCTACACTTTGTTACTCAATTTAATAATCATATTCCATGGGACACAATTGATATGGATTACATGAACTTGCACCAATCAGCACATGGTGATAGAGAATATGGTTACATAAATGAAAGATTAAAGAAAAATAATGAAGTAATCGTTGGTCATTGGCAAGAAGCCGAAGTACAAGAACAAATTAGTCGTTGGATGAATGTAGCATATGCATACAACGAAAGCTTCAATATCAAAGTTGCGAGATTCGGAGACAATATGAGAAATGTTGCTGTGACAGAAGGCGATAAGATAGAAGCTCAAATTCAATTAGGTTGGACAGTAGATTATTTCGGAATTGGTGACTTAACATCAATTGTTAATGAAGTTTCTGAACAAGAAGTAAATAACTTATTCGATGAATATAAAACGTTATACGACTTTGATTATGGTGACTATGAAGTGAGCGAATGGGAAAGTTCAGTTAAAGAACAAATCAAATATGAAATTGCCATTAAACGATTTTTAGATACAGGTGGTTATACAGCATTTACTACTAACTTTGAAGATTTATATGGCATGGAACAATTACCAGGCTTAGCAGTTCAAAGATTGAATGAACAGGGATATGGCTTTGCTGGAGAAGGAGATTGGAAAACTGCAGCTTTAGATAGGTTATTAAAAGTGATGTCTCACAATACGCAAACAGGTTTCATGGAAGATTACACATATGAAATGAGATCAGGACGTGAAGCAATACTTGGTTCACATATGTTAGAAGTAGATCCTACTTTAGCAAAAACAAAACCAAAAATTGTCGTAAACCCACTTGGTATTGGAGGTAAAAATGACCCAGCAAGATTAGTATTTGATGGAGAAGCTGGAGAGGGCGTAATTGTATCTATTTCAGATATGGGAACTCATTTTAGAATGTTAATCAATGAAGTAGAAGCATTTGTTCCAGAAGAAGCGGCACCTCATTTACCAGTTGCACGTGTGATTTGGAAAGTAAAACCAGGTTTTCATGAAGGTATAAAAGAATGGATCACTCAAGGTGGCGGTCACCATACAGTCATATCTTTAAGCTTAACAAAAGAACAAATCGTAACTTTAGCAACATTGTTTAACCTGGAATATAAGTTAATTAACTAGGCAAATTCGATAATTTAATTCAAATCTCAATAACAAAGGGGAATGAAAATGGGAGATAAAAAGCCAAAGACAGGTTTAATATATGCATTTGGTGCTTTCGGAGGATTTTTATTTGGATATGATATCGGTATTATAAACGGAGCTTTACCAGGAATTAAAGAAACATGGGAAATCAGTCCATTACTAGAAGGAACAATTACTTCAATACTATTTTTAGGTGCAATGATTGGTGCAGTTTCAATGGCGCCATTAGCTGATAAATGGGGCAGAAAAATGATGATTCTAATTACAGCAATTATCTTCGCTGTTGGATCATTAGCTTGTGGTTTTTCAGGGAATCCAGAAATATTAATTGTTTCTAGATTTATACTAGGTATTTCAGTTGGTTCGGCTTCGGCTCTCGTACCAATGTACATGGGAGAAATATCTCCACCAGTCATCAGAGGTAAAATATCTGGTTTGAACCAATTGATGATAACAATCGGTATGCTTATATCTTATGGTGTGAACTATGCATTTATAGGTGTCTTTGAAGGTTGGAGATGGATGCTAGGAGGCGCAGTTGTACCAGCAATTGTACTCTTCATAGGCGCATTTATTTTACCAGAATCACCTAGATACCTAATTAAAAAAGGGCTAACAGATTTAGCATTAAGTAATTTGAAGAAAATTAGAACAGAACGTGAAGCAGAAAGAGAATATAGAGAAATATTACAAATTAATGAAGCAATCAGTAAAGAACAGAAGAAATTCAAACTTACAAAAGCTGTTACATTTTCAGTATTTGTCGGTTGTTGTGTAACATTTTTACAACAAATACAAGGTGCAAATACAATTTTCTACTACTCATCACAAATACTTGGGGATGTGTTTGGATCAACAATCAGTGGTGTAATTTCAACAGTGGGTGTCGGTGTTGTCTTCGTGCTAGCAACAATTGTGACATTGATATTTGTAGATAAGTTTAATAGAAAAACATTATTTATGTCCGGATCAATAGGAATGGGACTATGCTTATTATTAGTAGGTATTATTTATCCATATACAAATGACGGACATATGTGGGCAATATCACTCGTATTTATTTTTATATGCGTATATGTCATATTTTATGCATATTCTTGGGCAGCAGTTACTTGGATTGTAGTAGGAGAACTGTTCCCAAGTGAAGCAAGAGGGATGGCGACAGGAATAGCATCAATGGTTAACTGGTTAGGAAATATCGTAGTCGCATTATTCTTCCCTGTACTTATGCAAAGCATTGGATTAAGTAATATATTCTTTATGTTTGCGGGTATATGTGTGATAGGTTTCTTATTCTCTAAATATGTATTATATGAAACAAAAGGAAAAACACTAGAAGAAATCGAATTATACTTAGATGACCGTATGAATGAACCAGCGGAATCAAATGCATAAAATAGATAATGAATAAAATGAGAGCTCTCTTCAACGTAGACACTGAAAAGTGGAAACAATGAAGAGAGTTTTTTGATGGTGGAAGATTTGGGAGCGGATGTTGCAAGACGAGTGCCAGTTGCAATATAAAGGGTTAGGATGTTGCAAGACAAGTACCACGTGCAATATAGAGTGTTAGAATGTTGCAAGACGGGCTCCACGTGCAACATTGTGATATCGTAAATCATTTCAAAGCCCTTTTATTATGTGCTTTGTCTTTTAGAAACAACAATATTAAAAATTAACCATATTAATTGTAGTAAAAATGGGAAAATGAATGCTAGAAATAATATACCAATATTAACCCATTTTAATTCTATGGTTTGAGTGACACCTCCAGCATCTTGATCTCTAAACCATAAAAATAATGAAATAGCAGTGAAAGAAGCCAGTTCAAAAATACTAACAATCCACCATAAAACCCAAGATAGTTTCATAACTGTCACCTCAATATACTCTATTTATAAAATAAGGATACATATCGAATGATACTATTTTAAAAATAGCAAATAAAGTCAAGATTTAATGAATTTAAATAGCTAATATAATATCTAGAGGAGGTGATTACTTTGAAATATGATACTATCATTCAAAAAACAATTAATTGGATTGAAAATAACTTACACGAAGATATTTCTTCTACTGATATATCAAGCGTTGCAGGATTTTCAAAATATCATTTTCATAGAGTGTTTTTGTCATTTACCGGTATGTCTTTTGCTAATTATATCAGAATACGAAGACTCACAAATGCTGCTAATTTATTAATTAATACTGAAGAGAAGATAATAGACATAGCATTTTATTATCAATTTGAATCACAAGAATCTTTTACGAGAGCTTTTAGAAAATATTATGGTTTACCACCTGGACGATACAGAAAGTTGATGACTAATGTAAATAGAAAAAAGGAGGATTTTATAATGAATAATGAAATTAAAGGTTGGTTTATTAGTGGCAGTGATCCTTTTGATTATGAAATGGGAATAGATCATACAAATGTATATCAAGGTAAAGCATCAGGTTTTTTAAAATCAAAAAATGGTAGAAAGCCAAATGGTTTTGCCACAATGATGCAACAGTTTAGTGCCAAATCATATAAAAATAACCGAATGAAATTATCAGCTTTTATTAAAACTGATAATGTTCAAGAAACTGTTGGGTTGTGGATGAGAATAGATAATAAGTCAGAAGACATATTACAATTTGACAATATGAGTGATCGCCCAATTGTTGGTACAAATAATTGGAATATATATTCGATTGTTCTTGATGTACCAGATAGTAGTGAAATAATATCTTTTGGATTATTATTACAAGGATCAGGTAAGGCTTGGATTGATGGTATACGTTTTACGAGTGTAGATAAAAATACTCCTTCAACTAACATGAATTTGGACCGTGTACTTTTAGATAAACCAATTAATTTAACATTTGAAGATTGAAAATACTTTAATTTACGGTGCTGTTTTATTTGTAGTTTTAGGAATTATTATTCAATCATTTAACATATTCTTTGATTAGAATGTACATTCACATTCTATCCTCTATATTTGTTTACTTAATTCTTTTCAAGGGAATTATTTAATAAAAAGGGAGGTCATTTTGTGAATAAGTTATTTATTAATGGTCAGTTTGTTGAAAGTAAATCTACTGAAGATTTAGATGTTATTAACCCTGCGACTGAAGAGGTTATCGATACAGTGACTTTAGCGAATGAAGATGATGCTGAGAAGGCTATTAAAGGTTCTAATGCTGCTCAGTTGGAATGGGAAAAGGTTAATATTATTAAACGTGCAAAAATAGTTGAGGCATTGGCTGAAAAACTTGAGAAAAACAAAGATGAACTTGCTAAAATTTATGTAGAAGAGCAAGGTAAAATATATAGTTCTGCTATTGGAGAAATTGATAAGTCTATTGAATATATTAAATATATGTGTAGCTTAGCTAGAAAGAATAACGGTGAGGTTCTTCAAAGTGAGGTTGAAAATGAAACTGTTATTCTTACTAAAAAACCTGTAGGGACAACTGTCGGTATTATTCCATGGAACGCACCAATATTTGTATTAATGAGAAAGCTTATTCCGGCTCTTGTTACAGGTTGTTCTATTGTTGTAAAACCAAGTGAAGAAACACCTTTCGGAACTTTCAAAATAGCTGAATATATCCAAGAAACAGATATACCAGATGGCCTTGTTCAAATTTTAACGGGTACTGGCTCAGATGTCGGCAATTATCTATCTCAAAGTAAAAATGTAGATTTTATTTCTATTACGGGCAGTATCGGTGCTGGAAAATCTGTTATGGAGAATGCAGCTAGTAATGTTAAAGGTGTAAACTTAGAACTTGGTGGTAAAGCACCAGCGATTGTAACGAAAAATGCAGATTTAGAAAAAGCTGCTGAATACATTGTACAAGCAAGAATTAATAATAGTGGTCAAGTATGTACATGTCCTGAGCGTATATATGTTGAAAAAGACGTATTCAATGACTTTTTAGAAATCGTTAAGCGTAAAATGAAAGACGTTCGCCCTGGAGATCCTAATGATAAAGAAACAACGATGGGATCGATGATTAACCAAAAACAATTATCAGCAGTAGATGACAAGGTACAAACTGCCATTAAGGAAGGTGCGAAAGTAGAATTAGGTGGTAATATAATAGATCGTAAAGGATTCTTCTATGAACCAACAGTGTTAACGAATTTATCTAAAGATTCTGTAGCGATGAAAGAAGAAATCTTTGGACCAGTATTACCGATTGTTAGTTATGACGCTTTCGACGAAGCCATAGATGAAGCGAACAATACTGAATATGGTCTTTCTTCTTATATATTTACTGAAAACCTAAAAGAAGCAATGTTAGCAAGTGAAAGATTAAAATTCGGAGAAGTATATGTTAATTGTGAAGCAGAAGAAGCAATTGTAGGTTATCATGCAGGATGGCGTCAATCAGGATTAGGTGGCGCAGATGGTATTAACGGATTTGAAGAATATTTAAATACGACAGTAACTTATATACGTTATGAATAAAATGAGTTAGGTATGAGAACTTTTTTAAAAAATTCAGGCTGAGACATTTATTAATGTCTCAGCCTAATTTATTTGTAACGCTAAATAATTAGATTTTGGAACTCTTTCTCTTAACTAAAGCGAGGATTGATAATATTAATATACTACCAATAATAACCCAGCCAAAGGATAAATAGATAACCATAATTCCAGGAATATCTTCTTTAAAAGAGATGAGGTTAGGGTATTTTGGGTTCGTTCCATTTGAAGCTATATACCTTGTAACGCCTAAGTAAACAAGGTGAAATAGTATGTTAACCCAAAGTGAGCCACTACAGTATTTGTATAACTGTAATGCAATACCAAATGTAAATATAAGAATAACGTAAGATATATTTATATCTAGAGATTTATTTAGGACGAAGCTCGTCACTGTTGTTGAGAACGTTGCTATACAAACAAATAATATTGGTTGAAGAAATATTGTAACGATAAAACGGAATTTTTTACTTAACTCGTTTAATACTAAACCACGTATAAAAACCTCTTCAGGAAATGCTTCATATAAAAAAGCAGTAACAATATTTAATAATATAGCTGAGATAACTCCAGAAGATAAATTGAACTGAATGTCTCTAATTAATCCAAGCTGATAAGCAGATAATAACCCTAAAACAACTAATATAAAAGGCGTTAAAATAGCTACTAATGTATATTTAGTAACTTTAAATTGAGTTAATGATAAAGATTTTAATATATCTTTATTTTTTCTTGAAATAATGAATAATGTTATTAATGTTGCTAATGAAAAGACAACACCTTGTACTATTACAGTCATATTCCAAGATAATAAATTTTGTTCATGAAAGAAATTACCGATAATACTTGAAAGAGAAAGTAATAATGAAGCTAATAACGCATACCATATAAGGCTAAGAAGACTAAAGTTTTTAGACATGAAAATTTTCTCCCTTATGAATATATTGATTTTGCATTGAGTAATTAAATTATTTTTTCTTTATTAAGAAGTATAACTTAAACCAGATTTGTTTTATATGTTGTGTTAAAATTTATAGTAAGTAAACGTTATCATATAAAGAATAGGGGTAAGGTAATGGCTTTTAATATTGAAACTTTAGATAAAGATAAAAATATTGATTTAATAACAATTTATGATGATTATTCAGAAATAAAATTCACGAACTTTGGTATGAGAATAGTCGATTGGAAAGTTAATGGTAGATCTATTGTTTTAGGGCCGGATGCACAAGATGACTTAATTCAATATTATGAAGAAAATCCATATTTTTTTGGTGCTACTATAGGTAGATACGGTGGCAGAATTGATGGTGGAAAGTTTGAGTTAAACGATCAAATGTATGAATTAGAACAAAATGACTCTGAGCATAATTTACACGGTGGTTCTAACGGATTACATACTCAAATTTGTGATTATGAAATTATAAATGATGATGAAGCGGTCACTATCATATATAATGCTGAACTGTTATCAAAAAATGATCATTTCCCAGGTGATATTCAAATTAAAGTCTTCCATCGTTACGATTTATCAAAAATGGAGTGGACGATTAATTACGAAGCTACTAGTACAGAGGATACATTATTTAATCCAATGAATCATGTATACTTTAATTTAAATAAAATTGAACAAAGAATTGATAATCACGAAATTAAAAATAAAAATCTTCAAATGTACACATTGAATGACAAACAAATTGTTAAAAATGAAGAAACAGTAAATCTTAATGAAACGATTGATAAAAAATATTTATCTTTTAAAGATATATTCGAAAGTGGTTTGAATCAAATAGAGAAATATAATGGAATAGACCATCCAATCAAAATAAATGAGGATACATTCACAGTAACAAATGGAGAAATGGAAGTTAGTATGACGACAGATAATGACGTCGTTGTTCTATTTACATTAAACGACGTAGACTGGAATGACAGTAAAAATAGTATAGTCGAACACGGAGGCTTTACATTAGAAGCCCAATCCATTCCTGATGACATCCATTTATATGGTGAAAAAGCACCATCTATATTAAGAAAAGGAAAAACGTATAAAAGCGAGACAAGTTATAAGGTGAATGTAATCTAGTAAATTTAAATAACATACCAACATAAAAAAACTGACCTCATACTCAATTTGAGGTCAGTTTTTTTATGTTCTAATTATGCTCTAACATCTTTTACAATTTTACCGTCTATAGCTACGACTTTAATCTTGTTTGGATCTCTCAATACTGCGATATCCTCTAATGGGTTTTGTTCTAGTAAAATAAAGTCGGCTTTTTTACCTTCTTCGATTGTACCGAGTTCATCATCGTATCCTAAACATTCTGCAGCAACTTTAGTGGATGATACGATTGCTTCCATTTCAGTCATACCGTGCTCAACCATAAGCTCTAACTCTCTAAGGTTTGTACCGTGTTTGAATACACCTGCATCTGTGCCCATCGCGATTTTAACACCTGCTTGATGTGCTTTTTTGAAACTGTCGATATGATCTTGCATAACTTGTTTTGATTTATTGATTGAGTTTTCACTCATACCTAATTCAGTTGCGAATTCAATAACTGAAAGTGGAGCGAGTAGTGTTGGAACAAGATACATATCTTTTTCTTTCATGAGTTTAACAGCTTCATCGTCTAAATAAATACCATGTTCAATTGAATGGATACCCGCTTCAATACATTGTTTAACGCCTTCTAAACCTTGAGCGTGCGCCATTACTTTACGATTATTTCTAAATTGTGCTTCTTCTACAATAACTTTTAATTCTTCTAATGAAAATTGTGTGTAGTCTGGATGATCGGTAGCACTTGTTACGCCACCTGTTGCATGTACTTTAAGCACATCTGCTCCAGCTCTTAACATTTCACGAGCTTTTTTACGTACTTCCTGTACACCGTCACAAATTCCATTTGGCATACCTGGATATCCATCTTGTAAAATTGGTAGTTGGATGCCAGATTTAGTATAGCTATCACCATGACCTCCTGTAATAGTTAATGCGTTCACACTAATTTGTAAGCGAGGTCCTAACACTAACCCGTCATTGACAGCTTCTTTTACGCCTAAATCCGCACCTAATGCATCTCGAACTGTTGTTACACCAGCATCAACTGTGCGTTTTAAATGATCCATTGCTTTATAGAAATTATATGAAAATGGAGTAGATAAACGGTTTTCAAGTGGTTCCATTTCTAGCATCACATGTACGTGGCTATCTATCATACCAGGCAATAAATATTGTCCTTTACCATCTAACGTATCTTCACCACTTAAATTTTGACCAATTTTAGTGATTACACCATTTTCGACTTTGATATCAACATTTTGTTGAACTTCATTCCCTGTACCATCAATTAAATTTATATTTTTTACAATCATGTTTTTTCCTCCTATGTTGTTAAATAAAGTTCATAAGAATAGATGTCAGAATAACAGAAGCTACTGTTACCGTCGTGAATCCGCCGATAATCATTGGACTCAGTAACTCGTTAAATACATCTTCACGTTCATCCTTATCGTCTGTAACTGAGCGACTTACTTCTTCACATAAAATAAAATCTCCCGGGAAACCATAAAGTGCTGTTAAAGCAACAGGTAACGCTTTAGTCGGTCTCCAACCGATTAATTTCGCTCCTACATAACCCCCGATTAAAATACCGATTGTACCGATGATAAGAATAGAAAGGATAGCAGGTAGGTACGCCCAAAGATCTTGAGGTTTGATACCACCCATTGAACCGATAACAATTAAAATAATTGTAACCATCATAATAGTGAACGATTGGTTATGTTGCATTTCTTTTTCTTCGAACAAGCCAACTTTTAAACCTATAACCCCGAATAGTAGGCTAAGAAGTGTATAGTGGATACCTGTAACACCACCAATAATGAAAGCAAGACTTGCCAAGAAGAACATAATAAATAATCTAATGACGTTATTTTGTAACAAAGGATTTTTGTTAAAAATATTTTCTTTTTTAGTTTTATCTTTATCAGAAATTGTTGCGACATTTTTATCATGTTCACGATTCTTAAGATAATAACGTGAATATCGTTTCATTAATATAGCACTTAGAGGCATACCAATTACGCCTTGTAATGCCTGAACAATTGCAGGTAATACAATTAAATTAGCTAAACCTAAGTCTTGTAACTTTTCAACTGTAATAAGTAGAGCTACAATACCGCCTGCAATAGGTCCTACACCAGAAGCTGCAGTACGAAAATCGAACATTAACGTTACAAAAACAAGAATTAATGTTGTAGAACCGATAATACCGAATACAGAAATAACAACAGCTTTCCATTGTGATTTTAGAATGTGTAACGGCATCATTGTCCCCATATGCATAATAACTGGTCCAATAACAAGCGCACCAAGCGAAGGTAATATGGCGTTATCTAAAATTTTCTCAGGTAATACTCCGGCCCATGTTAATAACAAATAACTGACCATTGCTGTTAATAACATTGGAACACGCGCTTTAGTTAAATAAGAGATGATTTCTCCTAAAACAATTAGTGCAAATAAAATAGTTGCTGAAATTAGTGGTTCGCTCACCATAACCTTCACTTCCTTTTCTTTATAATGAAATCGATTTTAGCACATAAGAATACATTAGTTAATAGTATATTCTAAATTTTTAGAATATATAGATAAATATTATACTTATAATTTGATTTCATATTTATAAAGAATAGAAATAGTAATATTATGAATGAGAATAGAGCGAGTGAGGATGCTTAGTTAGAAAAATTTGTAGATGAAGATGCCCTTATTGTCAATTCTTCGTAAACGTGTCAACAAGGGTACTCTTATTGTCAATTCTTCATAAACGTGTCAACAAAACCTTTTATACATACAAAAACAGGCGAACCCTATAACATGAAGGGCTCACCTGTTTATTCTATAAACTATTAATGTTTAGCAGTTTTTCTGTTTTTATTAATGTAATATACGCTTACTAATAAGATAATCCATAATGGTGAATACATCAAAGCTGTTCTTGTATCTTCTGCTAAGAATAAAACGACGAGTACAAATGCGAAGAAGATTAATGACAAGTATGATCCGATAACACCGAATGGGTTCTTGAATTTTGATTTTTTGTGTAATGCTGCATCTTCTCTTCTATATTTTATATAACAAATTAAAATTACTGACCAAATAAAGATGAAGAATATTGTTGCAAGTGTTGTGACGAGTGTAAATACATCGTCTGGAATAAAGTAATTTAATATTGCAGCGAAGAATAATACTACGCCTGAGAAAATTAGAGCAGGATATGGCACACCGCGTTTGTTTGTTTTACTTAATCCTTCTGGTGCATGTCCTGTTTGACCAAGTCCATAGACCATACGGCTATTACTAAATAATCCGCTGTTTGCTGCACTTGCTGCTGATGTTAATACAACAAAGTTTACAATACCTGCAGCTGCTGGTATACCTGCTAATACGAATAAATTAACGAACGGGCTTTCTGTTGCAGAAACTTTATTCCAAGGTGTAATACTCATAATAATGAGCAAACTTAATACGTAGAAAATTAATATACGGATACCTATTGAATTCACAGCTTTAGGTAAATTCTTTTCAGGGTCTTTCGTTTCTCTAGCTGTTACACCTACAAGTTCAATACCTACAAAGCTGAACACCGCCATTTGAAAGGCGAGTAAGAATCCCATCGGACCATTCGGGAAGAAACCACCGTGTGTGTATAAGTTATGGAACCCAGATTGAATACCAGTAGTTGATTTGAAACCAGTAAATATTAACCAGAATCCAATCACTATTAATAACACAATAGCGATTACTTTAATTAATGCGAACCAAAATTCGATTTCGCCAAATAATTTAACTGTTAATAAGTTTAAACCTAATAAGATGACTACAGTTGCGATAGCAGAAACGTAAGAGGGTATACTTGGATACCAAAATTGTATGTATTTTGCTACTGCGGTAATATCTGCAATACCTGTTGCTACCCAACAGAACCAATAAGTCCAACCAGTTAAAAATCCAAATAAATGTCCTAAATAATGTTCGGCTATATCTGTGAACGAATTATATTCACTGTTAGATAATAGTAACTCTCCTAATGCTCTCATCATTACAAATAGGAAAAATCCTATAATAATATATACTAATAAAATTGATGGACCGGCTAATGAAATACTTTTACCAGCTCCAAGAAACAGGCCAGTACCAATTGCGCCACCAATTGCAATCAACTGAATATGTCGACTGGACATACTCCGTTGTAACTCATGATTATCCATTTATTTCAGCTCTCCTTAATCTTAAAAAAACACATGTGAAAATTTGTATAACAAATTTCAATATAAAAAGCATTATACTACGAAATTTAGAAAAAAACAGAAGAAATTATATTTATACATTGTTTACAATATTTTTAAGGATAAGGAATATGTCAATGTAAGCGTTTAACATATTATTTTTTAATAATTTGTGATAGGTAACGTATAAATAACATTAAAGGTACATAAATATTACTAGGATAATCATGAAAACACTTATATTAATATAGGAAAATCAGTGACATAAAACCAATATTTAAAAAATCTTGCTTCTACATCGATACTATACAAAAATGAAATACAGGTCGATAAAATAAAAATATCGAACCGCAAACGCAAAATACAGTCCGATAAATAAAAATATCGAACCGCAAATAAAAAAGCTGAGGCATAAAATGTATGCCTCAGCTTAACCAGTATATTATTTTCTGTCCCAATATCTTGCGCGATCAAATGCTTTTACGATTGTTTCTGGTTCGTCAGATATAAATACGCCAGGAGCATCAATTTTTAATTTTGCATTTCCTAATCCTTGGGATGCTGCTTTGTTTACAATCAATGGTTTATTGTGTTTGTAAGTGAGCTCAACGAATTCTTCTACTTGAGGCTTAATGTCACTGCCGTCTGATAATACGATTGTACTATCGAATAATGTTGAATGTGCAGTGTCAAATGTCTCAGTAATACCAAAGTCTTCGCTTAAGTTCTCAGGATATTGACCTACAAATGCATAGTTTAAGTCGTTTTCAGCAAATGTTTTCGCGTAAGATTTTAATGTGTCTACATCGATATTTCCATTTACTAATACTGCAACTGAATGTGCTGCAATTGGAATATCATATTTTTCCATTGTTAATTGGCTATCTTTCGCATCAGATTGAACTTCTTCATTTTCTTCAGGAACTTCAACGCCAACGTTTTTCGCAACTCGTTCTGCTAATGTGCGATCGACTTTATTTAATTGGTTTACAGCGTTTTGTTTAACCATTATAGAATTACACATACCAATTTCGAATGAGAAACCATCAACAGTATGGTCATATTCTGCTTGGCTTAAACTGTTTAAATAAAGTTTTGCTTGGCTATAATAATCTTTAAAGCTTTCGCTTCGTTTTCGTATTTTATGACCTTCAACTTTTTCTTGATAGTGTTCATAACCGCCTTCTTCTTTCGGTGTAGGATGTGGGTCGTTATTGTTTAATGCATTTTTATGATAAGCAACTTGTCCAGAGTTGATATTCATTTGATGCATCGCATCTCTTTGGTTGTTATGAACTTCATTTACAGGTCTATTAATTGGTATTTGATTAAAGTTTGGTCCACCTAATCTTGAAATTTGAGTATCTGTGTATGAGAATAAACGACCTTGTAATAATGGGTCATTTGAAAAGTCGATACCTGGAACAATATGACCTGGATGGAATGCTGCTTGTTCTGTTTCATCGAATACGTTTGAAACGTTACTATTAAGCGTCATTTTACCTACAACTTCAATTGGTACTTGATCTTCTGGCCAAATTTTTGTAGGGTCTAAAATATCAAAGTCAAAGTCGAATTCTTGCTCTGGTTTAATAACTTGTAGCGCTAATTCCCATTCAGGATAGTCACCTTTTTCAATAGATTCATAAAGATCTTTACGGTGGAAGTCTACGTCTTTACCGTGAAGGATTTGTGCTTCGTCCCAAACTAATGATTCTAATCCGTGTAATGGTTTCCAATGGAATTTCACGAAGTAAGATTGTCCTTCACTGTTAACAAGGCGGAACGTGTGTATACCAAAACCTTCGATTTGTCTAAAGTTTTTAGGAATACCACGGTCACTCATAGCCCAAACTGTAGTATGCGTACTTTCTGGATTTTGCGCAAAGAAGTCCCAAAATGTGTCATGTGCAGTACCACCTTGTGGCATCTCATTATGAGGTTCAGGTTTAACTGCATGAATTAAGTCAGGGAATTTTATAGCATCTTGAATAAAGAATACAGGAATATCGTTACCTACTAAATCGAAAATACCTTCATCAGTATAGAATTTTGTCGCAAATCCGCGCACGTCTCTTACAGTGTCTGGTGAACCTTTAGAACCTTGAACTGTTGAAAATCTTACAAATACGGGTGTCGTTTTCTCAGGATGAGTTAGAAAGTCGGCTGAAGTATATTGTGACAAGTCTTTATAAACTTGGAATTCACCGTGGGCACCGAAACCCCTAGCATGTACAATACGTTCTGGAATACGTTCATGGTCAAAGTGCATGATTTTTTCTCTAAAATGAAAGTCCTCTAGTAAACTAGGACCACGTTCACCAACTGTTAACGTGTTTTCATCTTCACTCACTTTAACGCCATTATTTGTCGTCATTGCCTTACCGTCATTGCTTTTAGTTACTTCATCAATTTGTTCTTTCTTTTTGTTACTCAACTCTAAGCCCCCCTAAATATATGATATTAATGTTATTCCCGTTAAAAATTTTAAGAAACATTTATATAGGAAAGAATAAGGAATTTTCAAAATATAACGACGCTTCCTCTATTAGTGGAAAATAGTTGTATCGATATGAAAGCGTATACAATATACAATTGAATTACAAATCAAAGGGGGAAGAAAAAATGAAAAATATTTTATTAGCATGTTCAGCAGGAATGTCTACAAGTCTTTTAGTAACTAAGATGGAAGAAGCGGCTGAAAAGCAAGATATAAATGTAAATATAAAAGCGATGTCTAGTGACAATGCTTTCCACTCACTTGAAGATTATGATGTGTTATTAATAGGTCCACAAATGAGATTTATGAGAAAGAAATTTTTAAAAGCAGCTGAAGACAAAGGTCTTAATTTACCAATTGAAGCAATTGATTCCGTTAGTTATGGAAGAATAGATGGTGAAGGTGTATTAAAACAAGCTTTATCATTACTGGAAGAGTAGGTGATAAATATGCAAAATACATTTATGGAGAAATTGGAAGATGTCTTATTGCCAATAGCAGACAAATTAAACAACAATAAATACTTAGCATCATTAAGAGATGGCTTTATGGTAGCACTGCCATTGATTATATTCGGGTCTATATTTATTGTAATAGCAAACTTTCCATTTTTAGATAAAATACTTTCAGAAAGCCAGTTTACAGCTTGGCAAAATGCTATAAGTCCAGCTTCGGACGCGACGCTCTCGATTATGGGATTATTCGTGATTATAGGAATAGGTTATAAATTAACCCAGCGGAATGAGTTAGAAGGTATTTATGGAGCAGTAACAGCTTTAAGTGCTGTTTTAATACTAACACCACAAGTTGTAGGTAAAACAGAAGGAGTTATACCTACAGAAATACTAGGAGCTAAAGGTATGTTCCTAGGTATAATTGTTTCGATTATTAGTGCCGAACTGTATAGTTACTTCACTAAAAAAGATATAACAATAAAAATGCCGAACGGTGTGCCGGATCAAGTAGCGAAATCGTTTAGTGCATTATTACCTGTTGCCTTTACTTTAACGATATTCGTAGTACTTAAAATTGTAGTAGCTTTAACACCGTTCGAAACGTTACAAAATTTAATTTATACAATAGTGCAAGAACCATTAACTGCTTTAGGAAGAGGCTTACCAGCAACAATTGTAGCAGTACTATTCATTCAAGTATTCTGGTTCTTCGGTTTACATGGACAAATTATTGTAAATACAGTTTTCGATCCAATTTGGTATTCATTAAATAATGAGAACCTTGCAGCATTTAAACAAGGTGTAGAACTACCGAACATCATTACTAAACAGTTTATTGATACATTTTTAGTAGGCATGGGAGGTACTGGTGGAACTTTAGCAGTCGTACTTGGTATTTATCTACTTTGTAGAAGTAAACAAAATAAAGAAATTGCTAAATTAGGTACGCCAGCTTCTATATTTAACGTAAATGAACCGATTTTATTTGGTTTACCTATCATTATGAACCCTTTAGTTATTTTACCTTGGATTTTATCACCAGTTATCATAACGATTGTAAGTTATACATCAATGTACTTAGGACTAGTACCGAAACCATCCGGTGTAATCGTACCATGGACTACACCAATATTTATTAGTGGTTATTTAGCTACAGGTAACTCGTGGCAAGGTGCGATGTTACAGCTAGTGAATTTAGTCATAACATTTGTTATCTGGTGGCCATTCTTAAAATTATTAGATAAAAACTATTTAAGACAAGAAAAAGAAAATTAAAATATGGAGGAAAATTTATGACAGTTTCAATTAACGAAAAGGCATTTCAAATAATATTATATGGTGGGAATGGTCGCTCAAGTGCAATGGAAGCTATCCAATGTGCTAAAGAAAGAAACTTTAAAGAAGCAGAAATGCTTATTTCAGAGGCTGAAAAAGAAATAAATAAAGCTCATAAATTTCAAACAGAATTATTACAAGATGAAGCTAATGGTGAAAGTAGTGAGTTGAATTTATTGCTTATCCATTCTCAAGATCACTTAATGAACGCTATAACAGTAAAAGATTTAGCAAATGAAATGGTAGATTTATATAAGGAGATGAAATCATGACAAAATATATATTTCCAAATGATTTTTGGTGGGGTAGTGCAGCAAGCGCAACGCAAACAGAAGGAACAGATTCAATTAAGGATAAAACAATTTGGGATAAGTGGTATGAAGAAGAACCAAATCGCTTTTTTAACAATGTAGGTCCTAATACAACTTCAGACTTTTATAACAGATATAAAGAAGATATTAAGTTAATGAAAGAAACGGGACATAATTCATTTAGACTTTCAATTTCATGGACTAGATTAATCAACCAAGATACGAACGAAGTAAATGATGATGCTGTTCAATTCTATAATGATGTGATTAATGAATTGAAAGCTAATAATATCGAACCATTTGTTAACTTATATCATTTTGATATGCCTTATAAAAAGCAAGAACAAGGTGGATTTGAATCATTAAGTGTCGTTAATGATTACGTGAATTACGCTGTGAAATGTTTTGAATTGTTCGGTGATCGCGTTAAATATTGGTTCACATTCAATGAACCAATCGTTCCAGTAGAAGGGGGATATTTATACGATTTCCATTATCCTAATATTGTAGATGCCAAACGAGGTTTCCAAGTAGCATTTAATACGGTTCTAGCTAATGCTAAAGTAATAAAAGCTTTCAAAGAAAATGATTTTCAAGGTAAAATCGGTATTATTTTAAACTTAACGCCTTCTTATCCAAGAAGTCAAAATGAAGCGGATTTAAAAGCAGCTAAAATTGCTGATTTATTCTTTAATAAGAGTTTCTTAGATCCTGTAACAAAAGGGAAATACCCAGCAGAATTAGTCGATATATTAAAGGAACATGATTTAGTTCCTCATTATCAACAAGAAGACTTAGCATTAATAGAGCAGTATACAATCGACTTGTTAGGTGTTAACTATTATCAACCTAGAAGAGTAAAAGCTAGAGATACAATGCCTAATCCTGAAGCACCATTTCTACCAGAATATTATTTCGATAATTATGAAATGCCTGGCCGAAAAATGAACCCTTACAGAGGATGGGAGATTTACCCTAAAGGTATATACGATATTATGGTTAACCTTAAAGAAAACTATAACAATATTGAAAGCTTTATATCTGAAAATGGTATGGGTGTTGAGAATGAAAAACGCTTCATCGAAAATGGTGAAATCAATGATGTATATAGAATCGACTTTGTAAAATCACATTTGATATGGTTAAATAAAGCAATACAAGAAGGTGCAAATTGTACGGGATATCACATGTGGACATTCATGGACAATTGGTCTTGGATGAATGCCTATAAAAATAGATATGGCTTTGTATCAGTAAATATAGAAAATGGTGAAAGAACAATCAAACAAAGTGGTAAATGGTTTAAGGAATTAGCTTCAAGTAATGAAATAATTGACTAATATGAGGTAAAAATAGAGTATATTAGGAGAGAATATGATGCAAATCAGACATCTCAACATCGTGAAAATATTGTATCAACATCAAAAGGAATATATTACGAGCAATGCAATCGCTAAATTACTAGGTTTGTCTTCAAAAACAATTAGAACCCAAATAAAAGAAATAAATGAAGAAAGTGAAGCTTTTGGATTTCTTATTCAAACTAAGAAGTCCAAAGGCTATAATCTTTTTATTATAGATGAGGGTTTATTTAATTATTTCTTAAATGAAAGATATTTAAAAGATGAAAACTTAAATTTTAACAATCAAGATAGTAGAATACGATTTATTATGAGAAAACTATTGCTCTCTAATGATTATACAAAAATAGAATCTTTAAGTGAAAATATGTTTGTAAGTACGGGAACACTTAAAAATGATATGAATGAAATTAGGCAAATATTAAACAAATATGAAATTGAAATTGTCAGCCGTCCAAACTATGGTATGAAAATTATAGGCAAAGAATTTCAAATAAGGTATGCAATAGCAGAATTTCTATTAAATAATCAGCAAAGTGATATTGGTTTTTCAGAACAAGATACATCTAGTGTCAAAAACCAGCTTGTTAAACTATTAAAAATTTATAACATAGAAATTCCTGAAGTGAAATTAGATAATTTAGTGACACATATTAATATTGCAGTCGTGAGAATGAGAAATAATTCAATGATCGAACAGAAATTTCAAATAGAAGAACAACCTTTATCTACTGAATTAAAACATTTCTTTGATGATATGGTTCATTTTATTGAAGAACGTTTTAATTTAATACTACCCATAAAAGAAATAGAGTATTTATATATTCATTTTGTTTCTACTGGAATAATGAATGAAGTTTCGAATATTCCAAGAAATGAAGAAGTAGATAAAATGATTCAACACATGCTTGATAATGTACAACGTGTTTTCTATTTAGATTTGCAATCAGATGAAGCTTTAAAAGAAAATATATACCTCCACCTATTAACATCTATAAACAGATATAAATATAAGATGAATATAAGAAATCCTATGTTAGAAGAAATTAAACAAAATTATCCTTTTGCATTTGATATTGGAGTTGTAGCAAGTAAAATGATTGAAAAAGATTTGAAAGTCCAAGTTTCTGAAAGTGAGATAGGTTACTTAGCATTACATTTTGAAATGGCTTTAAATAGAAATAACATAGACGAGAAGAAATTAAATATCATACTTGTATGTAATTCTGGGTTAACGAGTTCACAACTCATTAAATATAAATTGATACAGAATTTTGGTAATCAGATTCAAATCACTGAAATCATTGAATTATATAATATCGAAAAGGCTAACATTAATAAAGCTGATATCATTATTTCAACTGTGCCTATCAACCATGATATTAATATACCGATTTTGTATGTTAGCCCCATTCTTTCACAAAATAATATCAATATGATTCAACGTTACATTGATTTAAAACCTTTAGATAATAAAGAACAATTAATTAAAATGCTAGAATTAAATAAAGATTTCAATAACAAAGAAGACGTTTTGAATTATTTGAATGAATATTTAACAGATAAAAATTTAATAGAAGAAGGGTTTTTACAAAGTATTATTGAAAGAGAAAAATATGCTTCTACTGCTTATGGAAATTTAGTAGCAATTCCTCATCCAGTAATGCCATTAGCTAAACAATCTTTTGTATTTATGATGACAATGAAAAAGCCAATAGCATGGGATGATAAAGAAGTACAAATTATATTTTGCCTAGGATTAAAAAAGAATACGACTATTAATTTGGAGAAGGTCTACCAAAACTTAACAGATATTATCAATGATTATAGTAGTGTGCTTAAATTGCTTGAATCCAATAATGACAAAGAATTTTGGAAGTACTTTTCTTTTTAATGTATTAATTAAAGGATTATAATAATTATTTTTGGAGTGGGACAGAAATCTTGTTTTGTTAAAAGGTTTCATAGTCTCGCTCTCTTTTTTTACTTAAAATTTGACCACTCTGGTCGAAAGTTGTATGATGTAGTCGACCGAAGTGGTCTAATGAAATTGAGAAGGTGTTTATATGAGTGATACTTTTTATAATTTAGATAAAGCAAAAAGGCAGAAAATCATAAATGCTAGCCTTTTAGAGTTTGCTAGTCATGGTTTTAGTCGTAGTTCAACAAATCGTATTGTTCAAGAAGCGGGCATTGGTAAAGGTATGCTCTTTTATTATTTTGAGAATAAGGCTGGATTATTTAAGTTTTTAGTCGATTATTGTTTAGAGTTTATTGAGCGTTATTATTTTGAACAAATAGATATGGATGAGAAGGATATATTTAAACGCTTAGTACACCAAACGAGGATAAAGTCGGATTTATTTACAATGCATCCTAGCATGTCTCAATTTTTATCAAAAGTAGTTATTGATAAAGATAATTTTCAACACATCACGGAAGGACAAAAAGAGTATATCGTAAATTTACAGAACAAGGTTCAGTCTCAATTATTTGATGATATAGATACATCATTATTTAGAGATGACTTGGATGTTAATCAATCTGTTAAAATAATTCAATTTTCAATTGCAGGTTTATCTGAATCTATTATGGCTAGGGTAACGGATGAAATGATTAATTCGAATGACTACAGTATTTTTTACGAAGAATTTGATGCGTATATAAATGAAATGAGAAAAATATTCTATAAAGGATCGTGAATAGTTATGACTTTGTTAAAGATAAATAATATTACAAAATCATTTGGTAAGTTTCAAGCATTAAAAGGCGTTGATTTTACAGTTGAAGAAGGAGAAATATTTGGTTTTATCGGTCCAAATGGTTCAGGTAAATCTACGACGATTAAAGCCATTTTAGGTATGCTAAAGACAAACTCCGGTTCTATAGAGGTATTTGGTAAGGACGCTTGGAAAGATGCCGTAATGATTCATAGTGATATCGCTTACGTACCTGGTGACGTGAACTTATGGCCTAATTTAACAGGTGGTGAAGTCATAGATTTATTTTTAAAATTGAGTGGCACATATGGTGTGAAGAAAAGGGATGAATTGATTAAAAAATTTGATTTAGACCCTACGAAAAAATGCGGTTCTTATTCTAAAGGTAATCGTCAAAAAGTCGCGCTTATTTCAGCTTTTACTACAGATGCTAAATTACTTATTTTAGATGAACCAACTTCAGGGCTAGATCCACTTATGGAACAAGTCTTTCAAGAATGTGTATTAGAAAAGAAAAAAGAAGGTAAAAGTGTGTTACTTTCCAGTCATATATTGAGTGAAGTAGAACAATTATGTGATCGCGTAGGTATCATTAGAAAAGGCGAAATTGTAGAAATGGGCACATTAGACGATTTAAGACATTTAACAAGAATGCACTTTGTTGTTCAATCTAAAGAGCGATTGGATGGATTGAAAGAACAAAGAGGTATTCACGATGTAGTGATTGAAGATGGTGTATACCATTTTCAAGTTGACTCAGAATGTGTTTCTGAAGTAATTAAATATTTAAGCCAATTTGAATTGTTGAAATTAGAAAGCATGCCTCCAACATTAGAAGATTTATTTATGAGACATTATGGCGAAGATATTGAAAGAGGTGAGTAATCATGCATAATCTCTTTAATGGTTTAGGGAAATTAACAGCATTTTATTTAAAGACAAATAAATGGAAAATGTTATTTTGGGTGATTGGTATAGTTGCATTAACGCTTATTATACCTCCGACTTTTGAAAGTATGTATCCTAATAAATCTGATATGCAACCAATTGTAGAAACTTCTCAAAACCCTGCGATGGAAGCTATGTTAGGTTCAGGTAAGTTTGAACATGTATCAGTAGGTGTGTTGTTTACGCATGAAATGCTTTTATTTACAGGCATACTTGTAGCGATTATGAGTATATTACTTGTCGCAAAAGATACAAGAGGAGATGAATCTACTGGTAGGATTGAAATGATTAGAGCACTTCCAATAGGTAAGATGTCACCTTTAATTAGCTCAATGATGAACATGATTATTGTGAACTTAGCGATAGGCATTTTAATAACGATAACACTACCGCTATTAAATATTGAAAGTATCGATGTGAAAAGTTCATTGTTGTACGGTTTATCGCTAAGTATGATTGGTATACTTTTTGGTTTGATAGCAACATTATTTGCTCAACTTGTTGAAACAACTAGCAATGTAACAGGACTAAGCATCTCAGTATTACTATTAAGTTATTTAATACGTGCAATAGGAGATGTATTAAACGATAGTATTTCGATGATCTCGCCTTTAGGATGGCTAACGCGTACATTTGCCTTTTCAGAAAACAATTGGTGGCCGTTAGTGCTCATGTTTATTGTCGGTATAATATTAATTATGATTACAATGTATCTATACCTTAATAGAGATTTAGAATCTGGATTGTTGCCATCTAAACCAGGTAATAAATATGCTAAAAAATATTGGTTATCGCCAATTGGCATGCAAATCAAATTATATAAAGTCGGAATTATTTCCTGGGCAATTGGTATGTTTATATTTGGTGCCTCATACGGCTCAGTCTTTGGTGAAATGGACGACTTTATTAGTGATAATGAAATGCTTAAGAAAATGCTAGCGGGTAGTGGAGATAACTATATTGAGTCATTTTTACCTACATTAATGGTTATTATGGCAATTGTCGCTACAATACCGGCTATTATGAGCCTTTATAAAATTAAAAACGAGATCAATATGCAAAGAATTGAAAATATATTTGCAAAACCTGTTTCAAGAACGTATTATTTTTCGGGTTTTATAGTTATAAGCTTAATAAATGCTGTTATGATGATTTTCTTGGCATCATTAGGTATGTATATTGCTCAAGCATCTGTCTTAGATAATCCATTTACTTTTTGGACAATGATTAAGTCAGGCATTGTTTATATACCTGCAATTATCACATTTGTAGGTATAGGTGTACTTCTAATAGGATGGTTAAATAAAGGACATTTCATTGTTTATTTATATTTAGGTTATACATTCTTTGTAGTATATCTTGGACAATTATTAGATGTTAAAGAATGGTTGAAAAATTTAACACCATTTCAACATATACCAGAAATTCCTGTAGATAAAATGGATTATACGGGTATAAGTATATTAATAGTTATTTCTATCATTATGATTATTGTCGGTTTGATTGGCTTTAGAAGAAAAGATATTTCTTAAAGGGGATGTTAACTATGACAACTTTACCTCAAATAGGTAAGCCTGCCTCAAGAGCATTGAATGAGATTAATATTTCAACGTTGGAACAAGTTTCAAAATTAGATGAACTAAATTTATCAAAACTTCATGGTGTTGGACCTAAGGCAATTAATATTTTAAAAGATGCATTGAAAGATAAAGGCATGTCTTTTAGCAATATAGATGAAGATTTAAGAAAATTAAAATTTACCGTAATTGGTGATTTGAAATGTGATAATGCTCCTAAAAGGAAAATTATGAGAGATTTATTGATTGCTACTACTGTAGGGGATGAAAGTACAATTAATGAGTTACTAACTGATGATTTTATCTGGCATGTTCCTGGTGAATTCGATTTATACGGAAAAGACAATTTTATACAAGAAATAAAAAAGCATTTACAAAAAGTTTCGAGTTTAGAAGTTAAGACGATGCTTTCACATGGAAAAGAAGGTTCTACGCATGGGACGATAATTAACACAACTGGAGAGAAAGTATACTTTGCGGATATGTACACTTTCGAAAATCATAAAAAAGATGCACGGATAAACACTATTACTTCATATATTGTGATGAAACCGTAAAATTAAAAGCTTTATTATTAGGAATGTGGTAAATTATAGATGAATTATCAAATTTTCGGAGGTTTATAGATGGAAGCAATTTTACCTAATTGTCCTGAGTGTGAATCAGAATATACTTATGAAGATAGAGGGCTTTACATTTGCCCGATGTGTAACTTTGAGTGGACAGCTAATGATGAGAACACAAATGAAGAAGAAAATGTAATTAAAGATGTTAATGGTGTTGTACTGAATGATGGAGACACTGTTACAGTAGTAAAAGATTTAAAAGTCAAAGGTTCTTCAACTGCAATTAAACAAGGTACAAAAGTCAAAGGTATTAAGTTAGTTGATCCTGAAGATGGCCATGATATTGATTGTAAAATACCAGGCTTTGGCCAAATTGGACTGAAGTCTTCAGTTGTTAAAAAAGTAAATAAATAAATTATAAAACATGTACTCCCTTAAAGCAGACACTAAAATGTGAAAGCTTTAAAGGGAGTATTTTTTATAGAAAAGTATAATAGGCATCCGTCTTATTAAATTTGCTTATAAATGTTAAGATTATATTATTCGATAAATCGTTACTTATATGATCAAAATCTTTTAGATGAAATAAAGAAATGATTTTAAAAGAAGGAGAAAATTATATGGCTAAAGGCGAAAATTCAATATTTATTAAGAATCTCCCTTTATTTATTGTGCTTTTATCGGGAGCTTTTATTACGATTTTAAATCAAACTTTGTTGGGAACCGCGTTGCCTTCCATTATGAAGGATTTACAAATCAATGAAAGTACTGTGCAGTGGTTGCAATCAATTTTTATGTTAGTTAACGGCATAATGATTCCTATCACTGCTTTTTTAATTGAACGTTATACTTCTAGACAACTATTTCTAACAGCAATGAGTTTGTTCACATTAGGGACGCTTATATGTGCGGTAGGACCTAACTTTGCTGTGTTATTAATAGGACGTGTATTACAGGCATCTGGTGCGGGGATTATGATGCCATTGATGCAGACAATTTTATTCCTATTATTCCCAACTGAAAAAAGAGGTACAGCAATGGGGCTGTTTGGCTTAGTAATTGCATTTGCACCTGCTATAGGACCTACTTTATCAGGTGTATTAATAGAACACTTCCCTTGGAGAAGCGTGTTTTATGTGATCTTACCAATCGCAGTATTTAATATTATTTTTGCTTACTTTTTATTAGTTAACGTAACCGAATTAACTAAACCTAAGTTAGATAAACTATCAGTCATTTTATCTACATTAGGATTCGGTGGTTTATTATATGCGTTTAGTATTGTAAGTGAAATAGGATGGGCGAATGCTACTTTCATTATTATACTTATCTTAAGTGCAATAACGATGTTTATTTTTGTAAGAAGACAATTAAAACTGGAAAGACCTTTATTAGAATTTAGAGTCTTTTCTTATCCTGTTTTTACACTTGGAACAGTTTTAAGTATGTTTGTTTTTGCGGCAATGATAGCTACAAATATCATATTACCGTTATATATGCAGAATATGTTGCACTTTTCAGCGTTACAATCAGGACTCGTTTTATTACCTGGCGCTATATTAATGGGGGCGATGAACCCAGTTACTGGATATTTATTTGATAAGTTTGGAGGGAAATGGCTTGCTCGTATTGGACTATTCTTATTAATTTTAACGACATTGCCATTTACACAATTAACTTCAGACACTAGCTTTACATTCTTGTCAGTTGTTAACATGTTCCGTATGTTAACAATCGCAATGGTTATGATGCCTATGACAACTTTATCAATCAACCAGTTACCTAAGCGCCTTATACCTCATGGAACTGCAATGAACAATACATTCAGACAAATGGCAGGCTCAATAGGAACGGCTTTATTTATAACAATAATGACATTATTTGCAATACCTAGCGAAGGCATATCAGGGTTGATACACGGCGTTAATATATCCTTTGTAGTTGCTGTTATTATTACAGGCTTAGCATTTGTACTATCTCTCAAATTGAAAGATGAAAAGTAAATGTTAGCTAATTAAAATTTAAAAATCTACTATCTATATGAAGAACCAGTCCGAGGACATTTATATATGTTCCAGACTGGTTTTTTATTTATAAAATTGTTAGATGTGCTAAATACAGATTATTCAAATGAACTATAAATTTAAAATAATAATAACCTTTAATGTTTCGAATTAATAATAAAAAATTATTTTTTAAAAGTATTTATACAACAATTTTTTTATGTACATATAATTAAAATTGTGGTACATATGGTATAGTAGTACGAGAAAAAAATAGCTTTATTAAGGGGAGAAAAATATGAAGGCTTATATGCAAAAATTTGCACAGTCCCTCATGTTACCAATTTCAATATTACCTGTAGCAGGTCTGTTACTAGGTATAGCATCATTTATTGATTCTGGTGCAATTAATGGGGAAGGAAACAGCGTTGCTAACTTCTTAGCAAGTGGAGGATTAGCAGTTATTGATAGTTTACCGATTCTATTTGCAGTCGGTTTAGCTTTCGGGATGTCAAAAGATAAAAACGGGGCAGCTGCATTAAGTGGGCTTGTATCATTTTTAGTCGTGACAAATGTTTTAAGTACGGAATCGATGGCTAAGACGTTACATATAGCCGAAGGAAAAGTAGATTTAGCTTTCGGAGATATAAGTAATGTGTTTGTCGGTATTATTTGTGGTTTAGTTACAGCAGCTATATACAATAGATTTAAAGATACTAAATTACCAACAGCATTCGCGTTCTTTAGTGGTAAACGTTTAGTACCAATTTTATCTGCAGCAACGATGTTGGTTATCTCAGTAGCGTTAATGTTTATATGGCCACCAGTATATAATTCACTTATTATGTTCGGTGAATTTATTTCTAAATTAGGACCAACAGGAGCAGGGTTATATGGGTTCTTTAACCGCTTATTATTACCGTTTGGTTTACACCATGCTTTAAACCAAGTGTTCTGGTTTGATATAGCAGGTATTAATGATATTGCCAACTTCTGGTCAAGTAATGGAGAACAAGGTATTACTGGGCGTTATCAAGCAGGCCTATTCCCAATTATGATGTTCGGTTTACCGGCAGCAGCATTAGCAATTTGGAAAAATGCTGAAAAAAGAAATAAAAAAGTAGTAGGCTCATTAATGTTAGCAGCAGGGCTTGCTTCATTTATAACGGGTATTACAGAACCACTTGAATTTTCATTCTTAGTTGCAGCGCCGTTATTATTCGGTATTCATGCAGTACTAACAGGTATTTCACTATTTATCGCAGCAACATTCCAATGGACAGCAGGATTTACATTTAGTGCAGGATTGATTGATTACTTGTTAAGTTTAAGTATTCCAATAGCAAATAAACCAATTATGTTGTTAGTATTAGGACTTGTTATGGGAGTTATATACTTCTTAGTATTTGATTTTGCGATAAGAATATTCAACTTAAAAACGCCAGGTAGAGACGGTCTGATGGAAGAAGCGGTTAAACAAGATCCAAGCTTAGCAGAAAACGGGGAAGGTTCACTAGGCAAAGATGGCGACTTGAATGTATCTAATAAAACGAAATTAATTTATGAAGCAATTGGTGGTAAAGATAACATTGAAGCTATTGACCACTGTGCAACAAGATTAAGATTGACGTTAAATGATACAGGAATCGTAGATCAAGAAAAAATTAAAAAATCTGGTGCTTTAGGCAATAAAATAATCAGTGATAAGAATATACAAATCATTATAGGTACAGATGTACAATTTACAGCAGATGAACTGATGCAAATGGAACAAGAGGATAGATAAATAAAAAACAGCCATTCGTTTAATCAACGAATGGCTGTTTTTTATTGGTTTTTAGTTCACAATATAATCAGGCTCTTCGCCATTTAATTTTTTGATTGTATTGTTTGCGACGATTTCTGCCATCATATCTCTGGCTTCGAAAGTTGCATTACCAATGTGTGGTGTTAACACAACATTGTCCATAGATTTAAGTTCGTCTGTGATTTCAGGCTCGAATTCATATACGTCTAATGCAGCACCTTCAATTTCTTTATTATTTAATGCATCTACTAAAGCTTTTTCATCTACTATTGGGCCACGTGATGCGTTAATAAGATACGCTTTTTCTTTCATTTTTTTGAACGTTTCTTTATTAAATAAATGATGTAAATCATCAGAATATGCTGCGTTCAATGTGATGAAATCGGATTGTTCTAATAGTTCATCTAGACTAACATAAGACGCCCCTAGAGCTTCCTCTTGTTCTGGTTTTCTGTTTGGTCCAGTATATATAATGTTCATGTCAAAACCCTTGGCACGTCTAGCTACAGCTGAACCTATTTCTCCTAGGCCAACTATACCGATAGTCTTACCGGAGACTTCTCGACCTCTAAAGAATAAAGGCGCCCAACCATTAAAGCCTGTTGTGCGACAAAGTTTATCTCCTTCTACAATTCTTCTCGAAGCTGCAAGTAAAATACCAATCGTTAAATCAGCAGTTGCATTTGTTGAAGCTTTTGGAGTATTTGTAACATCAATACCTTTTTCTCTTGCATATTTCACATCGATATTGTTAAAGCCAGCTCCGTAATTAGCAATGAATTTTAAGTTTTCAGCTTGATCAATTACTTCTTTATCTATATTAGTAGAAAGTGGACTGATAATTGCATCAGCATCTTTTACATTTTCAAGTAATTCTTCTTTAGTAATTAATTTTTCACCTTTGAAAACAGACACTTCGAAATGTTCTTTTAATAAATTTAAACCTTCAGTAGGTATTTCCCCTGTTATAAAAACTTTTGCCATAATATTTTACCTCCTAAAAATCTATCCATATCTAATATATCATATATTAGTCTATACCCTGATGTAGCTGTTTCCATTCACTATACTTTCGAACAATTATTTCAAAAGCTATATGGTAAGGAAGAAAGCTTGAATATGATATTTGGTTAAACAATTGTATTGGAGAACTATTAACATAAATATTGTATTTAGCATTTTGCGCTAAGAAGTTATCTTTTAATGTTGTAATAGAAATATACTGTATGTTTCGTGTATGCATAATCTCAATGTTTTGTTTAAGGTGCGCTGTATCACCAGATAAAGAAATGATAAACAGTAGGTCGTTCTCATCCATTTGATCCATCGCTATTTTTAATTCATTTTCATCATTGATGACCATTACTCGTTTATTAATAGATAGAAAATGACGTTGAGCTTCTCTTGCAGCATTTAATTGTGCAATACCAGTACCATATATATAGATGAAAGGCGCCTTATCAATTTGCTCACTTATAAAATCATAATCAATCATCTTCAAGTGTTTAAATGTTTGTTGTAAATCTTGTTCTAAACTATCTATTATATCAGTTGAAACTGTTGTGAATTCTCTGTTCAGTTTAATATATGCCTTGAAATCACTGTAACCATCAAAACCGAGTTTACGTGACAGTCTATGAATAGAGGAAATAGAAGTATGTGAAATATCAGCTAATTCCTGGATTTTCAAACGATGTATAAGATTAATGTTTTGATTCATCGTTTGTATGATGTGTATGTCATTATCATTTAATTGTTGATAGTATTTATTGACGAGTTTATCCAAAATCATAATGCAACCTCCAGTTAGTGTGAAAAAATTTTCAATACATGAAAATATAATCTAAGTTTACTATGTGATTTCTATTTACGTCAAACCTATTGGAAATTGTAAGCGCTTCCTATAGTCTAAAGGTAATCAATGATACAAAAGGGGTGTTGGTATGAACGCAATCAAACGATTTGGTAGTGCGATGATAGTACCTGTATTACTATTTGCGTTTTTCGGGATAGTTGTAGGGTTAGCAACTTTATTTAAAAATCCAGATATAATGGGCTCTATAGCAGACGAAAGTACGATGTGGTTTAAAATATGGAGTTTAATTGAAGCAGGCGGTTGGACTATATTTGATCATATGGAACTTGCATTTGTAATTGGGCTACCGATTTCACTAGCGAAAAAGGCGCAAGGTAGAGCGACGCTAGCAGCTTTAATGATTTACTTAGTATTCAATAATTACATTAATGCGATTTTAACGTTATGGCCAAAGACATTCGGTGTCGATTTATCTAAAGGCGTTGAGAATTTAACAGGTGTTAAAGAAATAGCTGGAATACCAACTTTAGATACAAGTATTATCGGAGCAATTTTTATTTCAGCAATTGTTATTTGGATACATAACCGTTTTTACGATAAAAAATTACCGGAAATGGTCGGTATATTCCAAGGGTTACCTTTTGTTGTAATGATAGGATTCTTCGTTATGATTCCACTAGCATTTATTGTTTGTACTGTTTGGCCAACTGTTCAAGACGGTATTGCTTCATTACAAGGCGTCATGGTGAAATCAGGATTTGTAGGTGTATGGTTGTTCCATTTCTTAGAAAGAATTTTAATACCTACAGGCCTGCATCATTTTATTTATACACCATTTGAATACGGCCCAGCTGTAGTAGATGGGGGATTAAAACCTTATTGGATAAAGCATTTATCTGACTTCTCTAGCTCAGCAAAATCGTTAAAAGAAGCTTATCCGTACGGCTTCTTATTACAAGGAAACATTAAAATGTTCGGTTGTTTAGGTATTGCATTAGCGATGTATGCTTCGACACCAAAAGAAAACAAGAAAAAAGTTTTAGCATTAGTATTACCAGCAGGATTAACAGCTGTATTTGCAGGTATAACTGAACCACTAGAGTTCACATTCTTATTTATTGCACCGTACTTATTCTTAATTCATGCATTGTTAGGTGCAACAATGGTAACAATCATGTATTTATTTGGTGTAGTTGGTATTCAAGGCGGAGGGGCTATTGAAATCGCGGCCATAAACTGGATACCGTTATTCTCAAGTCACGGCAATACGTATATTGCCCAATTTATAATTGGTATTATTTTTGTAGTCATTTACTTCTTCGTATTTAAGTTTATTATTGAAAAATTCAACGTACCATTACCTGGACGTGTTCCGGAAGATGGAGATGCTAAATTATATACGAAAGAAGATTATAAAGCGAAACAAGGAAATGGTGATAATGTTCCTAGTGACGCATCAGAATATGATACAAAAGCAATTTATTATTTAGAAGGTTTAGGTGGAAAAGATAACATTAAAGATGTTACGAATTGTGCCACAAGGTTAAGGGTGACTGTTAATGATCCAAGTCTTGTGAAAGATAATGATTATTTCACACATAACCAAATGGCTCACGGCGTAGCTAAGAGCGGTACTAACGTACAAGTAATTGTCGGTTTAAGCGTTCCTCAAATCAGAGATTCATTTGAAACAATGATATAAAAATAAATGGAGGTTGTTATGATGAAAAAGTTTAATATATCAATAGCAGGTGGCGGTAGTACATTTACGCCTGGAATCATACTTATGTTGTTAGATCATTTAGAGGATTTTCCAATTGATACAATCAAATTATATGATAATGATGGGGAAAGACAACAAACGATAGCAAATGCCTGTGAAATACTACTTAAAGAACGCGCTCCAGAAGTAAAATTATTAGCGAGCACAGATCCAAAAGTAGCTTTTGAAAACGTTGATTTTGTAATGGCACATATACGTGTAGGTAAGTATGCGATGAGAGAGCAAGATGAAAAGATTCCATTAAGACATGGCGTAGTAGGACAAGAAACTTGTGGGCCGGGGGGAATAGCTTATGGTATGCGCTCAATAACAGGCGTCTTAGAAATTATCGACTATATGGAAAAATATTCACCAGATGCATGGATGCTTAACTATTCAAATCCCGCTGCAATTGTTGCTGAAGCAACACGTAAATTACGACCTAACTCTAAAATATTAAATATATGTGATATGCCTATCGGAATTGAAGAGTTAATGGCTAGTAATATAGGATTATCTTCAAGAAAAGAAATGGTCGTAAAATATTATGGTTTAAATCATTTTGGTTGGTGGACAGATATAAGAGATAAATCAGGTAAAGACTTGAAGCCTAAAATTATTAAACATGTAGAACAACACGGTTATGCAACTGATACAGGTAGCGATATGGAAAAAGAAGCAAGTTGGAGTGATACATTTAAAAAAGCACGAGACGTACAAGCAATAGATAAAGATACATTGCCAAATACTTACTTAAAATATTATTTATACCCAGATTACGAAGTAGCACATTCAAATAAAGAATATACAAGAGCAAATGAAGTGATGGCAGGAAGAGAAAAATTTGTATTTACAGAATGTGAAAATATCATCAATAAAGGTACAGCAGAAGGAACAGAATTAACGATAGATGAACATGCGTCTTACATCGTTGATTTAGCTAGAGCAATCGCATTCAATACGAAAGAAAGAATGTTAATGATTGTTGAGAATAAAGGCGCAATATCAAACTTTGAACCTACAGCAATGGTTGAAATACCATGTTTAGTGGGTAGCGAAGGACCAGAACCATTATCAGTAGGTGAGATTCCTAGATTCCAGAAAAGTTTAATGGAACAACAAGTAGGCGTAGAAAAACTTACAGTAGAAGCATACGAAGAACAATCTTATCAAAAATTATGGCAAGCACTTACTTTATCGCGAACAATACCAAGCGCTAAAGTTGCTAAAGATATATTAGATGATCTGATAGAAGCAAACAAAGGATATTGGCCAGATTTGAAATAGAAATAGAATAGAGTAGGTACAAATTTGATTTAAAATAAACCCTCCAACCGCTGGAAATAGAAGCGGGTTGGAGGGTTTTTGGTTATTACAATATAAATCAAGATGAATACAGGTCTAACGAGCTTGTTATCAAACTCTTGCCCGTTAGAAAATGTAACGAGCTTGTTTAATTTTTCTTGCCCGTTAGAAGGCTATATCGCACGTAATTAGGATAAAATTCTATTTAGAGGATAAGGAATGAAGGTCTAACGTGCTTGTTATCAAACTCTTGCTCGTTAGAAAATGTAACGAGCTTGTTTAAAATGTCTTGCCCGATAGAGACACTACTCATTAGTCATTTATCCATCATAAATAAAACAAAGGTAAGATACTTAAAAATATAATTTAAATTTCGTTATTTATTTAGAAAAATAAACAAAACTCTTACTAGTTTGCTAAAATTTATAGTAGCAAATTTAAGGAGTGGTGAGGAATGAATATAACTGAATTTCAAAATTGGGTAAATGATTATTATGAAGATAGAGGATGGTCAGGTTTAGATATTTTTATACGTATAGGTTTTTTAGCTGAAGAAACTGGGGAAGTGGCGAGATCTATAAGAGCTCTTGAAATAGGGAGAGATAGACCAGATGAAATAACAGATTCATTTATGAGCAACAAAAATGATTTGATAGAAGAATTGGGAGACGTATTAGGTAACGTTATAGTGATTGCTAACAAATATGATATTTCTTTAGAAGAAGTGTTTAACGCTCATAAAGAAAAACTTTCGAAGCGGTACACTGATGAATAATAAATATAATTGAAACAAAATCACAAAAGTCATTCGTTTATAACGATTGGCTTTTTTTGATTTTTAGAGCGTAATAAATCTATATTAGTAAAAGTATATATTCATTTAGGCAGAATCTTAAAAAAAATATTCAATAAATTGTCACTTATTTGGTGAATTTATTTTAGCTACAATTAAATATATGATTGCTACAGAATGAGAAGATAATATCATAAAATAGGAGGAACAAGAGTGAATATACTAAAAAATGAATTACCTAAAGACAAAACACCTTATGTGATTGAAAATGGGGAAGGTGATCATTATATTTGGAATAAACAGGTTTATACAATCATTGCTACAAATCAAAGTACAGGAAACTTGTTCGAAGTTATTACAATAACTGGTGCTATGAATGAAAGCTTTCCTATGCATCTTCATAAAAATATGTATGAATCATTATTGGTGACTGAAGGCGTTGTTGATATACAATTAGAAAAAGATATAATCACTTTAACTCGAGGAGATTATATTCTTATTCCACCTGGTATAGTACATAAATATGTTATGAAAGCTCATAGAACAAAAATTTTATCATACGTCGTTAATGGAAGTGCAGTAGACATATATAAAGCTTTAGGAGTACCATATAATCATTCTAAACACCCATCATATATAGAAGAAACTTATTCACTTAATAAACAAGAATATAGAATATAATTATGATATAGAATTTACTTTTAACAATATCAGTAATGAAGAAATCACTTATTGGCGGTCAGGTGAAGGGGAAAATCTTTTAACAGGAGATCAATTGCATTCAATAATAACTACACAAAAAGACACTAACGATAGATACATAGTCGTTTCTTCAGAAGGACCAATTGGCGATCCTATTGTTCCACATTACCATGAAAAACATACTGAAACATTTTATTGTTTTGAGGGTAAAGTAACAATGTGGGTAGGCAATCAAAATGAAAAAGTTACATTATATCCTGGAGATTTTTTACATGCACCAGCCGAAACTGTTCATTCATATCGACTAGATGCACACTATACAAAAATGATAGGTTTATTAGTTCCAGGTTTATTTGAACCGTTTTTCAGAACCCTAGGAGAGCCATATGAACATAATACTTTCCCAAATCTTCCTAGTTCATTAGACTTTAAAAAAGTTATAGAAAACATAGATTCTTTAGATCTTAAATTTATTGAGTAATAAGTCAGCAATTTCATAAATAAGCTACAAGAATTTATAAAATATAGCAACTTCAGAAATAGACGAAATATGTAAAATCATGGTATAATATAAATGTATATAAAGGACAACATGCACGAACATGCTGCCCGAAGAGCCCGTTAAAAAGACGGTGACTTAGTTAAAATTGATTAAAAATAACCATTAACCGGTCAAAGTTGGATGGTTATTTTTTATGGTCTAATTTAATAATTGCGATGACTACACTTATGAGAGCCAGTATAAACATACCAAAACTAAACATGAGATGTAAGACATCAACAAACGTTACCACAAAAGGCTTCTCCTTTCTAAAGATTTTGTAGATACGTACATACGCATCACCTCACTTTATACTGAGATAGCCACCATCTATCCAATTTGCTCAATGATATTATACCAAAAATTAGAAAGTGACTCTTGATTAATTTCCTATAATATATATTGAAATCTGCTTTCAGAAATAGACAAATTGTGTAAAATCATGATATTATTTAAGTGTAAAAATAAAGAAGGACAACATACGTGAACATGTTGTCCAAAGAGCCCGTTAAAAAGACGGTGACTTTCAGTAAATTAAGAAATAACCATTCTACCTACTCGGTCAAAAGTTGGGATGGTTATTTTTTATGGCTTAATTTAATAATTACGATGACTACACTTATGAAAGCCAGTATAAACATACCAAAACTAAACATGAGATGTAATGCATCAACAAACGTTACCACAAAAGGCTTCTCCTTTCTAAAGATTTTGTAGATACGTACATACGCATCACCTCACTTTATACTAAGATAGCCACCATCTATCCAACTTGCTCAATGATATTATACCAAAAATTAGGAGATGAACCTTGATTAATTTCCTATAATATATACTGAAATTATCTTTCAGAAATAGACAAATTATGTAAAATCATGATATTATTTAAATGTAAAAATAAAGAAGGACAACATGCGCGAACATGTTGCCCAAAGAGCCCGTTAAAAAGACGGTGACTTATAACTCTAATTTATTATAAAAATAACCTCTAGTTACTTCGTCAAAGTTTACGCTAGATGGTTATTTTTTATGGTTATAATTACTAATTAATACTAAACCAATAACTGTAAGTACAATCATCAGCATTTCATAACCAGATATGCTATTTATTACTCACCACTCTTAATTATCCTGAATGATGCTTTCGAATTCTTCTCTTACTTGTGGTACTGATAATCCGACAATCACCTGTATGCTTTTACCACTTTTAACTAAACCATGTGCCATTCTATCTTGTAAGAAATAATCGTTATCTGATACTTTATTTTCATCGTTAACTGTTAAACGTAGTCGGGTAGCGCAATTTGTAACGTCTTTTATATTTTCTTTACCACCTAGTCCGTCTAAGTAATAGTATGCTTTATCTTTAAATTCATTCCCTGTTGGAATATTTTCCTCTTTTTTACTGTTTGAGGATTGTTTACTCTCTTTATAGTCTTTTTTGCTATATAGTTTAATATTTTCTGCTTTCTTTTCACGCCCTGGAAGGGGGATATCAAATTTTAATATTAAATATCTAAATAAAACAAAATAAATACCTGTAAAGCTAAGGCCTATGATTACTTGGAGAACATAAAGTGACCAATAATTAGCGCCTAATGGAATCCAATTTGTAGCGACAAAATCAATTAGGCCCCCGCCAAAGTGTCCGACGATACCTACACTGTACATTATTAATGCCATAGTTGCTGTTAGAACAGCATGTAATACAAACAAGTATGGTGCGATAAATAGGAAAGTAAACTCTAATGGTTCTGTAATTCCTGCAACTACTGCTGTTAATGTTGCGGGGATTAATAATGCTGCTACTTTTTTTCTATTTTCTTGTGGTGTTGTAAAGTACATTGCTAATGCAATACCAATAGAGCTAAATATTTTCGCATTTCCTTGTAACATGAAACCATATGGAAATTGTTCTTTTAATGACTTTGAGCTGTTCGCAAATTCACTTACATGCTCAAACCAATACGCTTTTAAACCCTGATTTATTACTACAGGACCCATATCTATTGGTGTCCAAATGAAGTGATGCAATCCTGTAGGTATTAGAACACGTTCTAAGAAATGGTATAGCCAAACACCAATGTATCCTGAACCTATAATATAACCTTGTACTGAAGAGATTCCATCTTGTATGGTAGGCCAAATAATACAAGTTATAATTGCTGCTACTAAAGTAACGAAAAAAGAAATTGAAACAACAAATGTTAATCCTTGGAATACTTCTAACATTTCAGGTAGTTTTTTGCCATAATATCTATTATGTATCCACGTAATAATACTAGAAATAATAATAGCACCTAATATATTCGTATCTAGTGTTTCAATGCCTCCAATGGCTTTCATACCAGTAACATTCTCAACACCTTTTTCTAAGTTTGCACCAAATGTGTGAGGCCATTCTGTTAAGATAATGTTTATAAATGTGTTAAACATAAAATAGCCTATTAAAGCTGCTAAAGTTGCATGAGCAGGGGCTTTTTTAGCTAAGGAAATAGGTAATCCAACAGCAAAAATTAATTCCATATGATCAAACACAGTCCATCCACCTGCTTCAATAACAGACCATGCTTTAAACCAAGCTGTTCCTTCTTCAGCAAGACTTCCCATAATTGTTGGGTTTAAAAATACAGTGGAAACACCTAATACTATACCGAAAAAAGCAAATGTGAGTACAGGGACAATCATGGCACTTCCAAAACGTTTGATAACATTCATAACGGTTCCTCCTTAGATAGCTTCACATACTTATGTATGAAATTTGTGAAATAATATATATTCTAATTTTTCTACTTTAAATTGGTTACATTCAAACATTTCTTAAATTACACTTATGAAAAAATTTCTTTAATTTAATTTGAAGTTGTACTTCTAAACTTGAAGTTACCTTTAATCTTGATACGTCTGTTTGTGTTTAAGTCTCCTTTTAATAAAATTTTTATAGTTTCATTAACCATCGTTTCTAATGGTTGGGACCAAGTTGTTAATTGATAATTTGGCCAAGAAGCCATTTTAATATCATCAAAACCAATTATTTCAACCTCATCTGGAATATTAAGGCCTATCTCTTTTACTGCTTCTAGTACACCAAGAGCCGTGATATCATTAGCTCCAAATATTGCGTCTGGAATATTGCCAGCTTTCAAATAATCTAACGTTAGTTGATAAGCAGTTTCGAAAGTATAATCTCCTTTAATAACTTCAATTTCTTCATTTTTTTGTTTAAAAAAGCTATTAAAACCATAAAATCTATCTCTGTTAGTAGAAGTGTTATGGTTACCCGAAACATATAAAATTTTTTTATGCTTTTTATTATAAAAATACTTTGCTATTGATTGAGAAGCATAGATATTATCACTAGAAACGGTATTACATTGTAAATCTTCATTCTCTCTATTAAACAGAATGACTGGGATGTTTGCATTTTTTAATTTCTTAACCAAATCTGATGAGAGAAAAGCATCTGTGACAATAATTGCTTCTACATTATACTCCCAAAATTTAGCGATTTCTTCTTGCTGTATTTCTTCATTTTCAGTGTGGACAAATAACACAGAGAATCCATGATCTTTTAATTTTTGTGTGAATAAAGATAATACTTCATAGTAAAAAGGGTTTTGTTTTTCTTTCATAGCTATTCCAATCAATTTTGATTTATTAGTGATTAATCCACGAGCTAATGCATTAGGCTTATAATTAAATTCATTAGCAATATCTAAAACTTTTTTTCTTGTTTTAGCAGAAACATTGGAATCAGGGTCGAACGCTCTAGACACTGTTGATTGAGAAACTTGCGCTAATTCAGCAATTTGGTCAGAAGATATTTTTTTACGCATTACCAATCCTTCTTTCTATAACGAGATGAAGTATAGTAACAATCATTATTTTTAACAATAATTATCGTATCCTTAGAATTAATGCATACGTATTCATAAGGTTATCAAAATAATAAAGGGAGCGCTTACAATTGTCAAATTAAATTTATAATGAAAAATTACAAATGTTATATTTTGATTTTGTTTATTAAAAATAAATTTCGCCATGTCTTACGATTTGTTATTATAAAAATAAATATAATTTGAAAGATGAGTATTAGAAAAAGTTCATTCAGAGGTGTTAAGTGTGGATAATAGAAAGTTGTTTAGTTGGCCTATATTTTTTGTAGTAATTCTTAGTTATGTATTGATGTTATCTTTATTTTTATGGGTTTCTAACATTAGTAGTTTAAATACTTTTATCATTACAATTCCATTTCTTTTAATGACAATACTTTACGTATGTAATTTTATAAAATATTGCAGAAGACAACAGAAATATACTTAGAAAAAATACTGGAATAGGCTAAATGTAAATATTAATACAACAAATAACTTTATTAGCGAAGAATATAAGTAAGACACGAGAAAGTAATCATTCTCGTGTCTTTTTTATACCTTGTTATTATAAGTATAGTTATCGTTTATTCCTTATCTGGAATAATATATTTTGTTGAAATAAATGATAAGAACATAAATAAAGTACATACAAGAAATGCAATAAAGCTACCCATAGTACGAGATACTTGTTCATCAATAGCGAGATAAACAGTAGTAAATATAGTAATACCGAAAGCAGCTCCTATCGTTGCGACCATTTTATAAATACCTGATGCAATGCCTAGTTTTTCTTTAGGTGTGTGAACTACAGCAGTATTTAGTGCAGGCGTGGCGAAGAATCCGAGTCCCATACCGAAACATAAGAAACCTATTAAACTAACTATGATATATAGTGTTTGTGGTAAAAATGATAACGACAGTAATAAAATACCTACTGTTACGATTAGTGAACCCATTTTCATTGGTTTCTTAGCTTCATATTGTTCCATCATTTTCTCACCAATTCTAATTGTTGCGAGTACACCAAACATGTATGGAAGGGTGATTAATCCTGAAATAGAACCGGATATTTGAAAATGTTGTTGTGTAAAAAGATTATATAAAGATAGTGCTCCAATCGAAGTATTTAATAAAAAGTTAGATGTCACTGTTCCAATGAAATATCTGCTTGAAAATAGTGAAAAATCAATTAAAGGATTTTTTTTATGTTTTTCATAAAAATAAAAGAGTACCACTGAAATGATGAATATAAGTAGTAAAACAATAATGATAGGGCTTGTCCAACCAATTTCACTACTTTGTGTAATTACTATATTAATGCTTAACATACTGATAACAAATAATAATAAACCTAAGAAATCAAATTTCGACGTATTCTTTCTGTCGGCTTTAATTTCAGGTACATCCTTAATAAGTATAAGTACAATACCAGTCACAATAATGGATACTATGAAAATCCACTGCCATCCAATATATGCTGCAAGAAAGCCTGCAAATACAGATGAAAGTCCTGTACCACCATATGAACCTATAGACCACATACTTAATGCTTTATGACGTTCTTTACCATGATAATATGTATTAATTAATGAAATTGTTGCTGGCATTAAACAAGCTGCTGAAAATCCTTGAATGCCTCTACCTATTAGCAATAACGGCGTCAAATCAGATGAAATTACAAAAATAGAACCTATAATATTTAAAATCAGTCCTACGCGCATAATTTTTACGCGACCATATTTATCTGCTGTACCACCAGCTGCAACCATAAACACCCCAGTAAACAGTGATGTCAAACTAACCGCAATACTGATTATGGCATCATTAGTCATGTACGTTTGTTGTACAAGTGAGCCGATATTCAGAAATGATTGCGCAAAAAGCCAATACGTTAAAATCGACAATACAATGGCTAGAAGTAATTTATTTCCGCCAACATAAGTTTCATTTTTCAAAATGCCACCCCTTTATATAGTTAATTTGAGAAATAATAGCGCATACTATGCCTACGATATCAGCAAATAAAAACGCTTTCAACAGTGGGTTTAAACACTTTTAGTAAAATATTCAGAAAAGTGCAAAAAGTTATTTGTTTCTTTAATAAATGAAATAATAAACAAAATTTAAGTAATAACCTTTAATAAGTGGAAATATTAAATGGTGTTCCGCTCTTTTTACCATTTAAACAAAAAGTGTTAAAGTAAACTTTTAAGGTCGTTGACTTAAAGAGTAAGTTGGTTTTACAAAAGAAGGGGGAAGAGAAATGAAGCGAAAAAGTATTGTTTTTTTAATCGCACTCGTTTTAATACTTAGCGGGTGCCAAAGTGGGAAGCAACATGTAAAGAAAAGAAAAAAAGAGCATAAACACCAGAATAAAATAGAAAATAAATATGATAAAAGACATCATAAGGATGAAAAAAACTTAGTAGAATATGATGGTAAAGTAAGTCATGTCTTTTTTCATCCTATCATCTCGGATCCACAGAAAGCTTATACAGATAATCAACAACAAGCAAAAGGGAATTATGATTGGATGGTTACAGTAAATGAATTTAATAAAGCTATTGAAAAACTTCATGAAAATAACTACATATTAATAGATCCACATGATGCTTATGATTTAGAGTCAACGCCTGTTAAACGAAAAAAACTTAAATTACCTAAAGGGAAAAAACCATTAATAATGTCCATGGATGATATGAATTATTATGAATATATGCAAGGAAATGGTTACACAGAACGTTTAACTTTAAATAAAGACAACGAAACAGTTGCTGAAAAGAAAAATGACCAAGGGAAAATGGAACAATCAAAAACAAACGATGCAGTACCACTATTAAATGATTATGTAAAAAAACATCCTGATTTTTCATATAAAGGACAAAAAGCAGTTGTTGGTCTGACAGGTTATGAGGGAGTACTTGGTTATCGAACAAATGATTTGGAACATCCTAATTATGAAAAACGAAAAAAACAAGCTAAAAAAGTAGCTGACTCAATGAAAAGAGATGGATGGACATTCGCAAGTCATTCTTATGGTCATATTAATTTTGAAGATAGTTCAGATGAGCAAATTATTGAAGATACAAAAAGATGGAAAAAAGAAGTGGAACCTATTGTAGGTAAAACTGACTTATTCATCTTCCCACATGGAGCTCAAGATCGAAATTCTACTTCCTATAATTATATGATAGACGAGGCTGGATTCAAATACATGGCAGGTGTTGGTCCAGATAATTTTACAAGCCTTTCAAACAAAGATATATATCAAGATCGTGTTGCTATAGATGGCCTAAACTTACATCAATTCAAATATAAACTTAAACCGTTTTTCAAACCTGAAGAAGTTTATAATAAAGAAGATAGACAATACTATAAAGGTAATAAGGATTATGAAATAGAATAATACAGTTATAATTTCCTTATAACAATTTTAACCATAAACCTGTTTGAGAGTTTAGTAATAGAAAATTACTTTATACTAAATTCCCAAACAGGCTTATTTTTCTTTTACAAAAGTATATTTAGGGTACTATATAAGTAAGAGGTACTTTAGTACTAAAAACATGGAGGTTGGTAAATATGTTTAATAATGTTTTATTACCTTATGATTTCGGGAATGATTTTAGTTCTATTCCAGCGCAATTAGAAAAAGTAGTAGATAAAGACTCCACAGTCATCATTTATCATGTTGTAACTGAAAATGATCTTGCAACTAGCGTTAAATATTATAATAAGCACTCAAATGATATTGCTAAAGAAAAAGAAGAACAACTCGCGCCATTTTTACAAGAGTTAGATGAAAGAGGTATTCGTTACAAAGTAGAAATAGAATTTGGACCTATTAAAGATACAATTTTAGAAAAAATTAATAAGGGAGATATAGAAAGTGGGGATTTCGATTTAGTAATAATGAGTAACCACAGAGTTAGCTTGAATATTAAACATGTTTTAGGAGACGTTACACATAAAATTGCTAAAAGAAGCCCAGTTCCAGTATTAATTGTTAAATAAGGGTTGTTTCAGGTAGTCTTTTAAAATTATTTCAAGAAATATAATGATTATTATAAGAGTTTGAGACATAAATAATTGTCTCAGACTCTTTCATTCATTGTAATACGATATTAGTGTGAATTATCTTTAGTATTTGTGTTGAAGGCGAATATTACAATTAAGATAATTAAAGGAACTATTAAACTTTTTGCCACTTCTAATTCTCTACCTAAAATAATCTCTATTGAGTTAAATGTCATGAATAAAAATAAATAATATAATAAAAATTTTAGTAAATATCTCATAAAAACTCCTAATTTAATTTTATAGAAAGGATGTATAGTTTGGAAAATCTAAATAATTATGAAGGACATAAAGACTATTGGAACCCTGATTTGTATGATAAAAAACATTCTTTCGTTTCTGAATATGGTAACAATTTAATTGAATTATTAAAACCTCAAAATGATGAAAATATACTAGATCTTGGTTGTGGGACAGGGGATTTAGCTCATCAAATCTATCAACAATGTCCTAACGTTGTCGGCATTGATAAATCAAATCAGATGGTTAATCAAGCTAATGAAAAGTACCCTTATATTTCTTTTTCAACACAAGATATAATTGATTTTAGTTATTCAGAATCGTTCGATGCGATATTCTCTAATGCTACAATGCACTGGATTAAACAACCTGAAGAAGCTTTGGAAAATATTTATAAATCTTTAAAACCAGGCGGACGATTTGTTGCAGAGTTTGGGGGTAAACATAACGTTCAAACCATCACTGATGAAGTGATCCATCAAATTCAAGAAGAAAACATAAATTATGATAGTAAACACTTTCCTTGGTATTTTCCTAGTATTGGAGAATACACGACTTTAATGGAAAGAATGGGATTCACGGTTACTTTTGCCGAATATTTTGATAGACCAACACCTTTAATAGGAGAAGAAGGGTTAAACAATTGGATTCAAATGTTCAGTAATGAAATATTTGAAGGTTTGAACGAAAATACGAAACAAAATATTATTAAAAATACTGAAAACAATTTAAAGTCTGTCTTACATGATGGAGAAACGTGGATAGCTGACTATAAAAGAATACGTGTTGTTGGAGTAAAATAAATCTACTTGCTATATTAAAATAATATATTGGTTGTTAAAATGAGTCTTTCAATAAAGTTTGAACTAGATATAATTAATTTAAATCTTAAAGAGTCTGGGACATAAATAATTGTCCCAGACTCTCTTTTTGTATTGGCAGTAGCTGACTGTTATGAAAATGCGCTTATAACAAGCTTTTTTCATACCTAGTCATCCTTGCCGGGGTGGGACTACGAAATCTTTTTAATAAAATGAGATTTCTGTCCCACTCCTTTTGTTTTAGAATGAAGATAGTTTTTCATAATATTCGTCTATATTGATTGACTGACCTTGATTTAATCTTGATTCTTCTGCAGCAAAAGCCATTAAATGGCTAATTAAAGACTTACTAGCTACTGATCTAGAAGCTTTTTCATCAGACTCATTAATTGCGTCAATAAAGTCTCTTATAATTCCTTCGTCGCCACCACCATGACCACTGCTCACTTCAGGGAATTTAACAACTTTTTCTTCTCTTGTTAAAAAGTCGAAAATGCTTATTTCATTTGTTTGCATATTCCCTCTAATTTCTCCTTTAGTACCCATTATTTGAACAATTCTTGTTTGCTCTCTTGTAAATGCGCTCATGCTAAACGTTGCTGTTGCACCATTTTCGAATTCCATATTAACGACTTGGTGGTCAACCACGTCATTATCTGATTGAAACACACATTTACCGTAGTCAGTATGATTTAATCTTTCTACAATTGCTTCATTAGAATTCTCTTCTGTAAATTTCATCGCCCAACCTCGTCCGATACCTAAATAATAACGTCCTGCATGGAATGGGCATTCATTCTCTACTGGGCAACCATCTAAACAGCGTAACGGTGCTCCTTCAGGTTTGTTATTTTCATTAAAGTACATGAGTGATCCGAAAGAATTAATCCTTTTACAGTCTTTATCCATAATATAGCTGATAATATCCATATCATGACATGATTTTGCCAATATCATTGGACTTGATGTTTCTTTATTCTTCCAATTACCTCGTACAAAACTATGAGACATGTGCATATATTCAACATTTTCATTTAATTGAATGGAAGCAATCTCACCGATATCACCATTTTGTACAATTTTTTTAATTCTGTCCCAAAACGGAGTATATCTTAAAACGTGACATATCGTTAATGTTCTATTCATTTCATCAGCTTTTTCCACCATTTTAATACATTCTTCTGGACTAGGAGACATCGGCTTCTCAAGTAATACATGATAGCCTAACTCCAACGCCTTCATAGTTGGTTCAAAGTGTGCTTTATCTTGTGTGCAAATAATTGCAATTTCTGCATCTGGTTTCAAATCGAGTAAGCTTTTCCATGATTGCTGTACTAAGTTATCATCAAGTTCATGATTTCTCTTTATTCTTTCTCTTCGTTCAAGTACAGGTTCTGCTACACCTACTAGTTGTATTTTGTGAGGCAGTGACTTTATTAAATTCGCATAAACTCGACCCCCTCTATCACCTGCACCTAACAAAATTGCTTTTTTAATTGTCATTGAAAAGTCCCCTTTATGCTTTAAAAGTTTTATATTAATATAATAGATTGCTTGTTAAATATGATTTTTTAATATTGTTCATAGTTGATTGTCCTATCGGTCTAATTTTACATGTTTATATTCTTTTGTCCCTACGTAATGAATAATACGCCCATTTACTTCTTTCTTTGTTAATCTCGCTTTACCTTTTTGATAAAGTGGTATGACCATCGCATCTTCTAGCAACATTTCTTCTGCATTTGCTAATTCATCCCATCTTTTATCTGGGTCTTTAAGCAATGTTGTTTTACCGTCGTTTATTATTTTATCGTACTTAGGATTATTGTATCCCGTTTCTCCTTTAGTAGTTTCGCTCAGGAATAAATCTAAAAATGTCATAGGGTCTGGATAGTCTGGGCCCCATCCTGTTAGAGCTACATCATAGTCACCTTTTTTAGTTAAAGCGATTTTTTGTTTGTTAGGTTGTTGCTTAATTGACATCGTAACACCAGGTAGATGTTTTTCAACTTGTTCTTTAAAATATTCTGCGTCTCTTTTAGCATTGTCTTGATCAAATGTTAAAAATTCAATATTGATTTTATCTTTTCCTAAATCTTTTTTAGCTTTTTCTAACGATGCTTGTGCTTTTTTAACATCGTAAGAATAAGGTGGGTTAACTAATTTGTTATAATCTTGTTTCTCGTCATTTGTAAAAACTTCTTTAGGTGTAAAAGTATCAATTGGTGCTGAACCATCGTTTAAATTATTGTTAACATATGCTTTTTTATCAATCGCTTGTGCAATTGCAGCTCTTAAATCTTTATTTTGAAGGTCTTTATTTGTCTGTGTGTTTATTTGTATATAGTAAGTTGCAGATTCTAGTTTTGTGTCGAAACCTTCTTTATCTTTATTTGAATTTACATTTTGTGAACTTAACTCTGTCGTATCAACTTTGTCATTATTATATAAATTGAGTGCTGTTTGCTCATCTTTAATAACGCTGTAATCAATACCTTTAAGTGCAACATTATCTTTATCCCAATACTCTTTGTTTTTCTTAAGTTTATAGTTATCTTCAACTTTCCAACTCTTCATAACAAACGGTCCGCTGTACAATGTTTTATCTACTGATGTACCATATTTACTGCCTTGTTTCTTAACAAATTTTTCATTTAGTGGCATGAATGTACCAAATGTTAACAATTCTTTGTAATACGGTAATTCTTCGTTTAAAGTCAGTTCTAAAGTATGATCATCAATCGCTTTAACACCTAATTCTTCAACCTTTTTCTCACTTTTATTAATAGCTTCAGCATTTTTAATGTCATACATGATATATGCATATTCAGCAGCTGTTTCAGGATCTACAGCTCTTCTCCACGCGTAAACAAAATCATGTGCTGTGACTGGTTCTCCATTTGACCATTTAGCATCTTTTCGTAAATCGAATGTCCATGTCCTACCGTTATTTGATTTTTTAGGATCACCTTTTGCAATTGCAGGTTCTGCTTTATCATCTTTATCTAAACGATATAAACCTTCTTGGGTTGCGTTCATGACTTCAAATGCTCCAGCTTCTACTGCCAAACTAGAATCCAAGGTCGTTAAATCGGAAGGTGCTATTAATCTCAGTGTGTCCTTAGGCTCTTTCTTCCCCGCATCTGTTCCACTACATCCAGCTAAAAATATTACCAAACCTAATACATAAATGCCCATTTTATAAAAATTATTCATCAAATCAATCCCCTTATTTGTTTGATAGTGTTAAATCATGTTTATACTATCATAGAAATTTGAATTTTCAATTAATTTTATGCAATAAATATTTTTATTGAAACAATGACGAGCGATTTTTAATATATAATTTTATACGATTGAGAGGCTTTATAACGGTGTTTCTATAAGTATTGATTCTTTATGTTTTGGTGTGAAAAAATATTATTATAATGTGTTTTATGAAAAAGTTACTCATTTCAAAAAAATTTGTTATTATAAATAAACATAATCAATCAAAAAACAACAATATTATTTTAAGCTAAAATTCAAAAGCTTGGTGAAATATGAGAAAAATAATGTGACTTTACATTTAATTTTAAAAGTATTAAACTAAAAGTGGTCATAACCAGCAAGGAGAAAAAATGAAAAACTTAAATACACCTTTATATTTTCAAGTCTATAAAGACATAAAGTATAAGATTCAAAATGGTCAATACAAAGAAGGAGAAAAATTACCTTCTGAACGAAATTTATATTCGCAATATGATGTTAGCCGTATAACTATAAGAGAAGCTCTAAAACTTCTAGAAGAAGAAGGCTATATTAGACGAGAACATGGACGTGGATCTATCGTACTAGGCAGTCAGTACAATCAAATGCTAGATAGTCTTTATAGTTTTAAAGATGAGATAGAAAAGAATGGAGACCAACCAAGCACGATAATGTTAAGCCTTAAAAAAATTGCTTCTACAGAACATTTACAAAAGAAAATGGGGATACTGCCACATCAAGAAGTTTATGAATTACGTCGTTTAAGGTTAGCCAACGACAAACCATTGATTTATGAAACGAGTTATTTACCAGTTAAGTTTTGCGAGGGTTTAGAAAAATTCGATTTTAATAGCCATTCTTTATATAACACATTAGATAAATACTATGATATCCAAATTATTCGCGCGTATGAAAATTTAACTGCAAGAAAATTATCCGAATCACAAGCTAAATATTTAGAAACAGATATAAACGATACTTGCATGTTTATAGAGCGCTTTAGTTATATTGAAGAAGGCATTATTGAATATACTGAAACGGTTGCCAAAGCAAAAGATTACAAATATACCGTTAAATTAATTGGCTAGATTTAACGGTATATAATTTAACAATACTGGTTATGACAACATGACCAATTAGGAGGATTTATATGTTGAATGAAACAAATACTTATAAAGAAATCAGGCAACAGCCAAAAATATGGAAAGAAACAGAAGGTATTGTAGCCTCATCTAAACAGGAGTTCGTTGATTTTGTAAATAAAGTTAATGAACATGCGGATGGTAAACCTGTGAAAGTTTATTTTACTGGTGCAGGTTCTTCAGCATATGTAGGCGATATATTACGCTTAGCTAAATCAAATAAATTTAGTGAAGGTTGGGATTTTGAGAATGTCTCTACAACTCATTTCGTAACTAATCCACTTTCATTTATTGAAGAGGGAACTGTTTATGTATTTGTATCATTTGCTCGTTCAGGAAATAGTCCAGAAACAAAAGGGACAATTGAAATAGCTGATCAATTAGCAGATAAAGCGTTTCATATCTTTATTACGAATAATAAAGATGGTTTTTTAGGTACATATGAAAACGACAATATTTTTAAAATTATATTACCTGAGGAAACAAATGATAAATCACTTGCTATGACTTCAAGTTTTTCTTCTATGCTTTTATCAGCATATTTGTTATTTGGCGGCGAAGTGTCCAACGACTTTTATGATAAAGCTGAAAAATCATTTGATAGTATCGATGAATTAGCTGACAAAATTTCTGGATATGATTACAAAAAAGTATTTTATGTTGGTACTGGGATTATAGGTGAGCTTACACGTGAAGTTGCTTTGAAGTTAAATGAATTAACTAGTGGTCAGATTGGTATATCACGTGAAACAACACTTGGATTTAGGCATGGTCCAAAAGCAGGGCTGAGTAAAGAATCAATATTTATACTATTGCGTAGTAATCACTCATACCGTCGTCAATACGAAAAGGACTTAATTAAAGAAATAGAAAGTGGTAATCCAGATTATCAAATACTTATTTTAGGGCCTAATAATGATGATTCCAATCAAGCGGTTGCTTTAAATAATGCTGAAGATTTCAATGACTTCGAATTAGCTTTAACTTATCTCATATTTGGTCAATTGTTAGCAAGCAAGCAGTCTATTAAATTTGGTTTGAATCCTGACAATCCGAGTCCTACAGGTTTTATTAACCGCGTTGTTAAAGGCGTTACAATTTATGACTTTGAGGAATAATGGAGGTATTTCATGATTATCACACATACTTTTAATCCATCCATAGATATCACTTACAATGTTGAGCAATTACAGTTAGGGAACGTACACAGACCTGTTCAAACAATTAAAAATGCGGGCGGAAAAGGGTTAAATGTTTCCAAAGTGTTATTGCAGCTCGGAGCAGATTTAAAAGCTCATACTTATTTGGGTGGAGAAAATGGCCAATGGATAGAAAGACAACTGAATGAAATAGGTATACCGACAATTGCTACTCATATCAAAGGCAGTACCCGCCAGTGTATAGCTATTAACGATGGCTCGAAACAAACAGAAATACTTGAGCAAGGCCCTGAAATTTCACAAGATGAACAACATGATTATCTAGATAATTTTCAAAAGAATCATAATCATATAGATGTTATGGCTATTAGCGGAAGTACACCTGCATTACAAGGCAATACACCAAAGAATCATGTTAAAAGCATTTTAGAAAATTCGAGCGATAGTTATAATATTTTAGATATAAGGGCGTCAGAATTAATAGATATATTAGAAACGAAAGCACCGGTACACTGTATAAAACCAAATGAAGAAGAATTTAAAACGTTAGTAAAAGAATCAAGTCTGAGTGACAAAAAAATTTACAACTTATTGAAAGCGCATACATTATTTAATGATTTAGATGTGTTTGTCACTCTTGGAGATAAGGGAGCAATAGTTAAATTAAAAGATAAAATATACAAAGCAGAAATACCTGAAATTACAGCTGAGAACTCTGTAGGTTCAGGTGACGCCACAGTTGCTGGTATTGCATTTGGTATGGAAAAATTTTATAACGAAAATGAAAAAATAATACGTTTAGCACTATCATGTGGTATGTCTAACGCAACACAAAAAGAAACAGGTCATATCAATCCAGAACAAGCTCAAGAGTTTGCTAACAAAATTAAAGTGGAGTTGTTATAAATGACAAAAAAAGATTTGAGTAAATTATTAGATGAAAATGGTGTATTTTCAGCTATTGCGATTGACCAAAGAGGCGCTTTGGAAAGGTTATTGAAAGATTATGCAAATGAAGAAAACATTTCATCATTTAAAAGCCTAGTTTCAGAAATATTAACGCCTTATGGTTCTAGTATATTATTGGATCCAGAATATGGGATGGAAGCGGCGCGAAAAAAAGATAAAGATGCAGGGTTAATTCTTGCATATGAACAAACAGGATATGAAAAAAGTGTGCCAGGACGTTTACCAAGACTTATTGAAAATCAATCAGTGCAAAAATTAAAAGAAAAAGGTGCAGATGCTATAAAAATTTTGATTTATTACGATGCTGATGAGTCTGATGAGATTAACGATAAGAAAAAGGCGTTTGTGGAGCGTATCGGTAGCGAATGCGAGACAGAAGATGTGCCGTTCTTACTAGAAATATTGACTTATGATAGTCATATTACTGATGAAAAAGGACCTGAATTTGCTAAATTAAGACCGAACAAAGTTATTCGTGCAATGAATTCATTTAGCGAACCACGTTATAAAGCTGATGTATTAAAAGTAGAAACACCTGTAAACATGAACTATGTAGAAGGATTAGGAGATAAAGAAGTTGTATACACACAGAAAGAGGCGGCGCAATACTTTGAAGAACAAAACAATAGCACAAACCTTCCTTATATTTTCTTAAGTGGTGGTATTTCGGCTGACTTATTTAACAAAAGTTTAAAATTTGCTAAAGATTCTGGTTCGAAATTTAATGGTGTCTTATGTGGTCGAGCTACATGGAAAGGTGCTACTGAAACTTTAGTTACTGATGGATGGGATGCTTCAGAAAAATGGTTAAATGATATAGGTTTACAAAACTTGAAAGCATTAAATCAAGTTAACCAAATTAACGCTACACCAATCAAATAACTTTAAAACGGGAGTGCAATTAATGAGTAGATTCGAAATTTCAGAAACATTTTATTTAGATGGACGTCCTTTACAAATATTATCTGGTGCAATACATTACTTTAGAATCCCAAGCGGGGATTGGTATCAAAGTTTATATAATTTAAAATCTTTAGGGTTTAATACAGTAGAAACGTATGTACCTTGGAATTTTCATGAAGTAATTGAGGATGAATATGATTTTACAGGAAACAAAGATATAAAGCGGTTTATTAAGATAGCTGAGGAATTGGGGTTATACGTTATAATTCGCCCTTCACCGTATATTTGTGCAGAGTGGGAATTTGGTGGATTACCAGCATGGTTATTAAATTATCGATATATGCGTATACGTTCTTCAGATGAAAGTTTCATCGAAAAAGTTGCTAAGTATTATGATGAATTATTTAAAATTTTAACGCCTCTACAAATTGACGAAAATGGACCGATTATTATGATGCAAGTTGAAAATGAATATGGTTCTTACGGTCAAGATAAAGAATATTTATCGCGCTTAAAAGATTTAATGTTAGAGCGAGGTACTACAGTTCCATTATTTACATCAGATGGAGCTTGGAACCAGTGCTTAAGTGCTGGAAGCATGATTGATCAAAATATTTTAGTGACTGGGAATTTTGGTTCTCGAACGCATGAAAACTTTAATAATCTTAAAAATTTTCAAGAGGAATATTCGAAGAAATGGCCATTAATGTGTATGGAGTTTTGGGATGGCTGGTTTAACCGCTGGGGCGATGAAATCATTAAACGTGATACGGATGATTTAATCAATGATGTAAAAATAGCAATTAGAGATGGTCATATTAACTTATATATGTTCCATGGTGGAACCAATTTTGGATTTTGGAATGGCAGTTCGGCACGTGGCAACACAGATTTACCACAAATCACATCATATGATTATGATGCACCACTTGATGAATCAGGTAATCCTACTGATAAATATTTTGCATTACAAAATTTAGTAAAAAACGAAAAGAACGATATCCAACAACGCCCTCCTAAATATCGAGAATTTATGGAAATCAATAATATAGAAGTAACAGATCAAGTAAGTCTATTTGAAATTTTAGATGATATATCAATCAAAACAACTTCTAAATACCCTCAAACTATGGAGGAAGCAGGAGATGGTTATGGATACTTTGTTTATCGTACTCATATCAAACGTGAAAGTCACAAAGAGAATTTAAGAATAATCGATGCTCGAGATAGAATACATTTATTTATCGATAATAAATTAGAACATGTAGCGTATCAAGATGAAATAGGAGCACAAATTGAAGTTCAATTACAAAATGATCAACCTCAAATTGATGTTTTAGTTGAAAATATGGGGCGTGTAAATTATGGTCATAAGTTACTTTCTAGCACTCAACGTAAAGGGCTTGGACAAGGATTAATGCAAGATTTACATTTTGTTCAGAATTATGAACAGTTCGATATTCAATTCAATAAATTAAGGTCAGAACATTTTCAAAAAAATTATATAAAAGGTATACCTTCATTTCATCGTTATAAATTTAATCTTGAAGAAACTTATGACACATATTTAGATATGCAACAGTTTGGTAAAGGTGTAGTTCTAGTTAATGGAATTAATATAGGTAGATACTGGGAAATTGGTCCTACTTTATCACTTTATATTTCCAAATCATTCTTAAATGTTGGAGAAAATGAAATCGTTATTTTTGAGACAGAAAATAAAGCGAATTCAACTATTAATTTAAAGAAATCACCTATAACAATTGATAATAAAATAGATAACTAACTTATTCAAAACAAAGGGGTAATTAATTATGACAATCATTGCAAATAGAGTTGACGGAAGATTAATCCACGGACAAGTAGCTAATTTATGGGCTACAAAATTAAATATTACGCGCTTTTTAGTCATTGACGATGAAGTAGCACAAAGTGATATTGATAAACAAAGCTTAAAACTTGCGACACCATCGGGAATTAGATTAAGTGTCTTACCGATAGAAAAAGCCGCTCATAATATAAATAATGGTAAATACGATTCTCAACGTTTAATGGTTATTGCTAGGAAACCAGACAGATTCTTACAATTGCTTGAACATGGCGTGAAATTAGATGAGCTAAATGTTGGTAACATGTCTCAAACAGAAGAGACTCAATCATTAACAAAATCTATTAATGTCACTGATACAGATATTGATGTTTTCAAAAAGTTGAATGATAAAGGGTTAAAAATTGTTTCACAGATGGTGCCTAACGATGAGGCAGTTAACTTTATGTCTCTACTCAATAAATAATAAAGGGGAGATGAATCATGGATATCTTATGGTGGCAAGTGATTTTCTTATCGATTTATGCAGGTTACCAAATATTAGATGAATTACAGTTCAATACACTGAACCAACCCGTATTTGCGGGGTTAATTGCCGGTTTGATAATGGGAGATATGAAGACGGGATTAATAATCGGTGGTGGTATGCAATTAGTTGTTTTAGGAGTTGGTACATTCGGGGGCGCTTCTAAAATTGATGCGAACTCAGGTACTATAATAGCTGTAGCATTTTCAGTTGCACTAGATATGAATACACAACAAGCTTTATCAACTTTAGCAATACCAGTTGCCAGTTTAATGATTCAAATGGATGTTTTAGCACGTATGACTAATACATTTTTTGCACATCGCATTGATACACACATTGAGAATATGAATTACAAAGCGATAGAGAGGAATTTTCTATTCGGAATAATTCCGTGGTCGTTATCTAGAATGATTCCAGTAGCTCTAGCATTAGCTTTTGGCGCCCATGTAGTACGACCAGTAGTAAATTATTTAAACACAGATCTTAAGTGGTTAGGGGATGGATTAACGACAGCTGGGGCAGTGTTGCCGGCTGTAGGTTTTGCAATATTATTAAGATATTTACCAGTCAAAAAACATTTTCCTTATTTCATTTTAGGTTTTATTATTACCGCAATATTCTCCACAGTATTTACTAGTGTTAATAGTGTTGGTAACGCAGTGTCAGGTATGTCTAAAAAATTCGATTTTACAGAATCTAGTTTACCAATGTTAGCTGTAGCACTTATTGGTTTTTCATTAGCAGCTATAGATTATAAACGCAATACTGAAAAGCCATCGCCTACTCAAAATAGTGCTTCTGCAGATGACGAGGAAGGGGAGATAGACGATGACGAGCTTTGATAATACACCAGAAAATAATGAACAAATACAGCCATCTTCTACAGGGTATCAATTAACTCAAAAAGACTTTAACCAAATTAACCGACGCAGTTTACTGTTTTACCAATTAGGTTGGAACTATGAACGTATGCAAGGTAGCGGTTATTTATTCATCATTTTACCTCAATTAAGAAAAATTTACGGAGACGATTCGCCTGAATTAAAAGAAATGATGAAAATACATTCTCAGTTTTTCAATACGAGTAATTTCTTCAATACTATTATTACAGGTATTGACCTTGCAATGGAAGAAGAAGAACAATATAAAGCTAAAGACACAGTAAAAGGGATGAAAGTAGGATTGATGGGATCTTTTGCTGCTGTAGGTGACTCTCTATTTGCTTCTTTAATACCTACTATTTTTGGGGCTTTAGCAGGTAACATGGCACAACAAGGTAATCCAGTCGGAGCACTAATATGGATATTTGCAACGGTAGCTATTGTGATCTTCAGATGGAAACAGCTAGGATATGCATATAAAGAAGGGGTATCACTTGTTACGACAATGCAACATCGATTAGAAACATTAACAAACGCAGCGACATTACTTGGGGTCTTTATGGTTGGCGCACTAGTAGCATCCATAGTAAAAGTTGAATTTGCTTGGAAACCAACCATTGGTGATGTAACTATTGATATTCAAGAAAACGTTGATATGATTTTACCTAAATTATTACCGTTAATTATTGCATTAAGTATTTATTGGTTACTTGGACGCAAACATATGAATGCTACAAGAGCTATATTTATTGTGCTAATTGTATCAATCATTCTATCAGCATTAGGTATTATTACTCCAAGTTAATAAATATTTAAAGGAGATAAATAATTATGGAGAAATTAATTTTAGTAAGTCACGGAAAATTTTGTGAAGGTATTAAAGACAGTGTTGAAATGATATTAGGTCCTCAAGAACATATTTTCACAGTATCATTATTAGAAGAAGACGGACCACAAGACTTAGAGAGCAAATTTACGCAACATATTGATAAAGATGATGATGTTGTAGTTTTTGTAGATATACTTGGAGGCACACCAGCAAATATAATAAGTAAACTTATTATGCAAGGTGAAGAACTAGAGCTATATACAGGAATGAACTTACCTATGATAATAAGTTATCTAAATGGCCAAATGATTAATGAAGAAGTAGATTATATCTATAAAGGAAGAAAAGGAATCGTAAAAGTAAACGATATAATAAACGAATCTGAAAGTGAAGAAGATGAATAAAAGTAATAATTTTAGAGCTAGGGATAGAGGTCCCAAGCTCTTTTTTGCTCAAAATTAAAGATAAAGCTGGCAAACTTTTCGATTTAGTAGAAACGTGTATTAAGATGTATTAAATATAAGTGATATAAAGATCGCACTAACGCGTTTGTTGAAAAAGTCTAGCCCGTTAGAGTACTTTTTCATATTTGTTTAGGGTAAAATTACATTGAAATCATGAATTATTTTGCGCTAACGTGCTTGTTTTGATTCACTAGCCCGTTAGAAAATGTAACGAGCTTGTCTATAGTTTCTTGCACGTTAGAGCACTTTTTATATTTGTTTTAGGGTAAAATTACATTGAAATCATGAATTATATCGTGCTAACATGCTTGTTTAAACTCACAAGCCTGTTAGAAAATGTAACGTGCAAGAGTAAAATATCTAGCCCGTTAAGGCTCTTTTAGTATTATCTAGATTTTCTTGAATAACCATGAATAATGCAATAATTAATCTAAAAGCTGAGTATAGGATAGGGAAAGTCTTAATGACTTTCCCTTTTTTAAGTTGCATATTTATATTTTTAATAGAATTAGTAGTTCGTATATTCTTAGGGTGTTGTGCTGGAAATCTATAAAACTGTATGACGTCTTCGAAGCTCTGATCTAATATATTTAAAGTTTCTGAATACTTAGGATAATTTTTGACTTTGCAACAGAAACAATCTATAGACAAAGCTATATTCCACTAGTATTTAAAAAATAATCCTTCCTATAATATTTCTACTAACTTGCCTAGAAATCATCCTGAGTGAACAGTAAAAATCTCTTTTTATTCAATTTTTTGTTGAAATCCAAAGTTTAAAAATAATCACGATTAAGGTGCTAGCATATAGATACCATCATTCATTTAAGAATTATCCTGTCAAAGTTATTAACAGTAGCACAAACTAACATTACAATTAATAATAATTGGTTAAATATGTTAATTTATTATGAAAAGAGATTCACGCAATATTATTTTTTAAATAAAATATTGTTGTGAGAAAAAATATTTTTATTAGAGCTTGGATATTATTAATTTATAGTGAGGATATAATTTGAAGAGATTAATAAAATTAAATCATATAACAAAAGAATACCGAAATGGTAAGCAAAGCTTAAACGTTTTAAAAGGAATTTCTTTAGATATAAATGCAGGTGACTTTGTTTCAATAGTAGGAAAGTCAGGGTCAGGTAAGTCTACATTATTAAATATTATAGGGTTATTAGATGTAGATTTTTCTGGAGAATACTTATTTGAAGAAAAAGAAATCAATAGAACAAGTGATTTAAAACTGTCAAAATTTAGAAACCAGAAAATTGGTTTTATCTTTCAAAATTTTAATTTAATTGATGAGTACACAGTGTTAGAAAACATTTATTTACCATCTTTATATTCTGAAACAAAAATTAATACAGAGTACATTCAATATTTGATAAAGAAATTAAATTTAGAGCAACAAGTAAACGAGTATGCTTGTAACTTATCTGGTGGGCAAAAGCAAAGAGTTGCGATAATTAGAGCTTTAGCAAATAAACCTAGCCTCATTATCGCAGATGAGCCTACGGGATCTCTAGACGAAAAGAATCGTAATTTAATATTAAATACATTTAGAGGTATTCATGAAGAAGGTATGACAATAATATTAGTGACACATGATCCGACAGTAGCTCAATTATCAAATAAAAAATACATTATGAAAGATGGGTTACTTTATTCAGAGCTAGGGGTGTGCGATGAAAATTATTAACGTATTTAAAGATGTATTCAAATTACTATTAAGAAATAAAAGACAAAGTATTTTAACAGCTATAGCTTTAGCGATTGCTAGTTTTGTTGTTCTAATTGTACAAGCAAGTAGTGAATTTACCAATGAGTCTTTATCAGATAATCTTCAATTAGAGAAAGAACAAACTACACTCAATTATGTAGGAGAAAATGTTATAGAACCTACAGGATTTACAGAAGAAGATAAAAACTCAATAGAAAAGTTAATTAAAACTAAAGCTCAATTAGTATCCAGTTCTTACGGAACAAAGGTGAATGTATTCTTAGGTACCTCTAAACAAATTCTCAGCTATAGAACATTAGAAGATTTAAAGAAAAACGAAGTGAACATGCCAAAGGTCTTGAAGGGAAAGAAACTAGGGGGACAAAAGGATAAATCAAATGAAATAGCAATAAGTGATAAGGCATTAATAGATCTAACTCGTCAAAATAATATAGAGAAATTTATTAATAGCAATATAAAAATTAAAAATAAAAACTATAAAATAAGTACAATTTATAAAGCATCTACTATTAATGAATTACTACCCTCGTTAATAGTTACAGAACAAACAAAGAAAGATATTATGCAAAATAAAATCTATTATGATGAAATGATTATATTTACACAAAATCAAACAGACATAAATAAAGCATTAGGTTTTCTAGATAAAAATGGAACATATAAGGGAACTGGAAGTTATACATATACAGACAATAAAGGTATTTATGAAGAAACAAAAACACAGACAGAAACAATATTGAACTTCATTGCACTACTTTCAAGCATTTCAATTTTTGTGGCGGGATTTGGAGTTATGAATGCTATGCTTTCGTCAATTAGTGAGCGTTCTAAAGAAATAGCTATTCGACGTGCTCTAGGAGCAAAAAAGAGCGATATACAAGTATCATATATCATTGAAGGTACACTACTCTCATCTATAGGTGGTATAGCAGGTATAGTTTTAACATTAATATTTATCTTTTTAATGAATATGATAGGTTTAGTAGCTAGTCTAACTATTTTACAAATTATCATAACGTTTTTAGCTACAGTTATTTTTGGAATACTATTTAGTATTATTCCTGCTATGGTTGCTGCAAATAAGAATGTTGTCGAAGGTCTAAAATAATGATATTGATGTGAAATATTATTTATAGGTTACATCTAAGGAGTAAAGCTTAATGAAAATAAATTCAATAATTATATTTATATTAATGCTAGAAATAGCATTTAGCTTAATATTCATAAATAATTTAAATATTTTTCAACATATGCTTTTCGTACAATTAATACCTTCATTTTTATTAGCAATATTTATAGGTAGGGGTGCAAGTGGAAAGAAATTATTTTGGCTCTATATAATTGTAGGTTCAATATTATATTCGATTATGATGTATATATTATTATTAGTAACACCAATGGATGTTATTGAAAATAATACAGTTCAATCTAGCACATCAATTTTTGAATTTAATAAAACTATTAAATTTACAACATATTTAGGCTTCTTTATTCAAGAGCTTTTATTGTCTTCCTTTGTAGTATTAATAATAAAAATAATAAGAAAAATTAACTTAGGAAGATTTTAAAAGTAACTCTCTATATTATACCCAATACCTAATAAAAAGACGGTATTTGTTAGCTTAGTTACATTTTAAAAACAAACGGTAAACAACTTGTTGTTAGTGAAAACTAAGCTCCGTTAAGCCAAATAATCATAGAACTCAGCCTCTCATTCTTTGATGTAAAATTTTTAAATGATATAATTAATACTAAGAAAATATATTTTTATTTAAAAATATAAGGAGAATATCTATGTATATAGAAAGAAAACCATCAATTAATTTAACTGAGTTGAAAAAAGAGTTCACAAATCATTTGAATGAAATTGAGAGGCCTCAAACGACGGAACAAGCGATGGAAGAGTTATTTAATTTTGTGGAATTGCAACATACTTACGCTTCGGCTTTAGAAGAAATTGGTACAAAGCTCAAAATTTTAGATGATGAATTTCAGGTAGCTTACAAACATAATCCTATCCATCATATGGAAAAAAGGGTTAAAGAATTCCCAAGTGTAGTCAAAAAGTTAAAGAGAAAAGGTTTTCCATTGAACGCAAAGTCAGCTCGCGATAATTTACAAGATATAGCGGGTATTCGTGTAGTGTGCAATTATTTAGAGGATGTTTATACGATTGAACAGTTGCTACTAAGACAAGAAGATATTAAATTATTAAAAAGAAAAGATTACATTAATAATCCTAAGCCAAACGGTTATAAAAGTTTGCATTTAGTAGTTTCTATACCAGTATTTTTAGCTGAAAGGGTAGAAGTGACGCCAGTGGAAATTCAAATTAGAACAATCGGTATGGATATGTGGGCAAGTTTAGAACATAAGCTTAGATACAAAAACACACATATTTCAACAGAACAATACCAAGACAAACTAAAAGAATGTTCAGCTGAAATTACTAATGTTGAAAGAAAAATGCAAGAAATGAACAATGAAATTTATAAGAGTACATTTATTGAAACAGAATAATTATATGGATTAATACACCTCAAAGTTAGATGAGAAATTTAACATTGGGGTGTATTTTATTATTCAGAAAAATATTTTGTTAAAAAAACTGAAAAATCAATCAAATCAATCCTTCTCATAACACTTTTGTTAAAGAGAATGATAAAATAGAAATGTTGAAAAAATATTAAGGGGGAAGTAAAATGGCTGATTCAGTAAAATTATTAAAAACATTAACAGACATTAATGGCATTTCTGGATATGAATACAATGTTAAATCTAAAATGCGCGAGTATTTAGAACCGGTTAGTGATGAAATTGTAGAAGATAATTTAGGTGGTATTTTCGGGAAGAAGAAAGCTAAAGATGGATCTAAAACAATTTTAATCGCAGGTCATTTAGACGAAATTGGATTTATGGTAACCCGTATCGATGACGATGGTTATATTAAGTTTACGCCAATCGGTGGTTGGTGGAACCAAGTTATGTTATCTCAAAAAGTGACTGTCACTACAGATGATGGTAAAGAATTAAGAGGTATTATTGGATCTAAACCACCTCACGTATTAAGTCCCGAAGAACGCAAAAAACCAGTAGAAATTAAAGATATGTTCATCGACTTAGGCGTAGGTGATAAAGAAGCGGTTGAAAAATTAGGCGTTGAAATAGGTAATATGGTAACGCCTTATTCAGAATTTGAAGAGCTAGGTGATGGAAACTATTTAACAGCAAAAGCATTTGATAACCGTTTTGGATGTGCTTTAAGTGTTGATGTATTAAATGAACTAAAAAATGATGAATTAGGTATTAACCTTGTTTCAGGTGCAACTGTACAAGAAGAAGTAGGTTTACGTGGAGCAAAAGTAGCAGCTAACAAAATTAAACCAGACTTATCAATCGCAGTAGACGTAGGTATTGCTTACGATACACCTGGAATGAAGGGTCAAGATCATGATACGAAGTTAGGTAATGGACCACTTGTATTATTAATGGATGGTACAAATATCGGTCATGTTGGCTTTAGAAAATTCATTAAAAATGTAGCGAAAGAGAAAAATATAGACGTACAATGGGATAACATTACTGGCGGAGGAACAGACGCAGGTAGTATCCATGTTGCAAACGAAGGCACACCAACTATCTCAATTGGTGTACCATTACGTTATATGCACTCTAACGTTTCTGTACTTCATAAAGAAGATTACTTAAATGCTGTGAGGCTTGTTGCAGAAATTGTTAAAGCATTAAATGACGATACTGTAAAAGATATCATGTGGTAACAGAACAAAAAATAAATAATGACTTTTAACATAAAAGGATTTCATCATTAGTAGTAAAACTAGTGAGAAATCCTTTTTATTTATAACCGAAATCCTTTAACAACAGCTTCTACATCTACTATTATGACTAAGTGCTAAATTATTATTAAAATAAAACAATTTTTTGTATTAATATTTTTTTATTTTTAAATGGCTATTGTTTGTAAACCTTGATATTATGATTTATTATAAGAACTAGAGATGGAAGTGCTTAGCTCTTTAAAGTAGTTCCTATTCTTATATTTATTGAATAAAGGGACGTGGAAAAATATCGAAAAAGAAAAGAAGAAGTTGCTTCGCAAAATGGTCAAACCGTTTGAAAACAACAATCTAAAGAAAAGTACTATTCAAATTATAAATACAATAATACCACTTGTATTATTGGTAACTGGTGGATTTTTAAGTTATCAATTACATTGGTCGTTATCGATATTATGTGGTGTGTTAGCTTCAGGATTTTTAATTAGAACATTTATAATTTTCCATGATTGCTGTCATGGATCGTTCTTAAGTGAGAAAAAGAACAACGATTTATTAGGGAATATAACTGGTCTTATGACATTTTTCCCTTATGAAAAATGGCGTAGAGAACATATCATTCACCATACAAGCAGTGGTAATTTAGAAAAACGTGGTATTGGTGATATTTGGGTAATGACAATTGAAGAATATCGTGATGCTTCTAAATTTACTCAATTTAAATATCGTATGTATAGACATCCGTTTGTAATGTTTATATTAGGACCAATATTCTTGATGCTTATTTCAAATAGAATGAATGCTAAAGATGCTAAACCTAAGGAAAAGCGCAATACTTGGATGCATAATATTGTATTGCTTTTATTCTACGTTGGAATGTTCTTCCTAGTAGGAGCAGTTCCATTTATGCTCGTTTTATTACCAATGTTATTTATTGCAGGTATGATGGGTATTTGGTTATTTTACATTCAACATACATTTGAAGATGCATATTTTGAAGAATCATCTGAATGGGATTATGTTAAAGCAGCGATTGAAGGTAGTTCATTCTATAAATTACCTAAAGTCTTTCAATGGATGACAGGTAATATTGGTTACCATCATGTCCATCATTTAAGCCCAAGAATACCAAACTATCAATTAGAACAAGCACACGAGAAGACACCACCATTACAACACGCGACGACAATCACGATTAAAGATAGTCTAGAATCTTTAAAATATAAATTATACGACGAAAAAAATAAATGTTTTATTACATTTAGAGAGTATACACGTCGTTTTAAAACTAGACATGTATAATAATTGAAATCGAATAATATATTCCAGCCTGTCGATAAAGTATAAACTTTGTCGGCAGGTTTTTTGTTTAATTATTACAAATATCCAAATTACGTTTAATATTTTTACTTGCTTTGATGTGAAATGTTTCGGATTATTAAACGAAGAAGTTTACACATCTAAAAGTATCGGTAAACGCTTACAATATAACTAGGGAGGTCATTTGATTGTTGAGTGAACGTCAAAGAAACATCGTATCTCATTTATCACCCGTTAAAGATTTTATAACGATTACTGAATTAGCATCTTTATTTCAAGTTTCAGAACGCACAATTCAATATGATTTGGAATATATTGAATCTTTTGCAGACCAATTAAAAATTAAAATCGAACGCAGTAAGAGTTTAGGTGTAAAAATTACATCTCAAGACGAAACTAGTTTTTTATCTGAGTCTAACGTAGAAATGGATGTACATTTTTCTAAAATTGAACGAAAAGAACAAATTATATTGAGGTTGTTTGAATCTTCTAAACCTATTAATTCTCAAACATTCGCGGATATTTTAAACGTATCTAGAAGAACAGTAGTAGAAGATTTGAAATCTGTACAGGAATGGCTAGGTAAATATTCATTACTTCTAGAATATAAGAAAAATAAAGGTTTTATAATCGAAGGTAATGAAAAAAACTTGAGAGAAGCATACGCAAATATCGTAAGCGAGTATTTTAGAAAAGCTACGCCTCACATCGGTATGAAAAACTTTTCTAAAGAAGATTTAGAAAAAATAAGACGGACTGTAATCAATATTTTAAATGAAGAAGATTTTCATCTCGTACAAGTAGGAATCGATGGATTGATATATCACATAATAATAGCTATTCATCGGGCTAAGGAACAGTATATGTTTGAAATACCAGATGAAGAATACGAACGTTTGAGACAAACTGATGTATTTGAAATTGCGATCAAAATTACTCAGCAATTAGAAGAAATATTCCCAATTAAGTTTCCTAAAAGTGAAGCAGCTTTTATTACATTACATTTATTAGGCGCTCGTGTTACTTCTTACCATGAGTATCAAGAACACAAAAATATAACTCAAATCTCAAAATTATTCATCCAAAAAGTAAGTGCACAAATAGGTATACCCCTAATTCATGATCATAAGCTAATGACTGGTTTAATCACACATTTACAACCCGCAATTCATAGAATGACATTTAACATGGCACATTCTAATCCTTTAAAAGGGGAAATCATTGATGAATATCAAGAATTATTTCACGCGGTAAAACAACAAATATACGTATTAGAGAATCCTTTTCATATAGAATTTAGCGATGATGAAGTAGCTTATCTTGTATTACATTTTGCTTCTTCTATTGAACGGTTATCTAGTGAACAAACAACACAAATTAAGGTCATATTATTATGTGGTTCAGGTGTTGGCACTTCACAATTATTAAAAAGTCGTATAAAAAATATTTATCCTGAATTTGAAATTTTAGACGCTTTTTCTATCTATGAGATTACTGAAAAAATTCTACAGTCCCATGGTGTGGATTATATTCTGTCTACTGTACCTGTCGAAGATTTTTCTGTTCCGACGATAGAAGTATCTCCTTTTCTTAACAGAGAAGATAGAGAGCGATTAAATCAACTGATTAATGACTTTAGGGAAAGGTACGTTTCAAGCTATAAAACTATAGGTCCAACTTTAGAAGATGTACTTCCTTTCAATCATATTCAAACTAATGTCATAGGTAAAAGCAGAGATGACGCTATAAAAGAGAGTGTAAAAGTATTAATAGATGAAGGGCATGTAAATGCAGCTTATGCAGGTGACATTATAAAGCATTTAGATAAATTTGGACCTTACATGGTCATTGGACCTAATATTGCGTTACTACATTCGAACTTTGAAAATGTAAATGTCCCTGTAAGTATGTCTATAATGCATTTTAAAAATGGTGTTACTTTTGGTCACGAGAGATATGATCCAGTTAAAATTATTATTATTTTAGCAACTAGTCAAGCGCAAATACATTTAAATGCATTAGGGCAACTTAGTCATTTAATAATGGATGAAGAAAAAAGAAAAGAACTACTAAATGGAAATAAAGAAAAAATTATAGAGCTCATTCATTCTGTTAGTCATAGTAAGGAGGAAATATAAACGTGACAGATTTTATTAAGGAAGAACATATCCTTTTAAGACAGAAGGTTAACAGTTGGGAAGAAAGTATACAACTAGCTTCTAAACCTTTGTTAGCTGAAGGGTATTTCACTCAAAAATATGTAGAGTCTATGATAGATAGCGTGCATGAAATGGGGCCTTATATTGTTATAGCTCCTGAAATAGCTATTGCGCATTCAAGACCGGGCAACAATGTTGAAAAAGTAGGTCTAAGTCTATTGAAATTAGACGAACACATTAATTTTTCTGAAGACGGACATTATGCATCACTAATATTTGTCTTGAGCGCTGTTGATAATGAAGCCCATCTTGATATTTTAAGACAATTAGCAACTAAACTAAGTGATAAAAAAAGAATAAATAGATTAATAGAAGCAAAAAATTCTGAAGAAATAATAAATATATTTAAGGAGAATGATTAATATGAAAATTTTAGTAGTATGTGGACACGGTTTAGGAAGTAGTTTTATGGTTGAAATGAATGCACAAGAAGCTCTGAGAAATTTACAAGCACCATCTGATGTAAAGGTAGAGCACAGTGATATTATGACAGCTAGTCCTGATATGGCAGATTTATTTATATGCGGAAGAGATTTAGAAGAAAACGCGCAAAGATTAGGTGAAGTTGTTGTATTAGATAACATATTAGATAAAGAAGAATTACAAAATAAACTAAGCGAAAAATTAACTGAAATGAATATTATTTAACTATAAAGGGGTGAGGGCATTATGAATTCAATATTAGGATTTATTGTAGATGTTTTGAGTCAGCCCGCTATTCTAGTAGCGCTTATAGCGTTCATAGGTTTGATTGTTCAGAAAAAATCAGGAGCAGATATTACATCTGGAACAATTAAAACGATATTAGGCTTTTTAGTATTAAGTGCAGGGGCAGACGTTGTAACTCAGTCATTAGAACCATTCGGTAAGATGTTCCAAGAAGCATTTGGCGTTCAAGGGGTGGTGCCAAATAATGAAGCGATTATATCTATAGCATTAAAAGATTACGGGACTACAGCCGCTTTAATCATGATGTTCGGTATGGTCGTAAATATACTTATAGCAAGGTTCACAAACTTAAAATATATTTTCTTAACAGGTCACCATACATTTTATATGGCTGCATTTTTAGCAATATTATTAACAGTAGGTAATATTACAGGTACTTTAACAGTTGTTATGGGTTCTATTATATTAGGATTAATTATGGCAATACTTCCAGCACTTGGCCAATCTACAATGAAAAAAATTACTAAATCTGATCAAGTCGCTATCGGTCACTTTGGAACAGTGAGTTACTGGGCAGCTGGAGAAATAGGTAAATTATTTTCTGGGAAATCTAAATCAACTGAAGATATTAAATTTCCAAAAGGTTTAAGTTTTCTTAGAGAAAGTACAATTAGTATTTCATTAACGATGATTGTCTTATATATAATTGCAGCGCTATTTGCAGGTCCACAATATGTACACGCTGAACTAAGTGACGGTCAAAACTTTATTGTGTTCTCGGTTATTCAAGGTGTAACTTTTGCTGCAGGTGTATTTATTATCTTAACAGGTGTACGTTTGATTTTGGCTGAAATTGTACCTGCTTTCAAAGGTATATCAGAGAAATTAGTGCCAAATACTAAACCAGCATTAGATTGTCCTATCGTATTTCCATATGCTCAAAACGCTGTGTTGATAGGATTTTTCGTTAGTTTTATAACTGGTGTAATCGGAATGCTTATTATGTTCTTAATCGGTGGAGTAGTTATACTGCCAGGAGTTGTACCACATTTCTTCTTAGGAGCTACAGCAGGTGTATTTGGTAACGCAAGAGGAGGTATAAAAGGAGCAGTTGCAGGGTCAGCATTGAATGGTATTTTAATTACATTTTTACCATTGCTATTCATACCATTTATGGGAGATCTAGGAGCAGCTTCCACAACATTCTCAGATACTGATTTCTTAGCAGTAGGAATTGTAGTCGGATATATTACTAAGTTCTTAGGCATTGCTGGCGTTATTGCATTAGTAATTATCATTGGTTTATTAGGTGTACTATTGCAAAGACGAGCTAATAATAAACTGTCTGAAGAAAAATCATAAATATATCGTTTTATTTGATATATATTATCCTGTCAACAGAGTATGGACTTTGTTTGGCTAAACAGTTTTAGTAAAATGATAAGTTGACATACTAAACTAAAAATCCCTTCACTAATGGAAATAGTGAGGGGATTGGTGTGTCTATACAAATCTTTTTGTTAATTGAAATTACTCTGATTGATAGAAATTAAAGTATCCATTTAATATTATTTTTTTGTAATAAGTTAATAGAGTCTTGAGTTAGTTTATAATCTGTAATTATGGTATCTACATCTTGTAAAGATAAGCTTTTATGAATATATTTATTGTTGAATTTTTCATCAGTTACTAGTAACACTAAGTGTTTAGAATTCCTTCTAAAGGCCTGTTTAATCAATGCTTCTCCTTCTGTAGTTTCAGTTGCTCCTTCTTTAAAATCAAATCCTCTGCATGATACAAAAGAGATATCTGCATAATAAGTTAAGGCATCATTAAAAGCTTTAGAACCATTTATGGTATTTCTTTTTTTTATAACTGTCCCACCTAGAATATTAATATGAGCGTCAGTAAACTCTGATAATAATGAAGCAGTAAGAACACCATTCGTAATAATTTGTAAACCTTCAAACTTAGCTAACATTTTAATTAAATGTAAAGTAGTGGTGCTTGAATCTATAAATATTACCATATCGTCATTAATAAGGTCTTTGGCTTTCTCTGCTAATTTATGTTTATTATCTTGTTCATTAAAGTTAATTATTTTCATTAAATAAGGCAAATCTATTTTTTGATTATCGATAATCATAGCTCCACCACGAGTCCTTCTAACGAGGCCCTTTTTTTCCAATTCTATCAAATCTCTTTTAACAGTAGCTTCACTGTATTTTACGAGTTCTATCAAGTCTTGTATTCTTGAAAATTGAACAATCTTTAAATGATTGATTATAATTTGTTGACGTTCTTCTATTATTTTAAGCATGGATTTAACCACCTTTGTAGAAATTACTTATATAATTTTGCTTTACCTATAGTGTTCAGTAAATTCATTTTATATTCAACTACTTTTTTTAATTTTTTATTTGCTTCTGGGTAAACTTCATTAGGTTCATACATATTCTTATTATCAATTAAAGTTTGTCTAACTTGTTCAAAAAAGACACTTTTTAAATCAGAACTTAAATTTACTTTACCCACACCATAAAGAACAGATTCACGTACTTCTTCATCAGGATTTCCAGAGCCACCATGTAATACAATAGGAATAGATAATCTTGAATTTATTTCTTTAAGTAACTCTATATTTAATTCTGGTTTCTTTCCTTTTGGATATAACCCGTGTGATGTACCAATGGCTACTGCTAATGTGTCAATGTTGGTTTCTTTAACAAAATATTCTGCCTGATCAGGATCTGTGTATATAATTTCATCAGTTCCACCTTCACTAGAACCATTATTTCCTATTGTACCTAGTTCTGCTTCTACTGAAACATCTACATTGTGTGCTAACTCAACTATTTGTTTAGTAATAGAAATATTATCTTCGAAAGATTGAGTAGAAGCATCAATCATTACTGAAGTATAACCGTTTCTAATTGCCCTTGTAACATCGAACAGTGTACTACCATGATCCAAATGAATAACGACTGGAACTTTACTATTAAGGGCATAAGCTCTTACAATTGACACAAAATTATTTCCTAAATATTCAATTTCATCTGGATGTATTTCTAGAATGACAGGACACTCTAGCCTTTCAACTTCTTCCATAATTGATTTAAGCATATCAAAACTAGATATATTAAACGCAGGAACAGCAAATTTATGCTCATTTGCAACTTTTAGTAAATCTTTCATATTATATAACATTATAACTCCACCTTATTTTTAATAATTTCATTTGATTTCTCTTTTTGTTCAAAAGTGATTTTTTTCTTTAGTAACCCAACTGACAAAGCTGTAACCACTGTTCCACTAATGATGGCGATGATATATATAAATATATGATTAATTACATTTGGAATAAATAAAATCCATATACCTCCGTGAGGAGCTAAAGAAGTTACACCACCACTCATAGATATTGCCGCTGCAGTTGCAGAGCCTAATATAAGACTAGGGATGACTCTAAGCGGATCTGCAACGGCAAAAGGTATCGCTCCTTCTGTAATATATGACGCACCTAATACCCAACAAGATTTTCCAGATGTTATTTCTTCTTTAGTGAATTTATTTTTGAAAATAAGTGTCGCTAAAGCTAGACCTAGTGGAGGAGTCATACCAGCTACCATACAAGCAGCAATAGGCGCATTAACACCGGCTGACATTAATCCTATAGAAAATGTAGAAATCGATTTATTAATAGGCCCTCCCATATCTGCTGCCATCATAGCTCCAATTAATAAGCCGAATAACATACCAGATGACTGTCCTAAACCATTTAACCAGTGAGTCAGTGTATCTAGTAGCCATGATATTGGAGTGTTGATTAGGAAAATCATTGCAATGCCCACTATAAATATAGAAAAAAGTGGTACAATTATTAATTGATAAAGTGCAGATACTGATTTTGGTATTTTAACTTTATTTGCTAAAATATTTGTTACATAACCAGCCATTAACCCGCTAATCATTCCCCCTAAAAATCCTGATCCATCAACTGTTGCAAGAGTTCCTGCAACCAAACCAGGCGCAAAACCTGCTCTGCCAGCTATTGAAGAAGCAATACCAGCAGATAAAGCTGGAACCATTAATTGGAATGCTGTATCTCCACCTATCTTAGAAAGTGCAGCTGCAAATCTATTATATGATTCTGAATCAGGATCAGCAGAATTTATACCAAAAGCAAAACTGATGGCTATTAATATACCACCTGCAATTACAAATGGGAGCATATAATTTACGCCATTCATGAAGTGATTATATATACCTGATTTATTATTTGTATTACTTTCATTATTTTCAATATTTGTCATATCGATATCATTTATAGCATCTTCTATAATGTTTTCAGGCATTTTAATTGCTTGTGCTGTTGAAATCTTTTTGACTTTTTTTCCAGAGAATCTGCTTAAATCGATTTCTTTATCTATTGCTAAAATAATTAAATCTGAGTTATTTATATCATCTTCAGTTAAAATATTTTCAGTCTTTGAACCTTGTGTTTCAATTTTTATATTATGACCTAGGTTTTCAGCAGTATTAGTCAATTTTTCAGCAGCCATATAAGTGTGGGCTATACCTGTAGGACATGCTGTAATTCCAATGATATTCATAATATTCCTCCTATACAGATAAAATATCTAAAATTTCATCTGCTTGTTCAGCATTTTTAATGTCATGTCGAAAATCTGGATTCATCAAAAGACGAGCCAATTCACTTAATAAATCTAAGTGTGAAGCTTGTGCAATTTTTGGTAATGCAATAAGAAAAACTATGTTAATTTCAGAATCATCTAATGCTTTGTAATCACTAATTTTAGAAGTTTTTGCAAAAGTAATAATAGGTTTATTTATATATTTAGATTGGGCGTGAGGTATACCGAAACCATCTTCAATCCCCGTAGAAACTATACTTTCTCGTTTAAGTAGATCTTTTAGAAACTTTTTCCTGTTCTTTAAATATCCGTGTTCATCTAATATTTCTGTGAGTGAATTAAAGAGTTTACTTTTAGAAGAAATTGTTTCGTCAAAAATAAAAGTATTTTTATCAATAAGTTCAAAAATCTTCACTATAACACCTCCTTGTATCTTTAGTAAGCGCTTACTAATTGGGTATAAGCATATCAATAGGATTCATAGTGTTCAATAGTTTGAACGGTTTATGTCATTAGTGATAAATGTAAGTCAAAAAGTTAATAATTATGAATGAAATCGTTCAATTAAATAAAAATGTATTTCTTTAACGAAGTAATTAAAAACAAATACAGAATACAAAAATTAATAATAATTATTGTTAATTTTATATAAGGAATTTCAATATATAAAATTCCTACCATAGCTATAAGCATTAAATTAGTAACTTCTAAAATAATGATGTTATAGTGTTATTTCATAAGGAGGACTTAAAAAATGAATGCGAAATATGAACCTTTATTTAAAGAACTAAAATTACCGAATGGTGTAGTATTAAGAAATAGATTTGTGTTAGCGCCTTTAACACATGTGTCTTCTAATGATGATGGCAGTATTTCTGATATTGAATTACCATATATAGAAAAACGATCTCAAGATGTTGGGATTGCTTTGACTGCAGCAAGTTATGTTGAACCGCTTGGTCAAGCATTTCCTGGACAAGCTTCTGTTTCTAAAGAAACGGATATAAGTGGATTATCTAAGCAAGCTGAAGTTATGAAGAAAAATGGTGCTAAAGCATTAATTCAAATTCATCACGGCGGTGCTATGTCACTACCTGGTTTAACACCTGATGGCGACGTTGCTGCACCGAGTGAAGTAGAAGTTAGAGGATTCGGTCAAAAAGAAACACATAAAGCTAGACCTTTAACTGTAGAAGAAATTGAACATTCTATTGAATCATTTGCGAGAGCAACGCGTATCGCAATTGAAGCGGGATTTGATGGCGTTGAAATTCATGGTGCCAACCACTATCTAATCCATCAATTCTTCTCACCTTACTATAATAGAAGAGATGATGAGTGGGGCGAACATTTACGTTACCCTCTAGCAGTTGTAGATGCAGTAACAAAAGTCGTAAATGAACATGCTACACCAGACTTTATAGTAGGTTATCGCTTCTCTCCAGAAGAAGTAGAATCTCCAGGTATTTCTATGGAATTAACTGAACAACTTGTCAAAACATTATCTGAAAAACCGATAGATTATTTACACGTATCTCTAATGGATATTCACTCTGAAACAAGAGAAGGTGAATATAAAGGACAACAACGTGTTAAATTATTGTTAGACTGGATAAATGGACGTTTACCATTAATAGGTATTGGCTCTATATTTACAGCTGAGGATGCTATCGCTGCACTTGAAACTGGTGCACCTCTTATCGCTTTAGGTAGAGAATTGCTATTAGATTACGAATTCATTAGCAAAATTAAACAAGGTAAAGAAGATGAAATTGTATCTATGTTCGATCCTGAAAGAACAGACAAACATGAATTAACAGAACCATTATGGAAACAATTTAATGCCGGTTTTTACCCGTTACCAAGAACAGATGAAGAACCTTCAAATACAAAATAATAATTTGTATGTTTTCACATAGATACCCTACAAAATAAATATAAAATGATATTCACCCATAAAATTTAGATACAATTCTAATTTTTATGGGTGATTTTTTATGAAATATCAAAGTATTCTCAATCAATACGTTAGGATGTTTGCACTATGTATATTTATAATGTTGTTAAGTTGAATTTTAAACATATAAATATAGATTGAGGTGTCCATAATGAATCAAGATGAGTTAAAGGAAAGTGTAGCGATAGAGGCTATTCAATATATAGAAGATGATATGAAAGTAGGTCTAGGTACTGGGTCTACGATGTATTATGCTATTAAACATTTAGGTGAGCGGGTTAAAGAAGGATTAAATATTGTTTGTGTACCTACATCTGAAAAAACAGCAGAATGGGCTAAAAAATTTGAAATTCCTCTTAGTGATTTTTCAGAAATAAGAAGTTTAGATATCGCAATTGATGGTGCAGATGAAGTGGATGAGAATTTACAGTTGATTAAAGGTGGCGGCGGTGCGCTATTAAGGGAGAAAATAGTTGCTGATGCAGCTAAAAAATTCATCGTTATTGTAGATGAATCAAAAGTAGTCAAAACACTTGGTAAGTTTAAGTTGCCTATAGAGGTCATACCATTTGGATGGAAAATTACAGCGCAATCTATAGAGTCGTTAGGATGTAAAGCGATTTTAAGAAAAAAAGAAGAAGAGATTTTTGTTACTGATAATCAAAATTATATTCTTGATTGTGATTTTTCGGAAATTCATCACCCTGAACAGTTAAATAATACACTTAAATCTATAGTTGGAGTTGTAGAAACAGGATTGTTTATTAACATGACTAAAAAAGTACTCGTAAGTCGAAGTGCAACAAATGAAATTAATGAAATAAATATTTAAGAATTACTTTATGGTAGTTAATAAACAGTTAATGGTTTAATAGAGCTGTACTTTATACAATTAACATATCAAATTAAAAGGAGATGTGTTAAATGAAATTTTCAACTACAGCTATAGGAGCACTTGCACTTTCAACTACGATTTTATTAGGTGCATGTGGTAATGACGATATGAAAAAAGACGAAAAAATGGAAACAAAAAGTGAAATGAAAGATAAAGAAATGGACAAAGACATGGATATGAAGGACAAAGAGATGAAAGACAAAGACATGGACATGAAAGATAAAGATATGAAAAAAGACGATATGATGATGTCTGGTATGTTTAAGTCTATGAATGGTGAAATGGTTGAAGGTAAAGCAACTATTAAAGATCATAAATTAATGCTTACTGATTATAAATCTTCTAAAGGTCCAGACTTACATGTTTATTTAACAAAAGATGGCGATGTTGAGAACGGTATGCAAATTGCTAAAGTAGATTATGACAAAATGGAACAAACTTTTGATTTAAAAGATATGGATGTTTCAAAATATAACGAAGTAACAATATATTGTAATAAAGCGCATGTAACATTCGGTAGTGCCAAATTAAAATAAAAAATTACTTCTATTAGGGGAATTCGGGTAAACCGTTTTTCCCTATCATGTTATATAAAGGAGAAAACATCATGAAAAAATTATATCAAATTATATTTTTAATCATACGCATTGTAAGTGGCATATACATTTTAAGACAAGGTTATGAAAAGTTAACAGGTGGTTTCAGTTTAGGTGGTCTTACTAAAGTCATTGCACAGAATCAAGACTCTCCAAAATGGTATAAACATTTCTTTAAAATTATTATTGAACCTTACACTTCTTATTGGGAATGGATTATTCCTATTGGTGAAATAATGATTGGTTTGGCTCTCATCATAGGTTTCCTAGAGTATTCTGCAGCTCTATTTGGTATATTTATTATGATTAATAACATTCTAGCAGATATGATTTTTACATACCCTGTACAATTATCTGGATTTATATTTATTGCGCTTAATAAAGAATGTATTAATTCAACATCTGTAAAAACATTTATCAATAAGTTTAATAAGAAGGAAGCAGGATGACAACAGGGCAAAAATACTAATCGTAGACGATGAACAAGATATTCTGGATATCTGTAAAACGTATTTTGAATATGAAGGGCACCAAGTAATTACAGGAACCAATGGACAAGAAGCAATTGAGCAAATAGATGATTCTATTGACTTGATGATATTGGATATTATGATGCCTGAGGTAAATGGCTATGAAGTGGTTAAGAAGATGAGAGAACAAAGTCTTGATATTCCATTTATTTATTTAACAGCAAAGACACAAGAAAATGACACAATTTATGCTTTAACTTTAGGGGCAGATGACTATATAAAGAAACCTTTCAGTCCTAGAGAATTAATTTTAAGATCACATAATTTATTAAATCGTAGTAGAAAATTTAATAAACAAGATTATTTAACATTCGATTCCATGACATTATGTAAGCAAGAGAAAGTATTGAAAATAAACGATGAAGAGATTCCACTACGTGTAAGAGAATTTGATTTATTATGGTATTTAGCTGAACGTGAAAAAACAGTTATTTCTAAATCTGAATTATTAGAGAAAGTTTGGGGATATGACTATTACGAAGATGCGAATACAGTGAATGTACACATACGTAGAATTAGAGAAAAGTTAGAACGACAAGATTTCCACGATTATGTTATTACGACAGTTTGGGGATTGGGATATAAATTCGAGAGGGCGAAATAAATGTTAACAATCAGAACTCAAATATTAATTGCATTTATAAGTAGCATTGTGTTAACGACAGCCATCTTAACGGTTGCATATAAATGGATGTGGTTCGATGCTCATACAACGTTGTTACTAACTATAAGCGCTATTATCGCAAGTTGTTTAACAACGGCTATTTGTATTTTATTTATTAATCCACTCGTCAGACGGATTCGTTTAATGAATTTGCAGACAAAACGTGTAGCCCAAGGTCATTATAATGAAACAGAACTTAATATTGATAGTCCGAAAGAGATGAGAGAACTTAGTCATTCATTTAATACGATGGCACGAAATATTGAAATACAAATTGAACAAGTGAAGCATGAACAACAGGAAAAATCAGAAATGGTACAAAATTTATCACATGATTTAAAAACACCTTTAGCAAGCATTACCTCATATTGCGGAAGGTCTCAAAGATGGTGTTATTTCAACAGAAGAGGAGCAAAATAAAGCTTACGATGTATTAATTAAGCAATCGCAAAGAATAGCTACTATGTTTGATGAATTAACGAGTGTTATGAGTTTGAATACTGTTTCAAGGAACAATTATGAACTTGAAACGATTTATATAGATAAGTTGTTCGTTTCTATATTACAAACTTATGAACAACAAGCCGCGTGCGAATCGAGAACGATTGATGTTAATTTATGTGATGAGGTGCAATCCTTTAAACAATATCGGGTTCCATTAGAATGTATTTTATTGAATATTATTGATAATGCGATAAAATTTACAGGCCTTGGTTCAAGAATAGAGTTAAAAGTGAATCAAGAAGCGGGGAATATTCTTGTTATAACTGTGTCTGACGATGGGACGGGTATAGCGAGCGAACATTTAAACCGTATTTTTGATAGAACGTATAGAGTTGAAGAATCTAGAAACAAGACTACCGGCGGGTCAGGGTTAGGTTTGTATATTGCGCGAAATTTAGCACATCAAATGGATGGTGTTTTAGAAGTTGAAAGTAAAATTAATATTGGATCTTCATTTATTTTAAAAATTCCTATGAAATAAAAGTGTTTAACTAAGATTATTGGTATAATAATATAAAAGAATTGATATAAATTAGGGATGGCTTTATTAAAAATGGGGAAGAATAAAATGAACTTAAACAGAGTATTAAATGATACGAATCCAATATCTACAAAAAGATATAAATATGTATTTTGGCAATCTATATTACTCATTATCATGCTAACTGGAGCGTACACTTCTATTGGTCTGGCTCAAAATTTATGGATATTGCTTTTAGGCGTTGTGTTATTTGGGTTGTCACTATATCTTATAGAAAAGTTTAAATTAAATATTTTTGAAGTAAAGCCAATTAAACGTACATATTTGTTATATATGTTATGTGCTACTTTAATTGGTCTTGTTATTTACTGGTCAATTTCATTAATAATTGGTCAGCCACATAATCAATTAGAGGTTTATCAAGATTTAAAATATTTACCTATCATGATATCCATTATAATTTTCGTAATTTTAGGACCGATTTTTGAAGAGCTCATCTTTAGGATGCTTATTATGAAAGGTATTTTTAGAGGTCATTTATTAGTTGGATATATAGTGTCTAGTGTTCTATTTGGCTTGATACATGGACCTTTAAACGTCGGGGAATTTTTAATTTATTGTGGGTTAGGTTTAGTATTTGGCGCAATTTATATTTTGACTAAGCGTTTTGAACTTGCCATACTATGCCACGCATTCAATAATCTTCTACATATTTTAATCTTTATATTATTTTATAATTAAATTATTATTTACCTCACTTTACATTAATTGGAAATAACGCTAGTATTATAACTATAAATATATTTAAAAAGGAGATGGGGACTTCTTGAAAAAAATACTAAACAGTATTATATATTTAATAGTTATCGTAACAGTACTTTCCGGTTGTCAACAAGATGAACAGAAAACGAATAAAGCACCAAAGAAGGCTACTGAAAATAAAGTTTCGCAAAAATATGATGCTAAACAAGATAAAGAAGATGAAAAAAGTTTGGAACCATATAATGGCGTTATCCATCACTTGTTTGTCCATCCTAATGTACCTTATCCTAAACGTGCGTTTACAGGAGAACAAGCAAAAGGATATTTTGATTGGATGTTAACAACACATGAATTTGAAGCTGCCATTAAAGAACTGCATAAGAATAATTATATTTTAATAGATCCTCATGATGCATATGATTTTTCAGGAGATAAAGTTAAGAAGAAAGAGTTAAAATTACCAAAAGGAAAAAAACCTTTAATTTTGTCAATTGATGATATGAATTATTACGACTATATGCGTAAAAATGGTAATGTTAATCGACTCGTATTAAATGAAAATAAAGAAGTGATTTCAGAATCAACAGATGATCACGGGAAGACCGTTAAATCTTCACAAGAAGCAATTGTACCAATTTTAAATGAGTATGTTAAAGAACATAAAGATTTCTCTTATAAAGGCGCTAAAGGTGTTGTTGCATTAACAGGCTACGAGGGCGTACTGGGTTATCGTACAAATGAATTAGACAGTAAAGACTATGAAGAAAGAAAGCAAGACGCTAAAGAAATAGTGAAAGTCATGAAGCGTGACGGGTGGCAATTTGGCAGTCATTCTTATGGCCATATAAACTTTACAAATAGTAGTTATAATCAAATTGTTCAAGATACGAAGAGATGGAAGAAAGAAGTAGAACCGATTATAGGTAAGACTGATTTATTCATTTATCCTTTCGGAGCAAGAGTAGAAATTGGTTCTCCAGCATTTAAGTATTTATCAGAAAAAGAAGGTTTTAAACTGATAACATCAGTTGGACCACAAGAATATGAACAGTTAACACCCCATGCCGTTACACAAGATAGAATTGCAATAGATGGTTTGAATTTATCAAAAGGAAAATATAAATTAAAGCCATATATGGACCCAGAACAAGTATTTAATAAAGAAGAAAGAAAATACTTTAAAGGTGGTAGTGATAGTAGTGGAGGTCAATTTTAAGTTTGGAAAATACAGAGCTAACGTGCTTGTTTGAAAAGTCTAGCCTATTAGAAAATGTAACGAGCTAGATAAAAATAACTAGCCTGTTAGAGGTAATTATCTCATGTACTTAGGATGAAATCATATTAAAATTATGGAAAATACAGTCAAGTCCATATTTATGTGTAATATCTTTAGAAGTAATCAACCATTGGTTTTTTAGAATGTATTAACAAAATAAATCTGTTTGATTTTT
>NZ_JAJNIQ010000006.1:0-151644 GCF_022386395.1 Mammaliicoccus sp. J-M40
GGTTAAGCCAATCACTCTTTGAAGTACTTTCAGTACTCAAATTATTGGAATTAACGTTGACATATTGTCATTCAGTTTTCAATGTTCATTTTGCATCACAAGAAATAATTATACACGCTTCATTTGGTGAAGTCAACAACTTTTTAAAATTAATTTTTGAAGTGTTTTGATGTTTTCAATATCTCTCGCTCACAAGATATAACTATACAGGCTATACAACCCTTTCTCAAGCATCAAAATTACACCAAAACACTTAATGTACCCTAATATGATTATTTCTCTACATATTCTTTTAAATCTTTATAGATTTTTTCTGCATCTGCGTATCCTTCTCTATATAAAGCATCTAATTTCCTTGGATCTTTCTCTACTCTATCTACTGCTAGTGTGTTAGTTGGTCTTATTACAAAGATATTTCCTTTATCTTCTTCCTCTTCAATCCAATCTAATGTTTTGTTGTAATGTTTATATCTTAATTCCATTAAATGATTAACTTTAGGATAAGCCTTCATTCTAAATACTTTAGAAAACCTACTAGGTGTTTTTCTATATCCTTTTGGTCTTGTTAATATAAGAACGTTTTTAGTATATCCTTCTTCAATAGATTTCTTAATAGGAATAGGATCAACAATACCACCATCTAAAAGCGTGTGTCCTTTATATTGAACAGGGTTAGCCATCAATGGTAGAGAACTTGTTGCTTCTAATGCAGTTAATAAACTACCCTTTGTATCATTTTTATCAAAGTAAACTGCTTCACCCGTTTCGCAATCTGTTGTAACAACTACGAACTTCTCTTCAGCTTGATCAAACTTTTCAAAATCAAACGGTTCTAAATAAGTTGGAATATAGTGATAGACAAAATCCATCCCAAATAATTCTTTCCTCTTTATATAGTTAGATAAAGAAAGATATCTTTTATCTTTAATGTATTTAGCTGTCACACGATGATTACGCCTAAACTGTCTAGAAATATAACTAGCAGCCATAGAAGCACCAGCAGAAACGCCGATGTTATATTCAAAATATATATCTTCTTTTATAAAAAAGTCTAAGACACCAGCTGTATACATACTTCTCATGCCGCCGCCTTCTAAGATTAAACCTGTGTCTTTTATCATATTTACACTCTTTTCTAATCATATAATTGAACAAAAGCAACCTGCTACATATTTGTAAACAGGTTGCAAAATAATTCTTTAAATTTCAGTTCTGCCAGTAATAGCTTTAGAAAGTGTCACTTCATCTGCATATTCTAAATCACCGCCGACCGGTAAACCGTGAGCTAATCTCGTTGTCTTTATGCCTATTGGTTTAACAAGCCTAGAAATATACATTGCAGTGGACTCGCCTTCTATATTAGGGTTTGTCGCTAAAATGATTTCCTTTACTTCATCACTTTTCAGACGCTCTAGCAATGATGGTATATTAATGTCCTCTGGTCCAATTCCTTCCATTGGAGATATCGCACCGTGAAGTACATGGTACATACCATTATACTCGCGCATTTTTTCCATCGCGATAACATCTTTAGAATCTTGAACAACACATATAACTGAGTGATCTCTTTGTTTGTCTTGGCATATTTGGCAAGGCGAAACATCTGTTATATGGCCACATGTTTCACAATATGTTAATTCTCGTTTTACATCAACAAGTGCTTTTGCAAACGGAACAACGTCATCTTCTTTCATATCTAATACATGAAACGCTAATCGCTGTGCAGTCTTTGGACCAATACCTGGCAATTTCATGAAACTATCAATCAATTTCGATATAGGTTCTGGATAAAACATCATTACATCATTCCAGGGATGTTAAGACCTTTTGTATGTTTACCTAAACGATCAGCAGTTACTTCATCAGCTTTAGTCAAAGCATCATTTGTTGCAGCTAAAACTAAGTCTTGTAACATTTCGATATCTTCAGGATCTACTACATCCTCTTTAATAACAACATCTAAGATTTCTTTGTGTCCTGAAACAACAACTGTAACCATTCCGCCACCAGCTGTTCCTTCAATTTTTTCTTCTTTTAATTTTTCTTGTTCTTCAGCCATTTTCTTTTGCATTTTTTGCATTTGTTTCATCATTTGTTGCATATTTCCGCCACCGCGCATAATTTTGTCCTCCTAATATCTATTATAATTATTATAGAAAATTAATTTTTGTCATATTTATTATACATACCTTTGAAGTCTATGTCATGTATTACTCATCTGTTACATGAACAGTATCTTCGCCGAATAATTCTTGAGCTTTCTTAACAATATCCGCTTCTTCTTTGTTCTCTTGTTCTGGTTCATTTTTAGTTTCGGTTGAATTTGCTTTCTTTGATTGAATATATTGTTGCCTTACTTGTAGCCATTGAGAATTAGGAACACCCACTACTTTAACTGTCTTATTCACTATTTCACAGACTATAGATTCGATATGTTCTCTTTTCTCATCGTTCTTATTTACGATTTCGCAATGAATGTCTTCATCAAATTTAACAAGCACGTGATCTTCACTTGCAGCTACTGGTTCTGAATTTAATAACAAGCTGACTAACGCTCGTTGATCTTTCTGCTTAACTGATTCAATAACTGCTTGCCATTTTTCTTTTAATAAATTCAAATCATCTCTATTTGCATGATCTAATACACGTTCAATTTGACGTATTGAGAATACATGTTTCGATTGTTTCCTTGCAACACCTTGTTTGTTTTCAACAGGTTTCGCTTTTGGTTGTACACCGTTTTGAGAGAGTTGCGTGATTTGAGCTTCTAATTGTTTAATTTTATTCTCTACATCGCTAGAAATATTTTGGTATGGTTGCTCTTGTTGTGTTTCTTGTTGACGATTACGTGTAACCAGTTCTGTTAATTTCACAATCAATATTTCAATATGAACTTGTTGATTAATCGCAAAACGCATAGAAACAAGTGTATCATTTATACAATCAATCATTTTGTACATTGTATTTAAATCGATTTGGTTTAAAGCATGTTCTTCATCTTCTCGGTCAGTAGTCTTTGCTACAATAGCATCTCTAATAAAGTAAATCATATCATTAACAAGTCTATTAACTTCTTTACCACTAGATATAAACTCATGATATCTCATAAATGCTTGCTTGATATCTTTAGCAACGATATCTTGAAACAGAGCATTTAAAGCTGCTTTGTCCACACTGCCCGTAACATTCAACGCGTGTTCATGTGATAAATGACCGTCTCCAAAGGCAATCGCTTGATCCATAATACTTAAAGCATCTCTCATGCCACCTTCAGACACTTGAGCAATAAATGCTAATGCTTCCTGTTCATAAGTAATCTCTTGTTGATCAGCTACGAATGCAAGTCTATCTTCAATTTCTCCAGAATTGATTGCTTTAAAATCAAACCTTTGACATCTTGAAATAATAGTTGGTGGAATTTTGTGAGGTTCTGTTGTTGCTAATATAAAAATAGCATGACTAGGTGGTTCTTCAAGTGTTTTTAAAAGCGCATTAAAAGCTCCAGTAGTTAACATATGAACTTCATCAATAATATATACTTTGAACTTAGATTCGCTAGGTGCATACTTAACTTTATCTCTAATGTTACGAATTTCATCTACGCCATTATTACTCGCTGCGTCTATCTCAATAACATCTGAGTTAGTCCCTTGTGTGATACCTTTACAAATTGCACACTCATTGCAAGGTTCACCATTTGTATTTACTGTGCAGTTAATTGCTTTAGCAAATATTTTAGCAATACTTGTCTTTCCTGTTCCACGTGGGCCATTAAATAAATAAGCATGCGATTGCTTTCCTTTTTGGATAGCATTTCTTAATGTTTTCGTTACATGCTTTTGACCAACAACATCTGAAAATGATTGTGGTCGGTACATCCGATACAAAGCTTGATAATTCAAAATGGCACCTCCAAGTTTAATTCTTCATAACAACTATTATATCACGAATCAATATTTCTTCTTAATATAAATCATCGAAATTCTTCTGGAAAATGAACTATACCTCGTACTTCTTTGTTAGGATGGTCCCATAAATATTTGAACATAAAATCTTCGTTCTTAATTTCAAATGAAGGATAAATGTCAAATTCCGCTGCATTTCTATAACCTAGTTCGCGATAATATGTTTCATCTCCCATGACGACAACACCAATATAACCATTTTCATAAGCTCGATACTCTAAAGCTTCAATTAAAGCTTTACCAATCCCTTTATTTTGGACTTCTGGTAAAACTGATACTGCCGCTAAAGTTAGAACTGTATTACTATCTTCTTCTGAATCGACTGTTACTTCTGTCATCATCGCATGCCCTAGTATTTTTCCGCCTTCTGTCTTGGCAACTACTTCTAACTCGGCATTATAATGTGGAGATTTTCTAATTCTACCTATTAATTCATGTTCTTTCGCATTTACATAATCAGTATTTAAAAAAGCTTTTTTCACTACTTCTTTCGCTAATTCATATTCAGATTCTATAATCGTTCCGATATATAATTGCGTCATATATACTATATCCTCCTGATATAAGAAAAAGGGTGACCGAGGTCACCCTTTTTTGATTTATATATAATATGTTTAGTTGAATAAAAAATATACCGTGCACCTTTGCTTGGAACAAACATCACAAGCGTTACCTCAGTCGTTAGCTAAACTTCGGCAACCCTACGGCACATACAATGATCCACTTAATGCTGCTTCCTTCCGGACCTGACATGATTCATGGGTTTGTATTGCATAGGACCGACGTCTTCAGACACCACGTGCTGAGGGCAGACCTCACAATAATATGTCCGCGGCAAAGGAATTCAGTCTTGCTAAAGCGGATTTCAAGTACAGGGAACCGCTACCTCCCCACTTAGCACGGCACTTTATATAGTACAACAAAACCATTATACTTGGCAAGAAAAAACTATTGATCTATTACAGGTTTATTCAAAACCCTTCTAGAAAAATCGACAAATTTGAATTCTGTCGCAATATGTCTAGAGATATTATATTGAAATCTTTCAGCATTACTCAAATGAACAATACCTCTAACTGTAGCTGTATATAAAGGATCTAAATGTCCAAAATATCGTTCTTCTTTCTCTGTCATTTTTTCAAAAGTAATAGATTTATTTGAATAGCTTATTTCTACATTCATTTCATTTTCAATATATTGATAAATCGAATGAGACGCTACTTCTTTTGAAAGTTTGGGTATCACTTTGCAAACAAAGTAATCCTCATCCATGATATGAACTTTATTATTTTTTTGTCTTGTTCGAATTACGTGCCATAGCTTATCGTGATTATTCAATTCTAAAGCGTGTTGAACAATTGGCTCGTCTTCAGCATTGATAACTTCAAATACTTCAACTACCGTTTCATAGTCAAGACCTAGTCTATTATTAATTTCTTGGAAACTGATCATTTCAGATATTGGAAATTGAATAATTCCTTCATATATAACAACTGAACCTTTTCCACGTAACTTTTGTATATAACCTTTTTCTTGTAGAAGATTTAATGCTTTTCTTACTGTTTCTCTCGAAGTTGAATATATCTTTGTTAATTCATTTTCTGAAGGTAATTGTTGTAAGTGTGCATATTCACCATTTATAATTTTTTTACAAATTGACTGATAGATTTTCATATACTTATTCATTGTTTCACCTCTATACCTTCAAAACTTCATAGTTAAATGCTTTTTAAATTAACAACAAATGCATCAAAAGGCTCTAGCATATTGCCATTTAAATCATTATTAGCCACTATCAATTCGCCTTCCATATCAATATCCTCAGGTATTTCAACCTTATCATTTGTATAGTTAGCTACAATCAACCACTCTTCATTATCTAACTTTCTTTTGTAAATAAACAAGTCTGGATGATCCATATATAGTGGTTCTACATCTCCATACGTTATAATATCATGTTTATGACGAATATCAATTAACCGCTGATAAGTGTAGAAGATTGAATTCTTATCTTTAATCGCCGCTTCCACATTAATTTCTCTATAGTTATCCGGTATGCCTATCCAAGGCGTGCCTGTTGTAAAACCGGCATTTTCCTCATCTGTCCATTGAACAGGTGTACGTGAATTATCACGAGATTTTTGTCCAATAACTTTCATAATCGTATCTTCATCCAAGCCTTGATTCCTTAGACTACGATATGCGTTTAATGTTTCAATATCTCGATATTGATCGATTGATGTAAACTTAGGATCAGTCATACCTATCTCTTCACCTTGATAGATATAAGGTGTTCCTTGCAACATATGAAGTGATATAGCAAGCATTTTAGCTGATTTAACTCTGTTAGCTTCTGTTTCATCATTACCAAACCTTGTCACAACTCTCGGTTGATCATGATTACACCAGAAAATAGCGTTCCATCCATTACCTTTAGCAATATTAACTTGCCAATCCATCAGAATACGTTTTAATTCTATAAAATCAAATTTCATATCAGACCATTTCTCACCATTTTTATAATCTACTTTTAAATGATGGAAATTAAATACACTATTTAATTCTTGTCTTTCAGGGTTGGTGTATTTTATACAGTTCTCTATTGTAGTAGAAGACATTTCTCCTACAGTCATAATATCTTTATTTCCAAAAGTTTTTCGGTTCAATTCATGTAAATATTCATGAACTTTTGGCCCGTCCGTATAAAATTCTTTACCGATTTCCTCTGAATCTTCAAAAGCACCTTTAGAAATTAAGTTAATAACATCAAATCTAAAACCATCTACGCCGAAATCAATCCAATAATTTATCATTTCATAGATTTCTTCTTTCAATTGGTCATTTTCCCAATTTAAATCAGCTTGAGAGACGTCGAATAATCTTAAATAATAACTTTCAGTTTGTTCATCGTACTCCCAAGCGTTACCACCAAATTTAGATTCCCAGTTTGTTGGCGGCTCATCTTTAGTACCTTCTTTCCAAATATAATAATCTCTATACGGATTATCTTTAGACTTTCTAGATTCAACAAACCAATGATGTGACGTAGACGTATGATTAATCACAATATCCAGCATTACTTTAATGCCAAGTTTATGTGCTTCAGTAAGTAACTTTTCAATATCTTCTTTCGTACCAAAATCAGGATTGATTGCATAATAATCACTAATATCATATCCGTTATCATTCATTGGCGATTCATAAATAGGTGTTAACCATACATAATCTACACCTAACTTTTGTAAATAAGGCAATTTTTCGATAACCCCGTTTATATCCCCTTGACCATTGCCAGTCGTGTCGTTAAATGATTTCGGATATATTTGGTATACTACTGATTTTTTCCAATCTGAAACCGCCATGTTTATGAACTCCTTTATTTAATAATATTATTCTTGCACCATTTCTTTCGCTTGTTCTTTAGCAAATCTTGAGAATACCACTGTTAAAATAGCTGGTAACACCATAGCTATTAATGTAGCGATAATATATACACCCCAATATTCACGTGTTATAGAAATAATTGCCGGCACACCACCAACACCAACTTTTCCTAATACGCCGTTTGCGCCAATAAACGCACCTAGTAAACAAGATGAAACGATAGAGGCTATAAACGGGTATTTCAATGGTAAATTGACACCAAACATAGCTGGTTCAGTAACACCTAAGAAAGATGATATTCCTGAAGTCATTGCTAAACCTTGTTCTTTTGCCATTTTACGCTTTCTATAAATCAACCAAGCACCAAATGCCGCTGAACCTTGACAGATATTAGATATAGCTAAGATTGGCCATAAATAAGTACCGCCTATACTACTTCCCATCAGTTGGAAGTCTACTGCTAAGAACATATGATGTAAACCTGTAATAACAAGCGGAGCATAGAACAGACCATATACTGCGCCACCTAACCAACCTGCGCTATCAAATATTCCTTTAATACCATTCGTAATAAGTGTACCAAGTTCTAATGCTAAAGGTCCTATAATAATAAATGATAAGAATCCAGTTATTAATAAAGCGACCGGACCAACGACTAACATTTTGATTGAATCATGCACGCGTTTAGCTAAGAATTTTTCAATTACAGATAGTACCCATGTTGCTATTAATACCGGCAACACTTGACCTTGATAGTTCAATTGTTTAATTTCTAAACCAAACATATGCCATACTGGAATTTCATCTGATTTACCGCCACCAAGATCATATTGAGAAGCTAACTGAGGATGAACAAGTACAAGTCCTAATACTAATCCTAATATTGGACTACCTCCAAACACTCTCATAGCTGACCAACCAATAAGGGCAGGTAAGAAGATAAATGCTGTACTCGCAATAACGTTAATCATGTTTGCAAAATCAGCTAACCATGAATACTGGTCTACTAAAGATTTAGGACCAAATAAATCTTCAGCTGTTAACACATTATTTAACCCCATCAATAAACCTGCAGTAACGATTGCAGGTAAAATAGGAATAAATACATCACCGAGCAATTTAATTAATCTTTGCAAAGGATTCATTTTTTGTTCCGAAACTTTCTTCACTTCATCTTTAGAGCTTTCTCCAATTCCCGTTTCTTCTTGGAAAATTTTATAAGCTTCGTCAACTGTGCCTTGACCAATAACGATTTGAAATTGATTATTTGCTGCAAAAGACCCTTTCACTAAATCGATGTTGTCTAAAGCTTCTTTATTAACTTTACTTTCATCATTTAACACTAATCTTAAGCGGGTAACACAATGTGTGGCTGCATCTACGTTGTCTTTACCACCTATAGCATCAATAATCTGTTTCACTTCTTCTCTATTTACAGACATTGAACTCACTCCCCCTGTTTTTTATTACTTGAATTATAACTTGTATATACAAGTATGTAAAGGCTTTCAATTAATATTACTTTTATTCTGTAGTATGATTGAATAAAGGAGGTATAAATTATGTCATTTTTAACACATGAATATATGGAACACGATAACGTTTCATTAGAATTTGCTTCCGAGAATGAGACATTTTTAACAAATCACAACGAAAAGAAAATATTCGAATCAGCAAGTTTAATCAAAATTCCGATTATGATTTATATTTTTTCGAAGTTAAATAAAGAAGAAAGACAAGAAAATTTAAAAATAGAACATAAAGTGAGTGGGAGCGGAGTATTACAAACATTGGATATCCCGTACTTAAGCGTTAACGACCTTATTCAATTAATGATTGTCGTATCTGATAATACAGCAACAAATATATTAATTAATTACTTCGGCCAACAACATATCAATTTGTTTATACAACAAACTTTGAATTGTAAAAACACTGAATTAAACCGATTAATGATGGATGCTGAGGCGATAGACCAAGGTAAACAAAATTATACAACTTCTGAAGATATGATTAACATGCTTCGATATATCACTCAACATGCAAATGGAGATGATATGTTAGAAATTATGCGTCATCAACACTTAAATGATAAAGTTTCTATCTTTAAATCATTTTATGAAGATCAATTGATTTATTATTCAAAAACTGGAGAATACGACCATGTAGCAAACGATGTAGGCATTATACAATTTAAAGAAAAGTATTATTATTATAGTTTTCTTTCTAACACAGAAAATCCCGAAAAAGCGATAAAATTCTCTCACGATTTCGGGTCTTATATGATTCAATCTATATTAAAATGTTGATAGCCTAGCTGCTTTTACTAAGATTTTTTGATAATAACTACCTGTTAGTTTAACAATTTCAATACTTCTAGGTGTATGCGGTGCATGAATCATCATATCTTCACCCATGTAAATACCTACATGGGAAAGAAAACCTTTATCTTCAGGCTTACTGAAAAATAGTAAGTCTCCTGGCTTTAAAGAATGTTCATCTAAAGGAATATCCGTCATAGCTTCATATTGTTCATCTGCATCTCGAGGTATATTGAAATTCTGGCTTTTATACATGTGGAAACATAATCCAGAGCAGTCATAACCATAACTAGACATACCTCCCCATAAATAAGGTAAATCAATAAATAATTTAGCATTATCTATAACGCCTTGCATTGAACCTTGTTTAAATGCGCCAAATTCATCACTCAGTTCAATATCTTTGCCATCAATAAGTCCGATACCTTCTGGTGTCTCTACTTCGATAAATTGTTGATCTAATTTTAAGACAGGCAATACTGTATTAAATGATAAAATTTGTTTAGTTGTGAAATCTGTATTGAACAATGTAGTTTTTGGCACTTTGACGCGCATGCGCTGATTGGATGCTTTGATATTCATATCGCCTAGTTGGCTAGAAGGTATAAATCCTAGATAACCTTTATCATGTTGTTTGGATGGTTGTTCTAAACAGATAACATAACTCCATCCGTCTTGCTCTTCCAATACTTCAACCGCTTCACCATACAGTACCTGTGTGTCTATTCGACTGTCTTCAGTAAATGATAGTTTTTCTTCTAAATTAAGTTCCAACAACCATCGTTGGATATCAGCTGGGTACATAATACCATCACGATCTATATCTCGTGCTTTATCTGTATCTCTCCAAATTGTGCCAACGTTTACTCTGCAATACTTGATCATACACTCACCTTCTTAAGTAAAGATTTTCTATCAATTCCTAAACCATAACCTTTTGGCGCCGTCACTTTCGAACCATTATAAGCTATACCACCTACTACTTCACGATTAGAAACCATAAGAGGCGCATCGAAATCCACTCGTGTTACTTTATTGGCAGCTAAACTAAAGTGTAACGCTGCAGTTACTGAAACATGCGTTTCCATCATACAACCGACCATACAAGTAATATCATATTCGTTAGCTATTTCATGTATTTTACGCGCTTGATGAATGCCACCTGTTTTCATAAGTTTAATATTCCAGAGATTAATCGCTCCAACCTCAACTAATCGTTTAGCATCATGGACACTAAATAAGCTTTCATCTACCATTAGTGGAATTTGATAATCTTTTGTTAATTTACCTAATACTGAAAATTCATTTCTATTAACCGGCTGTTCTATACTTTCAATATTTAATGACGCTTCATCAAAATGTTTTAAAGCTTGTTCTGCTCCCTTTTCATTCCAAGCCTGATTAGCATCTACACTAAGCGTTGTATCTTTAGGTAAGGCAGCTCTTAAAGCTTTTAATCTATTTAAGTCTGTTTCAACACTATCTTTTCCGACTTTTATTTTTAAGTGAGTATATCCTTCTTGTATGTATCTAAAAGCATCTTTAACCATTTCATCTGCTTCATTTAAACTTACTGTATAACAAGTTTCTAATGATTTATTTCCCGGGTCATTATTTAAGTATTCATACAGAGGAGACTTCGCTTCTTGTGCAAGCAAATCATATAGAGCGATATCTATTGCTGCCTTTGCACTAGAGTTTCCTACTAAGGCTTCGTCCATTTCATCCAATAAACCAATAGATAATGGCCTATTGATCAGCAATGGTTTAAAAACCTCTTCTATAGCTGCTTCTATTCCACCTTTTGTATCTCCCGTAATAACATACGTTGGTACTGCTTCACCAACACCAACCATCTCTTTATGATTCGTTTCAATAAATACATAAATACTTTCTATAACATCAACAGTTCTAAGAGCTGTCTTAAAAGGCTTTTTCAAAGGCGTTTTATATCTATAGTATTTAATATCAGTAATAAACATACCCATCCCCCTTTGCATTAATAAACACCAGACTCAATTTGCAAAACCTTTTTATCTACATTTAATATTGCTTTAGTCCCAAATGGAATGCCAAAATGTGGTGTGCAATGGCCTATATACACTTCATTTACAGTAGGCTTATTTAAACTGCCTATAAAATGCTGTAATACTTCTTCCATTTTTAATGATTTCTCTGGCTTTTTAGGTTTACTATTAGTAAATGGACCAATTATAAATCCAATTGCATCGTCTAGCTTTCCAGCAGATTTTAATTGTTGTAAAAAACCATCTACTTTATATGGTTCTTCTCCTACATCTTCTAAGAAAAGTATTTTATCCTTTGTATCAATTTCATAAGGTGTACCTATACTAGATACTAAAAGCGATAAACATCCCCCTACTATCTCTCCTTCTACACGACCACTCACAAATGGTTTAAATCTTAACTGTTCTACAGGGTAATTTAAATCTTTACCTTCAAACAATTGTTCAAAGCTATTAATGGAAATATCATGATAATTCTCTCCAATATCAGAAGAGATCATTGGCCCTTGAAATGTTACTAACCCAGTTTCTTGTCTAATGGCATTATGTAAGCAAGTTATATCACTATAGCCCCATATAATTTTTGGGTGTTTTTTAACAAGATTAAAATCAATTTGTTCAACAATACGCGGTGTTCCATATCCTCCACATGCACATATGATGCCCTTTACTTCATCATCCATTAACATATCATGCAAACTTTTTAGTCTTACTTCATCTGTTCCCGCTAGATGACCATAAGTATCATGTATATTTTCCGCTAATTTAAAATGAATATCATATCGCTCTTCCAAACGTCCCAAGCCAATTTTTAAATGTTCTTGGTTCGGAGGGCTTGCTAAAGCAACAACACCGATTGTATCTCCCTTTTTTAATCTCTTCGCTTTCATTAAAACACCCCTTTTTGTCAGAATATTCTTATATTATAACAAAATTATAAAACATTTGTACAAAACAAAAAGCACTACCTACAAAAGTAGGTAGTGCTTGTTTATATAATAGTCTTGGATATTTAATAATAATGGCGGAGGAAGAGGGATTCGAACCCCCGCGAGCCGTTAAGCCCCTGTCGGTTTTCAAGACCGATCCCTTCAGCCGGACTTGGGTATTCCTCCAAATAAGACAATATTTATCTTATACCAAGCCAAGACTGATGTCAATAATATTTCAATAATTTATATTGTAATTTTTTCCTTTAACGCCTTATCTACTGCTTTTGCTACTGCACGTCCTTCTTTAATTGCCCAAACAACTAAACTTTGACCTTTTCTAGCATCTCCTGCAACAAATATTTTATCTTGATTTGTTTTAAAGTCTCTTTCATTAGCTACGATTTTATTACGATCAGTATTCAAGTTAAATGAATGAGGAACTAAATGTTCTGTACCTTCAAATCCTATTGAAAGTAATACTAAATCTGCGGGCCAATGACGTTCTGTACCTTCTACTATAACCATACCGTCATCTGTTTCTTTTAATACTTGTGTATATAGACCTCTAATATTACCGTTTTCGTCTACATCATACCTCATTGTTTGAATACCATAAGCTCTCGGTTCAAATCCAAATTTTTCACGATATTCTTTATGCGCATAATCTAGTTTAAATATAGGCATTGGTAATGGCCACGCAGTGTTTTGTTCCATTTTATCAGTTAATCGTACATATTTATTAAATTGGACTACTGATTTACAATCATCTCTTAGTGCAGTTGCCACACAATCTGCACCAGTATCTCCCGCGCCAATTACAATCACATTTTTCCCTTTTGCCGTTATTGTTGGTTCTTCAATTTCTCCCATTTGTAGTTGTGTTTGTTCAGTTAAATATTCCATTGCGAAATGAATACCAAAACTCATACGTCCTTCTAATTGTAAGTCTCTACCTTTTTGAGCCCCTGTACAAACGATAATAGCATCATATTGCTCATTAAGTTCTTCTTTCGTGATGTCTTTCCCTACATTAATGTCGGTCTTAAAAACAATACCTGCTTCTTCCATCAATTTAATACGGCGCTCAATAACTGATTTATCCAATTTCATACTTGGAATACCATACATTAATAGTCCTCCTGGTCTATGATTACGTTCATATACCGTGACTTGATACCCTAATAAATTTAACTCTTCTGCTGCAGTTAAGCCTGCAGGTCCACTTCCGATAATAGCGACTTTTTCTTCTAAACGTGTATTTGGAACTTTCGGTTTAACGATCCCCATATCGTATGCTTCATCTATAATTGTACGTTCTATACCTTTAATCGCTACTGAATCATTATTTATTGCTAACACACAAGATGACTCACAAGGCGCTGGACAAACACGTCCGGTAAATTCAGGAAAGTTATTAGTTTCAGACAATCTTTCAAAAGCTTCTTCGAAATCTTTTCTATATACTAAGTCATTCCATTCCGGAATATAATTACCTATTGGACAACCTATCGTATCTCTCCCAAATGATGAACCTGTTTGACAAAAAGGCGTTCCACAGTCCATACAACGTGCGCCTTGTGTCGAAGCATCTTCTGTAGTAAATCTTTGTTGGAACGGTTCATATCCATTAATTCTATCTTTTAAAGATAACTCATCCAATTGCTTTTTAGGATACTTCATAAAACCTTTAAATTCACCCATATTATGCCCTCCTTCTTAATAAACAGAAGCTAATTCTTCTTCATCACCTATAGATTTACGATCATCAAAGAACGCATTTAACAGTGCATCTTCTTCATTTTCTAGTTTATACTGTGAAATTTTCTGCATCATCAATTTATAGTCTTTGGGAATGACTTTTACAACTTTCTCCGCGATTAAATCAAAATCTTCTAACATGATTTTCGCCTTTTTACTATCTGTATATTTAACATGATCCTCTAGCATTAATTTCAAATTAGTAATTTCACTTTTATCTTTTAACGTTTCAAATTCTAGCGTGTCAAGTGCGTTTGTTCTTTTAAATGCATCTATGTCAGATGGAGCAACGTAACACACGCCACCACTCATACCTTGACCGAAGTTACGTCCAACATCACCTAAAATCACGACACGTCCACCAGTCATGTATTCTAGACCATGGTCACCCACGCCTTCTACAACCACATTTACACCACTATTTCTAACGCAAAAACGTTCACCAGCTCGTCCATTAATGTATGCTGTACCGCTCGTTGCACCATAAAAACATACATTACCAACAATAATATTATTTTCTCTTGCTTCGTTTGGAGCCTTTAAAATAAGTTTAGCGCCTGATAACCCTTTTCCGAAATAGTCATTCGCATCGCCAGTATGATGTAAAGTCATACCTTTAGGCGTGAATGCACCATAACTTTGTCCTGCATGTTTAAACGTTTTGACATAAATCGTATCTTCTGGGAGTCCAGGTTCTCCATGTACTTCCGTAATATAACTACCAGTTATCACACCAACATTACGCTCAATATTTCTAATATTATAGCTTCCAACAAATTTCTCACCATAATCAATAGAAGCTTTAGCATCATCATAAAGTTTAGACAAATCAAAACCTTTATCAAGTTGGTGATCTTGATCCATAATGCGATGTTTATCTCCTTCGATAACAAATAGTAATGCCTCTAAATCTAGCTCTTTCGCTTTAGGGTGTGTGTAGTAGCGTTCCGAAACTTCTAATAAATCTGTTCGACCTACTAACTCATCCATAGACTTAAGGCCTAATGAAGCTAAAATTTCTCTTATTTCCTCGGCAATAAAATACATAAAGTTTACTATATGGTCTGCTTTTCCAGTAAATAGTTTTCTTAATTCTCCATTTTGTGTAGCAATCCCTACTGGACACGTATCTTTATGACAAACTCTCATCATAATACAGCCAAGGACTACTAACGGTGCCGTGGCGAAAGCAAATTCTTCAGCGCCTAATGCACATGCTAATGCAACATCGCGGCCAGTCATTAATTTTCCGTCTGTTTCTAATGTGACACGGGAACGTAAACCATTTAACATAAGTGTTTGATGTGTTTCCGATAAACCGATTTCCCATGGTAGACCTGCATGTTGAATACTTGTCTTAGGTGAAGCACCAGTACCGCCGTCATAGCCACTAATAACAATTTTATCTGCATGAGCTTTTGCTACACCTGCAGCAATTGTTCCTACACCTGATTTTGAAACAAGTTTCACACTAATATCTGATTTGCGATTTGCATTTTTTAAATCATGGATTAGCTGTGCTAAATCTTCAATTGAATAAATATCATGATGTGGCGGCGGTGATATTAATCCTACACCAGGCGTTGAACCACGAACTTCAGCTACCCAAGGATAAACTTTAGTGCCTGGCAATTGTCCGCCTTCACCTGGTTTAGCACCTTGCGCTACCTTAATTTGAATTTCTTTAGAATGTTGCAAGTAATCGCTTGTAACACCAAACCTACCAGATGCAACTTGTTTAATAGCACTCATATAATTTGTACCATCCGGTTTCACGATGTAACGCTCTGGATTTTCTCCACCTTCACCACTGTTACTACGACCACCAATACGGTTCATTGCTTCTGCTAATGTTTGATGTGCTTCTTCAGATATTGAACCAAAACTCATTGCCCCTGTTTTAAATCTTGTTACAATTTGATCTGCTGATTCTACTTCTTTTAAATCGATTGCTTTTTTCTCTTTGAATTCAAGCAAGTTTCTTAAATGAGTCATTCTTTCACTATCAGCCGCTTCTGAATATTCTTTAAACATCTTGTAATCATTTTCTCTACACGCATGTTGTAATAAATGAATAGTTTTAGGGTTAAAGGCATGATAGTCACCTTGTAGTCTCCATTGGAACGTACTTCCAGAATTTAAATATTTAATATTTTCAGATTGTCTCGCTTTATTTTCTTGGTCTATCGTTTCAATTGAAATCCCAGATAGTTTAGACGGTGTACCTGTAAAGTACTTATCGATCACATCTTGGCCTAAACCTATCGCTTCAAATATTTGAGCGCCTTGGTAACTTTGAACAGTCGAGATACCCATCTTAGCCATTACTTTAATCAATCCTGCTGACAACGTTTGACTATACGCATCGATATTCTGCTCTACAGTACCTGTTAGTCTACCCGTTTCTGTTAAGTCTTCTATTGTATACTGTGCTAAATATGGAACAACTGCATTAGCGCCATATCCAATTAAAGTAGCTAAATGATGGACTTCTCGACATTCACCTGAATATGCAATGATACTTGTATCAAGTCGCTGACCAGTTCTAATTAAACTTTGATGAATATGACTAACTGCTAATAACATCGGCATAGCAAATTGGTTTTCTAAATCATTTACCGACTCATCTTCTAGTACTATTATTTCTGCACCATTTGCTACAGCTTGTGAAACTTTATGCGATAGTTCGTCTAAAGCATCTTCAAGCGATGTTTCATATACCGTAGAAATAAATTTTGTCTGATAAGTACTATTTTGGATTTTTTGAAGTTGTGCTTTAGACAATACAGGATGATTTAGCTGTATACGTTTCGTATTATCTTGATGGGGTTCTAATAGATTACCTTCTTTGCCTAAATAAACCATTTCACTCGTTACAATTTTTTCTCGATATGAATCAATTGGTGGATTGGTAACTTGTGCGAAGTGTTGTTTAAAATAATTAAATAATGATTCAGGTTGTGTACTCAATACTGCAACTGGTGTATCAAATCCCATAGCACCAATCGGGTCTTTTCGCTCACTAACTAACTCCGTCATATATTTATTGATTTCTTCTTTTGTATAACCAAACCTTCTTTGTAATTGGAATAATTGATCTTGACTTGTTCTTGATGGTGTCGCTATGACGTCGTTAATATTTAAATCTTGTTGACGTACCCATTCTTCATAAGGATATTCGCTTGCTATTCTTTGTTTCAATTCGTTATTTTCAATAACTTTATTTTCTTTAAAATCAACAAGTAATAATTTTCCTGGGTTTAATTGACCTTTATATAGAACATGCTCTTCATCAACATCAATTACTCCAACTTCAGATGAGAAAATAATTTCATTTGAGTCAGTAATTGTGTATCGACCTGGTCTTAATCCATTTCTATCTGTTAATGCTCCTAATTTATCACCGTCACAAAAACTAATCATCGTTGGTCCGTCCCATGGTTCCATCAAATAACTGTAATATTCGTAGAAAGCTCTAATTTTAGGGTCTTGTGTTTCGTTGTATAACCATGGTTCAGGTATAAGTAACATAGCCGCTTGCTCTGGTGGGATACTTAAACTTAAAAATTCAAGCGCATTATCTACAATAGAAGAATCACTACCAGATTCGTCTAAAACTTCTCCAATTTTATCTTTAACATCTCCAAAAATCGTTTCTATTAATTTATCTTGGCGCGCTCTCATCCAATTCACATTACCTTTAATCGTATTGATTTCACCATTATGCATCAATAATCTATTAGGGTGAGCTCTTTTCCAACTCGGAAATGTATTCGTACTAAATCTTGAATGAACTGAACCGAATTTTGATTCATATGCATCATCTAATAAATCGACATATAATCCTTTAATTTGATCCGATCGCAACCAACCTTTATATACAATCGTTCTTCTAGATAAACTTGCAAAGTATAAATCTAAATTTTGCTCTTCACCATAACGTTCAATTTGTTTACGAGCAATAAATAACGAACGATCAAAATGTTCGCTCGTTTTATTTTCAACAAAAACTTGTTGTATTGCTGGCATTGTTTCTGCAACATGATCAGTTAATACAGAAGTATCTACTGGTACGTCTCGATACGTTATAACTTTTAAGCCTTCTTCTTCAAAGAAAGCATTGAACTTTTTTTCGTGAATACTACCCGCAATCTTTTCATCTGTAAAAAACATCCCTACTGCATAATGTTCTTCAGATGGTAATTTTAACTTTAGCTTCTGTTTAAAATAGAGGTGAGGGACTTCTGTCATAATACCAGCACCATCGCCAGTAATACCATCAGCGCCAACTCCACCTCTATGATCTAATCTGCAAAGCATTTCAATTGATTTCAGTACAATATCATGTGACCTTTTATTATCCATATTGGCGTAAAAACCAATTCCACAAGCATCATGCTCATCTGCTGAATCATATAGGCCAAGTCGTCTTCTATCTTTTTTTAATGACATACTACATCACCTCGAATTTAAAATTTCAGAATCTTCTCTAATTTATAGTTAACATCATACTTTAATGTGACTTATCTTAACAATATATAAAATAGATGAAATATATCTAAAAATTAGATAATATAAATTTAAGAGGTGGAAAGCGTGGAAATTAAACAGTTAATATATTTTAGAGAAGTCGCACAACGGGAACACATTTCAGAAGCTGCATTAGAATTAGAAATTGCTCAATCAGCTATTAGCAGACAAATTGCAAATTTAGAAAAAGAACTCAATACAGTTTTATTTTTAAGAGAAGGTAGAAATGTAAAATTAACTGAACGTGGTGAATTACTACTATCTTACGCGAATCAAATTTTAGATTTAGTAGAAGAAACTACTGAATTATTTATTCATCAAGACCAGACTGATAAGAGAGCTATTAGACTAGCTTATACTGAAAGCTATGTTGCACAAGCCTTACCTGCAATTATTAAATCGTTTGAACAAGAACATAATATAGAAATAAGACCGATGCTTATGACACCTATAGAAATTGAAGAAGCTCTAAACGCTCATCAAATAGACATCGCACTTTGTGAACTAACACCTAAAATGATGAATAATAAAAACACTATTAAAAACACTTTGTTTGAAGAAACTTATAATTTATATGTTCATAACAACAATGATTTATCTATGAACCCGAAACCACCATTGTCTCAACTCAGTCATCAATATATTTATTATTACAACACACTGCCGGATCAAATCGCACAACTTATAAGGAAGCATGCTTCACAAAAAGTATATCGAATTTCAAATCCAACTTTATTAAAACAAACACTACTAGCTGAGAAAGGTGTTTTAATTATCGCTGATTATTTAAGTGGTGGTATAGAGGATGAACACCTTGTTAAAATACCTCTTACGCACACAGAACTGAAAAGAACAATTTATATCGTCTATCAACAGAACAACCAACATGCGCAATTAAATGCATTCGTCAATTTTGCTCAGACTTTACTTCATAGACAAACGACTTATCATTAGGAGGTAATTAAATCAATGGACTTTATTAATAGAACAACCGAAGAGATTGCTCAGGACTTACTAGGGGTAAGACTGATTCATGAAACTGAAGACTTAACTTACACAGGTTATATTGTAGAAACAGAGGCATATGTAGGTATTCACGATCAAGCTGCACATTCCTTTAACGGGAAAAATACAAAGAGTGTCAAATCGCTATATTGTGAAGGTGGCACAATTTATGCTCATAGTATGCACAAACAGTTGCTCATCAACTTCGTTACACAAACTGAAGGTGAACCTCAAGGTGTGTTATTAAGAGCTATAGAACCTGAAAATGGCATAGAACAAATGGAAATCAACCGTAATCACAAGACGGGTGTGGAACTTACAAATGGACCTGGGAAATTCACACAAGCTATGCAAATATCTAAATCACTAGATGGCACAAAAATTGGAGCGGGCAGTCTTAAAATCGATACGATGAATCGAAAGTACCCTAAAAACATCGATACATCTGCTCGCATTGGCGTACCTAACAAAGGTGAATGGACAGAAAAACATTTAAGATTTACTGTTGCGGGGCATCCTTATATTTCGAGAGCGAGAAAGCGTGATACATTACCAATAGAACAAACATGGAAATAGTTTGAATTCACATTTTTTCATACGTATACTATACGTTATTCAATACAAATTAAAAGTGATGGTGCAATGATATGAAACAGCAATTCAAAACGAGTTTAAAGAAACCTTTCAATATAGCGATATTAGCTTTCATCGTATTATTAATAGGGGCTTTAATCTTCACAAAATATAACGCGCAATTTTATAAGACACCTATTGGCCACATCACAAATATTACGGATCAAAAAAGTAAAAATACAGTTGACCAAAATAAAAACAAAGATATCGTACATACCGAAAACATAAAATTAAAAATTGTTAATGGAAAATATAAAGGCAAAACATTAACCGTACCTCATAAATACACAGACTCACTTACTGACTCTGAAAAGTACCGTAAAGGTGATGAAGTTCTCATCTCATACACTGGTGAAGAAAGCTCTGCAATTATTAAAGGCTTAAAACGAGATACGTCTGTCGTGTTTATGACCGGATTATTTTTATTCACTTTACTCATGGTTGGTAGAAAATCTGGCCTTTATTCAATTATCTCGTTGTTTATAAATGTATCTGTCATTTTAATAATGATTAATTATTTCATGAAAAATGATAATCAGCATTTCTTTATTTTAATGGCTATAACCGTTATTTTTTCTACTATCATTTCGTTACTTTTAGTCAGTGGTTTTTCAAAAAAGACATTCGTTGCAATTCTTTCAACATTGCTCGGCACTTTTATCAGTATAGGAATTTCTCAACTGATTATGACTTTAACAAACAGCAATGGCATCAAATATGAAACGATGAGCTTTTTAACAATTCAACCAACACAAATATTCTTAGCTTCCATCTTAATCGGTTCTTTAGGAGCCGTTATGGATGTTGCCATCACACTCACAAGTTCGTTATATGAAATAAAGGCGCAACATCCTACAATATCTATGAAGCGGTTAAAGCAATCTGGTATCAATATAGGTAAAGATATTATGGGTACAATGACCAACATACTATTCTTTGCATATTTATCCGGAAGTATCCCAATGGTTATACTTTATTTTAAAAACAACAATACTGTAACGTATACACTATCGATGAATTGGTCCCTTGAAATTTCAAGAGCTTTGATGGGCGGGATAGGTATTGTCATCACGATTCCTATTACGATTTTTATCGTGATGTTATTTATGCAGAGAGAGGAGGCTAAATAATGGATACTACTTTCATTTTAGCTGTTATCCTTCTCATTTTAATGATTTTAGTTGGAGGCAAAACAGGATTCCGTTCATTTATAACATTATTCTTAAACATATTCACATTATTTATCGCAATATTACTTATTATCTATAAAGCACCAATCTTTATCGTGCTTATCATCTTTTGTTTATTAATAGCATGCATCAATTTGTTCTATATCAATGAATATAATACAAAAACACAATCAGCATTTTTAGCTACAATAATAACAACGCTCATTCTCATAGGATTAATATACTTTATTGTAGATATATCTATGTTGCAAGGTTTCACAGAAGAAGAACAAGATGAAACTTATATCTTTTCGATGAATATCGGTATTAACTATGCACAATTAATGGTCTTTACCATCGTTTTAGCTGTAATTGCAGCTGTAATAGATTTAACAATTTCTATCAGTTCTCCTATGTACGAGCTATATGAAGCACAACCAAATATATCTTTAAAACAACTCTTTAAATCTGGACTTACTATAGGTAGAGATATATTATCAACAACAACAAACACAATATATTTTGCTTATATAGGCGGACAAATTACATTGTTCTTTTGGTTTGGAAAATTAAATTATACATTTGGAGAAATTATAAACGCTAAAATATTTGCAGCTGAAATCATTTCAATATTATTAGGTGGTATAGCAGTCAGTATCGCTATTCCTATAACGTCTATCATCACAGTACAATTAATAAAAAGACGCAATAAATTAAATGAACATTAGAGTATGTAAAAAAGTTCGAAAATAAACTCCTTACTCAAAATAATGGGAGTGGGACTAGGGTTGGAAAAAGCTTGATATAAGCGCATTTTCAATCCAGTCAGCTACTGCCATTATAATAAAAGAGGCTGAGACAAGTATTTATGTCCCAGCCTCATTTTTTATAAAACTTTCGATTTTGTTCGTTCTCAAGAACATTTATCTTCTGAATTCTTTTCTAATTAAATAGGCTCTAAATTTGATTCAATTTCTTCTCTCTTAGACTCTAAGAAATTTGGTAAATCTAATTTTTCTCCTAGTTGATCAATATCATCGTATGGGACACCCGGTCCTTCTGTAGCAAATTCAATTAATATATGTGAATGTCTGTAGTACAAGCTTTTGAAGAAATCTCTATCTATTATGCCGGAATGTACGACATTCTTACTATCTAATAGCTCTTTTACTTTCTTTAACTCTTCTTCATCCGCGACTGATAAAGCAAGGTGGTGAATACTACCTTTACCCGGTTTTCCTCTTTTTCCTTGTTCTTCAACTAGTACGATATCACTATACAATCCTTCTTGATCTCTTGTATAAAGCAATTCACTTTCGGAATCAGCGACATCAAAGTTTAAATCATTTTCCAAGAAGTTTTTCATATCAGTAACTTGGTCCATTTTAAATTCTATTGGCCCCATGCCCATAATCTGGTGTTCTTTCGGAACATCTGAATAACTATTATTACGCCAATCTTGAGGCGTCCTTCTATCACCGTTCGGTAACAATACCATTTCTAGACCTTCATGGTCACGAAAATGCAGTGCCATAAGCCCATTGTAAATGCCAATCGCATCATGGTCGACGTCCATTTCTTCAAAGCGCTCTTTCCAATAACTTAAACTTTCTTCACTAGGTACAAGCAATCCTATTCTAGATATACTATTCGTACCTTTGTAAGTTTGACCCATCGACTTTAACTCAAAAAATGTTAATGACGTTCCAGGTGTGCCAACTTCATCTCCATAAAATAAATGGTACATAGATGTATCATCTTGATTGACTGTCTTTAAATACAATCGTAAACCAAGTTTGTTTACATAGAAATCTTTATTTAACTTCGCATCTTTCGTTAACATTGAAATATGATGATGCCTTAATATTTCTACCATAATTGTACCTCCTATATATTTAAGTACATTATAACTGTTTCATTATCCATGCACAAAAATACAACTCACTTTATACACCGTTCGCAGTGGACTCAGTGAGAGGGTAGTCTTAATATGCATATTTTTCGAAAAATCATTTTTTTAAATGTATGATTAAAAAATAAGGAGAGATGCGTCATGACAAGTGAACAGAAAAAGAGATCAATTTCTTTGTTATTAGCTGGTTTTATTATTTTTTCCAGTTTATATGTAACTCAACCGATATTTAATGGCTTAAGTCACTATTTTGATGTTTCGTTATCTGATGTGAGCTTAACACTTTCTATTTCTACTTTTATGCTAGGTGTCGGATTAGTTATCGTTCCAATGTTAAACAACATTGAAAAAAAACGTATGATGTCTATCTCTGTATTATTAGTGAGTATACTTTCTTTGATTAGTGTATTTGTTAAGCAATTTGAAGTTTTCTTAGTGATTCGAGGATTAATGGGTTTAGTACTTAGTGGCGTTCCTTCTACTGCCATGGCATATATTGCTGATGAAGTTCATAAAGACCGTGTAAGTAAGGTTATGGGTTTATATGTTGCAGGCACAACGTTTGGTGGTATGTCTGGACGTGTCGTTGTCGGTATTTTAACTGATCTATTCAATTGGCAAATTGCAATTGGTGCATTAAGCGTAATTAATTTAATTTTTGCTATTTTGATGGTCTCTTTATTACCTGTATCAAAAGTCCAAACTCCGAACTGGATTTCCCCTAAACAACATTTGCTTAAATACATTAAATTATTAAAAATTCCAGCAGTTTTAAAAACAATGTCATTATCATTTTTATTAATGGGTACATTCGTGACAATTTACAGTTATATTACTGTTAGATTTGAACAACCTCCATTCTCTTTAAGCGAATCCACTATTGCTTTTATATTTATACTTTATTTAATTGGTACATATAGCTCTATCAATTTCGGTAAATTAAGTATTAAACTTGGTGTTAAAAAAGCTTACGCACTTGCCATTACCATTATGATTGTAGGAATTGCCTTAACATTCATCACATACTTACCTATTGATATTGTAGGTTTAGCAGCAATGACATTTGGATTCTTTGGTGCACATTCTATTCAAAGTAGTTATATAGCGACACTTACAGAATCAAGCAAATCTCATGCGTCTACATTATATTTACTAGGATACTATGTAGGCTCAAGTTTATTAACAATATTAGGCGGTTATATCTATGTACATTTAGAATGGTTAGGCATTGGTATATTGTCACTACTCTTAACCTTTATAGCTGTGTTCATTAGCCGTTCTCTATTTAGAGATAGCACAACTTAAATAATTTATTAATACAAAAAAAGTAAAGACATCTACAGTGTGTAAATGTCTTTACTCTTTTTTATTGTTAACACTTTTTGCTTTATGCTAAACCTAGCTTTTCTAGTCCAAGTTCTTCTACTGTTAGACCTTCTTCAAAGAATTCTCTTTCTAGAATTGTTGATGCAATAGCGATAATTGCATCTATATTAGGTGTCTCTACGCCGATAACTTTCCCTAAACTTGACCAAAGTACTAATCCGTATGCAATATCTTCTGTAAGATAGCGATTGTCTACTGAATTTGGTCCATGTATTTGAGAAAAGACAGGACTGTCATTAAATAATTTATTAAGAGGGACGTTTTCGTCTTCTATTGATAAATAACCTCTTTCAATACGAGCACCTTTAGCAGTATTTAACTCAAACCCTAATTTTCTTCCGAGTGCCAATCTTTCTAATTCTACAGCATGAAGTAATTTTAACGTATGAGGTGTAATACCTTCTGAATACAATGAGAAATCTTTTGAGTAATCTATTCGACCAACGTTTAATAAAGTTGGTCCAGGATGTACTTCTGGGTTACCGTTTTCTAGGTTTGTTTTCCATAAACTTTCTTCTTTAACAACATAAGGGTATAACTTCTCTACTAATTTAAAGCTTTCATTTAAATAAGTTTTATAATATGTTGAAAAGTGAACTTTTTTCACATTTAAAGATAAGTTTACTTCTGCAGTATCATAATTAACACGCGTAGCATACGTTAATGTGTTAACTTCAGCAAATTGTGGTCTAAAATCAATATGCTTAGATTCTAATACATTAATAAACCTAATAGATCCCATTGCTGCTGCCATATTAAAGAGTATTAATTGATTCTCTTTAACAAAAGGCGCCATCGTTTTAGCATAATGTTCTATAAATGATGATGGTATAATCATTTGAATTAATTCTGCATCTTTCAATACATATTCAATATCATCACTAATATTCGTGAATTTTATAAACTTACTATCGCCTTCATTATTAAATTCAAATCCACCTTTTTCAAAAGCTTTATCAAATTTATTTATAGACTGATTTCGGCAATATAATTTAACCTCGTGACCTTTATCTATCATATCTAAAGCAGCTGTTACTGCACCATTACCTGAGCCAACAATTGCAATTTTCATTTTTAAAACTCCTTTCTTTTAGCATCATAAATAATTGCTTATTTTATAAATACCCAAGAAATTTTAACATAATGATTACAATTATTAACTAAAAACGTTTAAAAATTTTATTTTTCATTTAATTCTTTCGTTGATACACGCTCTATAACACCAGTTATAACGTTAATGATGGTATCAATATCTTTATCTTCAATAACTAATGGAGGTGCCAAACGAATAATATTTCCTTGCGTTTCTTTACATAAAACACCTTGTTGATTAATTTCTGATACTATTTCTTGTGCATTTTCATTGAGTTCTATTCCCATAAATAAACCACGGCCCCTTACTTCTTTAATAATTGGACTTTTAATTTCTTGGAGACCCTTTAATAATTTATCTCCTAATTCTACAGAGCGCTCTGGTAGAGACTCATCGATTAACACATCTAATGATGCTATTGAAACCGCGCAAGCTAATGGATTACCACCAAAAGTCGATCCATGTGTTCCAGGTGTCAGAACTTGCATAATATCATCATTAGCAGCTATTGCTGATATTGGATAAAAGCCACCACCTAAAGCTTTTCCGAGTAATATTATATCCGCTTCAACGTCTTCCCACTCAATTGCTAACATCTTACCAGTTCTGCCTAATCCGACTTGAATTTCATCAGCTATTAATAATATATTATGTTCATCACATAATTCTTTAACTTCTTTAATAAAGTTCTTTGGTGGAATATTGACGCCACCTTCACCTTGTATTGGTTCTAATATAATAGCTGCAGTTTGAGATGTGATTTTAGAAGATAAATCCTCAATGTTTCCAAATTCACTATATTTTATATTGCCAGCTAGCTCACCAAACCCTTCTTTATATTGATCATTTGATGATAAAGATAATGAGCCTATTGTTCTACCATGAAAGTTACCTTCCATTGCTATAATTTCAGCATCATGCGCATTTAAACCTTTCACATCTTGTGACCATTTTGTCGCAACTTTAATCGCTGTTTCTACCGCTTCAGTTCCAGTATTCATCGGCAAGACTTTATTTTTATTCGTCAGTTTGCATACTTTTTCTTCCCAAACGCCTAAATTATCACTATATAAAGCTCTTGAAGTCATCGTTATCTTTTGGCTTTGTTCCAAGAATGCTTGAATGATTTTTGGATGACAATGTCCTTGATTTAATACAGAGAAACCTGACACACAATCAATATATGTATTACCTTCTGAATCTTTAACATATGCACCTTTACCTTCTGTCAAAACAATATTTAAAGGGCTATAGTTATTCGGGCTATACTTTTCAGTTAGTTCAATATAATTATTCATTTAACATCCACCTTCATAATAAATATTCTATATTTCGTATTATTATTCATATATGATACATATTATCGGAGAATAAGTCAAAACAAAAAGAGAAGTTTTTCACTTCTCTTTTAATAATTTAATCTATTTAATTTAATAAGTCTTTGATTGCTTCATCAATTTCTGGATATTTAAATGGAAAACGCATCTCCAATAATTTCTTAGGAAATACTCTTTGTACATCTAATATCATTGTCGATTGTTCACCTAAGACCGCCCTTAAAGCAAATTTTGGTCCTGGCAAGAAATGCGGTCTATTTATAGTTTGAGCAATTGTTTTTCCTAACACTTTTTGACGCACAGGGTTTGGACTACAAATATTATACACACCTTGTTTATCTTTATTATTAATTAAAGTTGTTATGGCCTCTTTTAAGTCTTCAAGATGTATCCAGCTCATCCACTGTTCTCCTGAACCTAAAGAACCGCCAACAAAGAATTTATAAGGCTTAACCATTGTAGTCAAAGCTCCTCCCTTATTAGAAAGAATGATACCAAATCTACCGATAACGACTCTTGTTCCTAATTCTTTAAATAATAATGCTGTTTCTTCCCATCTTTCAACGACTGTAGATAAGAAGTCATGAGATAAGAATTGATCATATTCGTCATAAGATACAACTTTGGAAGGTGGATAATAACCAACTGCGCTCGCGTTAAATAATACTTCTGGTGCATAGTCTTGTGCCTCAAAAAATTTAAACAAACGATTCGTTGATTCTATACGGCTATTCATAATAGTTTCTTTATAATCCTCTGTCCAACGGTTCATTAAACTAGCTCCGGCTAAATTGATTACAACATCTATTTTCGGTATTGCTTTTTCCCAATTTTCTTTCGACCAATTAATATAATATAAAGATGTATTGTTAGAATCTCTATCACTTCTCGTTAGAACATAGACCTCATCGTTATTTGCCAAATAATAATCAACTAGTTCACTTCCTACTAAACCTGTGCCACCTGTTATGAGTATTCTTTTCATTTTATCCCTACTTTAATTTAAGTTGTTTTATTTGTTCATCTATAATGGTACTATACCCTTAAATCAAAAAATGACCCATAATAAATAAACGACAAGGAGTAGTTATCATGCATATAAGAAAAGCAACGATTGATGACTTAAATATAATTGTAAAACTAAGAAAACAACAATTAATAGATGAAGGCTCAAACCCCATTATAGATATTGATCATGATTTAGAAACATTTTTTACAAATGTCATAACAGACGAATCTCTTTATCAGCTTTTAGCAGTCGAAAATGAAGAAGTAATTGCTACGGGCGCAATTATTTATTATCCATTTCCTCCTTCATACATAAACCAATCAGGAGAACGTGCATACGTAACTAATATATACACACATCCTAACTTTAGAGGTCATGGCATCGCACAACAAATTATTTCTTTACTCATTAAAGATGCTGAAGCGCGTGACATTAAAAAAATATTTTTAGCTGCTTCTCCTTTAGGTAAACCCGTTTATAAAAAATTAGGATTTGAAGAAGCACCTGAATGGATGGAAATAAATTATGATTTATAAAATAACGTTAACTAATTAATTTTAAACCGATTGTACTCGCTAGTATGATTCCGATAAATAAAATTCTTTTTATATTTTTGGATTCACCGTAGAATATAATTCCTAATAGTGCACCACCGACAGCACCAATGCCTGTCCAAACAGCATAACTCGTACTCATCGAAATACTTTTCATTGCGATTGTTAAACAAATAAAGCTTAAGCCAAAGAATAACATGAGACCTAATAAAGATTTAACGTTATTTCTTTTTGAGTAAATATTAATGAAGAGTACGCCTAACATTTCAAATAAACCTGCCATAATTAATATTAACCAAGCCATTTTAACTTTCCTCCCCTTCTGGTGTAACTAATTTAAGACCTACTACACCGATAATAAGTGTGATGATTAAAATGATTTTGCCAATAACGACTGGCTGTCCGAAAAATACAAAATCAACAATTGTGACACCCGTAGCACCTAAACCAACATAAACTGCATACGATGTTCCAACAGGTAATGCTTTTGAAGCTGTTATTAATAAATAGAAACTAATTACAATAGCTATTAAAGTAACAATCCATTCTAATACGTTACTTGAATGTGTTAAACCAACTACCCAGACCACCTCAAATACTGCACCAATGATAATTTTTAACCAATTCATTATGATTCCTCCTCAAATTAAAAAGCCCGGGAAACTTATATTAAAAATAAGTCTCCCAGGCTTTTATCCTTCCGTGTCACAAGCATTAACTTGTGGCTTTCTCTCGGTCCAGGCTAACATTGTGTTACGGAACCCTAGAAAGCTTTATTAAATTAATTTGAATTATAGCAAATAGATTTTGACTGGTCAATGAAAGTATAATTCGTATCACAAATTAACAAATAACAACACAAATCATATATAATATATATAACAGACTATGATTTAAAGTAATTGAGGTGAAATCATTGAATCATACAGGATATCGTATTAAACAAAGAAGGGAAGAACTTGGATTTACGACATATAAATTAGCTAAACTAGCTGATGTAAACCAGTCTACAATTTCTCGTTATGAAACGGGACAGACTTCTAAACTAACGCCAAAAATGGTCGAAAAATTAGCTATCGCTCTTTCAACAACACCTGCGTATATCATGGGGTGGGTCAATGTCCCTGAAGCTTATGAAGACGAAGAAGACTCCATGCTCATTAATGAATCTATACAATTATTAAGATCTTTAAGTAAAGAGAAGAAAAGAGAAGTTTATCATTTAATAAAAGATATTTCTTCAAAATAATTTATAATGATTTTATAAAAATAAGCATATCACTTTTATCTAAAATATTAGTTAAGTGATATGCTTGTTTATTTTGAATTGGGAATTATGTCCTAAGTGCTTCTAAAATATTTGATTAATCTATTTGAATAGAACCCACATCGCTCGTAATTTTCACTAAATTATCTCCAGATCCTACTTTTTTATTTTTCAATTCTGGTTGATTGATTTTAGCATTACCGACGTCTTGTTCGATATCTAAAAATGTATTCTTTGGTGCTTCATTATATATTAGTTTAATAGCACCTGTGTCTGTCTTAATATTAAGTGGTTTATCAGCTGGTACACCATTCATTTTAATTGTTCCTGTGTCTGCTTCTAATTTGCCACTTTCTAAATCTATATTATGCGTTGAAATTTTTCCAGTATCTGAATCCACTTTTAAATTTCCCAATTGTGAATTTGAAATATCTATCATACCTGTATCTACTTTAAATGTTGAAGTTTGAGATTTAATATCTTTAACGCTTAATTTCCCTGTATCTGTTTTTACATTTAAGCTATTTAATTCTTCTGGTACTGTAACTTCAATTTGTGTATGCATGTTTTTAAATAAATCAAAATTTATTATGTCAAATTGATTTTTAACATTAATATCTAAAGTATCGCCTCTAACCTTTGAGCTTACTTGGAAATCATCTTTGCTTCCAACTGATTTCACTTTAAATTGGTTACCTTTTTTAATTTTTACGGCTGCATCTTTTCCATTTACTTTGATATTCTTTATCTCACTTTGGTAAGTTTCATTAATAAGCGTTTCTTCACTCATGTTCTTTGCTGATTTTTGACCTTCTATTAACGTCATAGTGCCAAATACTATAAACAAAATTAATCCAGCACCAAATAATATCCATAATGTTTTCTTCATGATTTAGCACTTCCTTTAACGATAGAAATATTCCATCTTAAATATTTTACAAACAATTTATACGACCATTTCGTTAATAAATAAGTGACTGTAAATATCATTAAACCTAAACCAAAACTAGTTATGACGACATAAACGTCAATTGATTGTATTGCATCAAATCCATTGTAAAGCCCTTTTACAATCAACATTGCTGGTGTAATTAATAAAGATAATGTTGTCACGATAAAACTAAATAAAATAGAAATAATAATGACAAATGGAATTAAAATAACAAAGAAATTTAATATTCCTAGTCCCATCACAGATATAATGGCTTGCCATACGTTACCCACTTTATTATTTGTTTCTGCTCTATCAAGTGCTAATGTCGCATTGAGCTCTTTAGCAATTTCTTTAGGATGTCCTAGCTCTTTAGCAATCATATCTTCAGTTTGTCCGTCTTCGATACCACTAATAAAATGAGTTTCATATTCATCTAGAATATCGGCACGTTCCTCATCAGAAATATTCTTCAAATGTTTATTTAACGTGTTTAAATATGTCTTTTTATTCATCAATTTCACTCTCCTCTAAAAATAAATCTACCGCTTCTGTAAAGCTCTTCCATTCATCTAACAAACTTTCTAACCTCTCAATTCCTAAATCCGTTATTTTATAATATTTTCTAGCTGGTCCTTCAGTTGAAGGTTTGTAATAAGTCGTTAAATAATCGTCTTTAACTAAACGTCTAAGTAATGGATAAACCGTTCCTTCAGATATCATGATTCTAGGTGTTATTTTTTGAATTAATGAATACCCATATTGGTCTTCACCTTTGATAATAAGTAATACTATAAATTCAAGTGCACCTTTTTTAAATTGTATATTCATAATTTTCCCCCACATTATTCAGTACTAAACAATGTATAATAGCTGTTGCAAAAAATATACCACACACTATTAAACAATGCAAGGTACTGAACAATAAATAGTCTAGATATATTTATATCAAAAATTAAAAATGCTATATAAAAATAAATTCTCCTAATCCGAAAGTTAACATCTAACGGATTAGGAGAATTATCTTGAACAAGGATTTTCAAATCAAATACTATGTATTTAAGCATTATAATTTTTAAGCATTTTTAAATATTTTTTCTTTTTAGATCCTGAGAAATAAAAGTCATAATAACCATTTCTTTCAGTCACTTCATATTTAGTTAAACCAGTTATATCAAATAGTTGTTCTTTTGTAATTCCTTTTTCTTTAATTATGTTATTAAGTTTATCATTTAAAACTTCACTCGATATAAATAGATTAAAGTTTAGGAAAAATTGTATAATCCAGACCGCGCCCATCCATAAAGTGAATGTTGATGTTTTAAATATGGCTAAACATACTATGATTAAAATAGCTGGTAATACAAACGTAAATGTAAATCGAAGTGGCTTAAATTTAATATTTTCAATTACTGAATTCAATTAAAATCACCTCATTTAAAATTTTGATTTTCTAAGTTGTTTTTCAATAAATGTACGTTTTTCTTCTAAATGTTCCGGCAAATAAAGTGGTATTTCTTCGAAAGATTTTTGTTCGAACTTCACTTCGTCGATATTGAGTTTCATTGTTGCAACTTCAAAAAGCACTTGGTTAGGATCTCTGTAATAAATAGATTTAAAGAAACCTCTATTTTTTATTGATGAGTGTTTCATATTCAATTTATCTAATGTCTTTTCAATTTGAACAAGTGCTTCCTCATCATTTGCTGAGATAGCTACATGATGAATACCCCCAAATCCTTGTTCTTCAAGTTTATTAAATGCATCATGAACAATATGTATTTCATGATACATATTATGATTATTGTTATGCAATATCTCAACGGGTAATTGAGTATCGAAAAATGTAGTACGTTCATACGCTTCCCAGTTGTATAATTTTTGGAAAAATTGTTTACTTGCCTCAGGATACTTTGTTCGCATATGTACAGAATCCAATGCAATAATTTGATGCTCTATAGGTATTATACCTTTTTCATCTGTGTAATAATCATCTAAATTCTCTTGTTCAGACATAACGATTAAACCTAGTGGTGTCTCGTCTGGACCTTCGAAGCGAATAAGACTGCGGTCAGTGTAAATTTCTAAACCATAGTGACAAACGTCAAGTTCATCGAAGCGTCTTTCCCAGTATTTTAAAGATTCTTTTGAAGGCACTTTAAATAATAATCTATCAAACGCATTCGTACCGAAATGATTATTAGTTCCCTCTTTCATTTCAAATAAGGTTACTTCAGTCCCAGGACGTCCGTATTTATCTGCAAAAAATATATGATACATTTCATAATTTTCTTGATTTACAGTCTTCATTAGCAAATTAAGACCTAATATATTACGATAGAAATTAAAAGATTGTTCTGCGTCATTATTTATAATGGATACATGGTGTATAATTGAATGGTGATTCATACACGACACCCCTTTCAAATTTATGGAGGAGATTTTATGGAATACTTCTTACAAGAAAATCAAAATAACAATACGCTTATTGTACTGTTTCACGGTACTGGGGGCAATCAATATCAGCTGCTACCTATTTCCGGTGAAATAATGCCAGATGTTCATACACTTAGCTTTTTAGGCAACGTTGGTGAAGGCATAGAAAGACGTTTTTTTGCACCACTGAAAAACAATCAACTTGATAGAGATGATTTCAATCATCGTACAAAATCATTCATACAATTTTGGAACCATTTCATTTACGAACATTCATATGATAAAGTCATATTTTTAGGGTACTCAAATGGAGCAAACTTTATACTTGGTCTGCTCGAGCAATCTTTAGCACACGTAGATCAAATTTTACTATTACATCCAGCTCAATTAAATTATAACATTTCAAAAAATTATCATAACACTTCTTTAATTATTACCGCTGGTGCTAACGATTATTTTGCGCTTCCAGGCGATGTGAAAGGTTTAGCAGAACAACTTAAACCTTACTTCAAAAAAGTCCATTTCGAACTATTAGATAGCGATCATGAGCTAGTTGATCCAGAAATAGAGTTATTAAAAAGTTTAATTTAACAATTATAATCTTCCAATTTTAATTTGGAGGATTATTTTTTATTTTAATATTAAAATCTTCCAAAGTTAAATGGTCAATCGCTTTTAACTTAAATAGTTGCGGATGCAATAACCAAATGATGCCTAATATAATAAAGAAACATCCTGTTAAACTAATCATGGAAATAGGATTAATCACTTCTAATAAGAATCCTCCTATCAAGCTGCCCAATGGCAAACCTATCACACCTAAACTACTAGTAATGGATGTAATGCGTCCTAACATAAATTCTGGAATAATTGCTTGTCCAGCTGATAAAAATAAAATATTAGCTAATCCCACTGAAAGCCAACTGACAGCAAAGAAAGCAATATATAGATAAACGGGCAAAATAAACCCTACTAACAAACATACACCCGACATTAAAAATGTGATAACCATGATTTTACCGAAAGGAAATTTCTTAATAAAACTTACAACTAAAGTCGATGAAACCATACCTAATGAAATAGCTGACAAGAATAATCCGTAGTATACAGGTTCATTTAAATAATGGGATAAGACCGGTAATGCTGTATAAACTATTCCAATACCAAAATTAACGGAAAAAGCACCAATCTGAAAAATCCATAGCAAAGAATGTCTAACAATATACATACCTTCTACTAAAGATTGCTTATAATCTTTGAAACTGAATTGATTCGTTATATTTTGGTTTGCTTTTATTTTAATTGTAGAATACACAATTGCTGCTACAACAAACACAATCGTATTCATAACATATAATGAATAAATGCTCACCACTGATATTAAAATAGATATAACAGTATTCAATACTAAATCCATACTTTGATTAGAAAAAGACATCATGGCATTACCGGTTACAATTTTATCTTTTGGTAATAACGAAGGGACTAATTTATTACTAATAGGATAAGACACTTCGCCTAATAGAGCAGCTGATACTACAAGTATGATAATAATAACTGCATTTTCATAGTTGAAAAATAACATAACTGCAATAAACCCAATCAAAACTGCTTGCACAAGCTGAGAATTAATGAGGATTTTCTTCACATTAAAGTGATCAATAACAGGACCATAAAACATTTGTAAACAGCTTGGTATTACAATTAAACTACTCAATAATCCCGTCATAGCTGAACTTTTAGTAATATCGTAAATAAGCCACATCGTGGTAATGAAATAAATACTGTCGGCAGTATTTGTTAGTAACCTCCCAAATATCAAGCGCATAAACGAATGATGTTTTAAGACTGACCGCATTATTCATTATCCTGACGATTAAAAATTTTATCGCTAACTTCAAACCCTACCATGTTTAAATAATATAAAGGTTCTGAGCCATCTTTTTCTTGTTTATCAATATCTTCAATTAATTGATCTAGTCGCTCATTAAAAGATTCAAACTGCGCTTTAGACCACCTAGCTTGAACCGTCTTAGAAATTAACTGTTCATCAGTAGTAATTAAACCATAAGTATTCAAAACATCAATTGTTCTATTAATTTGCGCTAGCATCATACCTTTAGTAGAATTAGAAATTTCTTCTTGATAAACATTCAATAAATGAGGATTCACTTTAAAACCATTATGCGTCGCCACATAATATTTATACACGTTACTCCCTTTAACCTCGCTTCGACTCAATTTAACCATTTCATACTTTTCTAATTCTTTAAGGTGATAAAAAATTTTGGCTTTCGGTATCTCTAGTTTCTTGCCAATTTCAGTTGCTGTCATTTCTTTTTCAATAAGCAACATTGAGATTTCCATTCTCAATTTATCAGAAATACATTTCAGTTCATCAAAAGTATTAATTTCATATCTATTATATTCCATGATTTCCCCTCCATATTTTACGGTTAACTTATTTTAACCGATTAAATAAATTAAAACAAGGGTATATATTTTAATGATACATGTAAGTCAAAATTTGGTACAAAGTATGGTCTAATCATAATCAACAGAATTTTTAATACTTATAAACACTTTCATGGAAGTTCACTACCTCCCTATGCACGGTTGAATATCTTACTCACTATGGTATGATTTAAAACTGTATTTTATTTTTAAAGGGGAAGTGAATGTTATCAATAAAGAAAAACAATTTTCTAATGTATTTGTATATGCGGCAAGTATTGTTGGTTTCCTTGTAGTAATCGGCGCTATTCTCCCAAAACAATTCGGAGAAATCACTGGTATGATGTCAGCTTGGGTATCGACTACTTTCGGATGGTATTACATGTTACTTTATACAGTTATTTTAGGCTTTACTATTTTCTTAGTCTTTAGCCCTATCGGGAAATTAAAACTTGGAAAGCCTGATGACAAACCTGAATTTCATACAGTTTCATGGTTGGCTATGCTATTTAGTGCAGGTATGGGTATTGGTCTTGTGTTCTATGGGGCATCTGAACCAATAGCTCATTACCTCGCTCCTCCAACAGCTAAACCTGAAACAAAAGAGGCAATGGTAGAAGCTTTTAGAGGTTCCTTTATGGACTATGGATTTCACCCTTGGGCAATATATGGAATCGTTGCTTTATGTTTAGCTTATTCTCAATTTCGTAAAGGTGAAAACGGGCTTATATCTAGAACATTACGTCCTATTTTAGGTAATAAAGTTGAAGGCCCTATAGGTACAACAGTAGATGTTATATCTGTCTTCGCTACAATCATAGGTGTAGCTGTCTCTCTAGGTGTAGGTGCTATTCAAATTAATGCAGGTTTAAATTACTTATTTGATGTGCCAAATAATAAACTAGTACAAGGCATTATCATCGCCATTGTAACAGTTCTGTTCTTATATAGTGCTTGGAGCGGTTTAAGTAAAGGTATCCAATATTTAAGTAATTTAAATATGATATTAGCAACTATATTACTCGTTATTTTATTTATAGTTGGCCCTACATTATTAATTTTAAATATGATGACAGCAGGTACTGGTGATTATTTAAACACGCTTATTTATAACAGTTTAGACGTCGCACCATTAAATGAGCAAAAAGAAAAATGGCTGCAAACGTGGACGATATATTACTGGGGTTGGTGGATGAGTTGGAGTCCATTCGTTGGTTTATTTATTGCTCGAATTTCTAAAGGTCGTTCTATTCGTGAATTCGTATGTGGTGTCCTAGGAGTACCTGTAGTAATCAGTATTATATGGTTCACTGTATTCGGTGTTACAGGTATAGAAACTGGAAAAGAACACAATGCTATATTTAAATTGCCTGCAGAAACACAATTATTTGGTATTTTTAATGAACTGCCGTTTGGATTTGTTCTATCAATTGTAGCGTTAGCTCTGATTGCATCCTTCTTTATTACATCAGCAGATTCAGCAACATTTGTTTTAGGCATGCAAACATCTTTCGGTAGATTAAATCCATCAGGTTTTGTAAAAATTGTATGGGGCGTTTCTTTATCAGCTATTGCGTATGTATTGTTATTAGCAGGTGGCGATACAGGTCTAGACGCTCTGCAATCCGCCGCAATTATTTCAGCTCTACCATTTAGCTTTGTAATTATTTTGATGGTGATTGCATTCTATAAAGATGCTAACGGTGATCGTAAGTATTTAGGTATGACTATTACACCAAATAAAAGACGTTATCAAGAATATATAAATTCATTTGAGAATGAAAAAAGAGATAGTTCTAAAAAAGAAACTTATTATGATAATGGACCTGTATAATATAAACATTTTAAGATTCCGAGACATAAAAATTCGTCTCGGGATCTTTTTTTATGACAAGTAGATTTCTGTTCCTCTACCTTTTAAATTTATTTTGCTGTGGTAAAATTAGGAAAAAAGGAGGCGATTATAGTGTATATATTATCTCTTCAAGACGATGAAACAACTCAATTAATAGGTGCATTCAATACTGAAGAAGATGTAGTAAGTTGGATTAATAGTGTTCCTAATGTTAAGAAAGATTATAATGATAACTACATTCTAAAAATTGAAGATTTAACTGAGTTTATTAATATTAAATGGAAGGATTCTATTGTTCCACTTACTCAATATTCCTTTAGTACGGGCGAATACTTATACTTTAGTTGGGAAGAAATAGCATATATGAACCAACACCATGGCATTACTTCAGGTTCGACTAAAATCGATAATTATTATTACGACAATAATGAAGTTAAAGAAGAAATTAAATTAAGACAATCTTTAAAACAAGCCCTTAAAGATTATTTCGAAAAAAATAATCAGTCCTATTACTTCGGTGGTAAAGGTTCTCAAGACGGAGAATACATCAACACTGAAGATGGAATATTTCTACATATTGATCCTTCTACTTTAGAAGAATGGAAATCTACTCAAGATATCGAAAAAATCCTCAACATAAAGTGACATAAAGGAGTGGGACAGAAATTTCGTTTTATTAAAAAAATTTCGTAGTCCCATTCTATAATATTATTCTAATTTATGTATTCTTTTAGATAATAACCATATAAACCTTCACCATCTTTAGAAAGTACATGCTCGTATCCTTTTAATCCTTTTCTTTCTGTCTTCCATCCTTGTTCCTTATAGAATAACTGACCTTCTTTACTTGTTTCAATAGCACTGATTGGATCATCTTCAGTCTGAAGGCCATAGTCATTTTCACCAACAATCCAAGTTAATGGAAATGTTCCTGATACTATTTCATCTTTTTTTACATGATTTGCTATACCTTCTGTTTTCGGCGAACCCCCGCCACCAAATAGAACCGCTCCTCCTTCTTTAACGTTTAACATTGGTAATTGATCAATTAACCAATAAGTTGTCATTTCTGAACCACCTGAAAAACTTCCAATCCATAAATGATCATGATTGGGTATAGAAGAGATAAGTTCTATTAAATATTTTGAGTTTTCTTCGCCCTTCTTCCACCAAATATAGTCATCGGCTGGTGTTTTAGGAACAATTAAAGTTAAATTCTTATCTTTAGCTACCTTCTTAACGCCAAGTTTTCCACCTAGATACAACTCTGAATCAGGATGACTTAATTCATAAGCACCGTCACCATGCAACCAAACTAATACACCTTTAGGGTTTGAAACAGGATAAATCATATATTCACCCTCAATTCCATCTTTTGAAGTATAGTGATGTATTTTATTGTCTCTATCAAATTTTAAATTAACAAAAAAATATATAGCAGCCCCTATTACAATAAATGCAACTAGTGCTAAAAGTAACTTCTTTATAACGTTTCACTCCCTGCAAAATTCACCTATCCAAATATGATATTAACTTTATATTACATATATTTGTTAAAAAATTCCATAACAAACAAAGCAATTCATAAAATAAGTTTTTCTAAATCTGATTTACTTTGAGCCCTTTAAAACGATATATATTATGTATATAATTATATACATAAATATATAATTGGATGGAGAGAGAAATTGATATGGAACAATTTAAACATTATTTACTTAAATTCAAATGGCTTATTATTGCAATTATAGCTATTATTATTGTGGCAACTATTATTACATTAGTCGTTAAAAATAAAGCGATAGATGTAAAAGGAGACGTAGATGTAGAATTTTCTGGGTATGATAAAAGTGGGAATGCTACACTAACTGAAGGCTCAGAAGAAAAGATTGAACGTAAACTTTTAGTTCAATCGCTAAAACAAAGCAAATTTAAAAATAAAGAAGTCATTGATATGATAAAGAATGGTGATGAAGATGATATAGACCCTATGAACTTCAATAACGAAGAACAAAAGAAACTTGAAAAAGCAGAGAAAATATACGATAGCGTTGAGCTCGATACATATAATGATAGTAATTTATCTAATGGTGATAAAACGACAGTAAAATTATCTGTAAAAAAGGGTATTTCAGATGATTACAAACTTAAAGTGAAAGAATTCAAAAAATCATTCAAAGCAAAAGGCCTTAAAAAACCTAAAACTGTAACAACTAAAGACATATTCTCTAATATTGAAACGAAATTTACTGGTTTAAACAACTCTGGAAAATTAAACTTAATTACTAAAGATGATAAAAGTGATGGTTATGATATTAGCTCATATAATTTTACCGTCCCTAACAACGGCAACTTGAAAAATGGTGATAAAATAAATTTAGAACTACCAAAAGAATTAATAAGTAATATACAAGACAGTGGTTCAAAAACATTTAAAGGATCAAAAACATATCAAGTTGAAGTTAAAGATTTACCAGATGTTGATGATATAGATAACATTAATGACATTATCGACAAAACAAAAACACAAATTAAAGAAGACAACAAAAGTACGAAATACAATAAGAAATCAACAGAAATATTAAGTAGCTATTACAAAATTGGATCTGAAGAAGATGAGTATAGCTTCGGTTATGAAGAAGATGATAACGAATCAGAAAAAGTAACACCAACATCTACGTTAGAACCGGACAAATATACAATACTTACTACAGCCAAAATAACAGACCATGACAAATATTCAGATGATACGACAAGATATAAAGGTTACGGCTATAAAAATTACACACTAGAAGGCAAACGCCTCATCAAAGATGAATCCACAACAGAAGTTATGAATAACTTCACAAATGAAAAACAAGAAGACCTTATAAACGAATTAAAGAGCGAAAATTTCGTGAAAGTTGAAACTAAGAAATAGAAAATAGACCCTAAAAATTCAGGAGTAAAGCTGAATTTTTAGGGTTTTTTATTTAGTTATAAAGATAATTTAAACAAAAGGATTTCCATATTTATCATTGTATTTATAAAAGCCATTTCTATACATATAAATCTTTTTTTCGATATTATTCGGGCTAGCAAATTCTATTAATTCTAATACTAATTCTGTAAATTCAATAGGAGCTGTACCATTTGCAGTAACTAATTTTCCATCTTTCACTGCTTGTTCTTCTATAAAATTATCCTTAGAATTATATTCATTATAATCTTCCCATAAATAAACGGTATTTCCAGTATGTCTTGAGTCATTTAAGAAACCATGTTTCGCTAAGTAATCAACAGCACCACATATAGCTCCCACAGGAATACCTTTATTAAATGTTTCTTGCACAAACTTTAATAGTTTATGATTGTCATTGTCCCAAGAATTAGCACCAATCATTATTAAAAGATCATAATTTTTAGGTTCGTCACCAATTATATAATCAATTAAAACAGTAAAACCTCCTAAAGAAACTACCTTCTCTTCAATTGAAATCGTATTAACAGACCAAGATTCACTTTGATTTAAAGTCGAAGACAAATAACTACCTTCCCAATCAGCAAAACCATCTAACAAAAGAAACAATGCTTTTTTCATAATTGAAAACTCCTTTTATTTTACTGTTTTAATCATACAAAATTTAAGGGATAAAATAAATTATTAGATGAATAATTAAATTTATAATTTCCTAGGAAATAGTGATTTATCTAAATTAGTCGATGTTTTTATTTTTCGTTGATGGAAATAATGTATTTGTAATTGTATGCTTTACATAGTAGGAGAAGTGATTCCGTGGTCTCGAAATTAACTGCACATGAAAATGTAGTTCTATACCTATCATATAGCATTGATGATTAAACAGAGAGGAGTTTCTTTATGATTAATTATGGGATTGTAGGAACAGGTTATTTTGGAGCTGATTTAGCACGCTCCATTAATAAAATTGAAGATGCTAAAGTAATTGCAGTATTTGATCCAAATCATGCAGAGGAAATAGTTGAAGAATTAGAAGCTGAAACGTGTTCAAGTCTCGATGATTTAGTAGCTCGCAATGACATCGATTGTGTTATTGTCGCATCTCCAAGTTATCTTCATCGTGAACCAGTTATTAAAGCTGCTGAAAATGGTAAACATGTTTTTTGCGAAAAACCAATAGCTTTAAATTTTGAAGATTGTAGAGCTATGGTAGATGCCTGTGAAAAAAATAATGTTATCTTCATGGCAGGACATATTATGAATTTCTTTAATGGCGTTCATTATGCAAAAGAACTAGTTCCACAAGGCAAAATTGGAAAAGTATTATATTGTCATGCTACTCGTACAGGTTGGGAAGAACAACAATCAAAAGTTTCTTGGAAAAAATACGTTCTCAATCAGGCGGCCATTTATATCATCATATTCACGAATTAGACTGTATCCAGTTTATTATGGGAGGTCTACCACAGAAAGCTACAATGGTTGGCGGAAATGTTTATCATAAAGGCGATAATTTCGGTGATGAAGATGATATGTTAATTATTAATTTAGAGTATGACGATAATCGATATGCTTTATTAGAATATGGAAATGCCTTTCGTTGGGGAGAACACTACGTCCTTATCGAAGGAACAAAAGGAGCTATCAAACTTGACCTTTATAATACTGGTGGCACACTAAGAATAAAAGGTGAAAAAGAATCACACTTTTTAGTACATGAAACGCAACAAGAAGACGATGAAAGAACTGACATTTACACAGGTCGTGGTATGGATGGTGCGATTGCTTATGGTAAACCAGGCGTCAGATGTCCATTATGGCTTCAAACATGTATTGATAAAGAAATGTCTTATCTTCACAACGTTCTTAAAGGAGGAGATGTAACAGAAGAATATGTTAACCTTCTTAACGGTGTTGCAGCCCTAGAATCAATAGCAACTGCAGATGCATGCACACTTTCATTAAAAGAAGACCGCAAAGTTTCACTTGATGAAATTACGAATTAAGATAAAACCCTCCTGTCAAATCAACATTTGACAGGAGGGTTTATTAAGGGAAAGGATCATCCCATATTCTATTGAATTTTTATTCCCACTCGATCGTACTTGGGGGCTTAGATGTTATGTCATAGACTACTCTGTTTACGTGGTCTACTTCATTAACGATACGGCTTGATATTTTTTGTAATACTTCCCAGTCTATTCTTGCGAAGTCACTCGTCATTCCATCTATTGAAGTTACAGCACGAATGCCTACTGTGTAGTCATATGTGCGGTAATCTCCCATAACGCCTACTGAACGAATGTCTGGTAATACTGTGAAGTATTGCCAAATTTCTCTTTCTAGACCTTCTTCACGTACGACTTCTCTTAGGATCGCATCTGATTCTCTAACGATTTCTAATTTGTCTTCTGTGATTTCTCCTAATACACGGATACCTAACCCTGGTCCTGGGAATGGTTGACGCCATACAAGGTGTTCTGGGATGCCTAATTCAATTCCTAATGCGCGCACTTCATCTTTGAATAGTGTATTGATTGGTTCGATTAATTGGAACTGCATGTCTTCTGGTAATCCACCAACGTTATGGTGTGATTTAATTGTTTGTGCAGTTTTCGTACCTGATTCAATAATGTCTGTGTAAAGTGTACCTTGTGCTAAGTAGTCTACACCTTCTAATTTAGAAGCTTCATCATCGAATACGTACACAAATTCGTTACCAATGATTTTACGTTTTTGTTCTGGATCTGAAACGCCATCTAATTTTTTCATGAAACGATCTCTAGCATCTACTCTGATGATGTTCATATTGAAGCCTTCACCAAAGTTCTCCATAACCATGTCGCCTTCTCCTTTTCTAAGAAGTCCATGGTCTACGAAAATACATGTAAGTTGATCACCGATTGCTTTATGTAGCAAGACAGCTACTACTGAAGAGTCTACTCCGCCACTCATTGCACATAGTACTTTACGGTCTCCAACTTGTTCTCTAATTTTTTCGGTTTCAATATCTACGAAGTTTTCCATTGTCCAGTTCCCTGTACATTCACAAACACGACGAATGAAGTTTCTTAATAAATCATTTCCGTATTCTGTATGTCTTACTTCTGGATGGAATTGAACACCATATAGCTTTCTTGATTTATCTTCTATAGCTGCATTTTGACAACTTGGGCTATCTGCAATGATTTCGAAGTTTTCAGGTATATCAATAACTTTATCACTGTGACTCATCCATACAGTTTGGCTATTAGGCAAGCTAAAGAATAAATCGTCATCTGATTTTACGTTTAATGTCGCTTTACCATATTCACGTTCACTTGCTCTTTCAACTGAACCGCCCAGTAATTTTGTCATTAATTGCATACCATAACAAATACCTAGAACTGGAATACCTAATTCAAAAATTTCAGGATTTACTGTGAAAGATCCTTCTTCATATACTGAATTCGGGCCTCCAGAAAGGATAATTCCTTTAGGATTCATTTTTTTAATTTCTTCCATTGAGATTTCATGGTCGTGTAATTCACTATATACGCCCATTTCTCTTATACGGCGTGTAATCAATTGATTATATTGACTACCAAAATCTAATACAAGAATTAATTCTTGCTCAAAAGCCATTTCCATAATAGTCCTGCTCCTTTAATTAAAATGAATAGTTTGGTGCTTCTTTAGTTATATGAACATCATGTGGATGTGATTCTTTAAGTCCTGCGCCAGTCATTCTAATAAACTGAGCTTCTTCTCTTAGTTCTTCTAAGTTAGCAGAACCAGTATAACCCATTCCGCTCTTAATACCTCCAGTTAGTTGATAAATTGTATCTTGTAAAGGTCCTTTGAAATCAATTCTACCTTCAATACCTTCTGGAACGAATTTTTTAGCTGTAGTATCTTCTTGGAAGTAACGGTCTTTAGAACCTTGTTCCATAGCACCAAGTGATCCCATACCACGATATACTTTATATTGACGACCTTGGAAGATTTCAGTTTGTCCTGGGCTTTCTTCAGTACCTGCAAGAAGACTACCTAGCATTACTGCGTTACCGCCTGCTGCTAATGCTTTAGCAATGTCTCCTGAGAACTTAATACCGCCATCTGCAATGATAGCTTTACCATGTTTACGTGCTTCAGTAGCACATTCATAAATAGCTGTAATTTGAGGAACACCTACACCAGCTACAACACGTGTCGTACAAATTGAACCTGGTCCAATTCCAACTTTAACAACGTCTGCTCCCGCTTCATACAATGCCTTAGTACCTTCTTGAGTTGCTACATTACCTGCTATAATCGTTACATCAGGATATGTTTCACTTATGTTTTTAACAACTTCTAATACACCTTTAGAGTGTCCGTGCGCTGTATCTATAACTAAAGCATCTGCTCCCGCTTCGACTAGTTTTTGTGCACGTATAGGTGTATCTTTAGCAATACCTAACGCTGCTGCTACTAATAAACGACCTGCACTATCTTTTGCAGCATATGGGAACTCAATCACTTTCTCGATATCTTTAATTGTAATTAAGCCTTTTAGACTACCTTCTTCAGAAATTAATGGAAGTTTTTCTATTTTATATTTTTGTAAGATTTCTCCTGCTTGTTCTAAGTTTGTATCTACTGGAGCTGTAATTAAATCTTCTTTTGTCATAACGTCTGAAATTTTAATTGAGAAATTCTCTATAAATCTTAAATCACGATTCGTAAGGATACCAACAAGTTTCATATCTTGTTCGTTATTTACAATAGGTACACCAGAAATACGATATTTACTCATTAATGCTTCAGCTGCATATACTTGCTCTTCAGGTGTTAAGTAAAATGGATTTGTAATAACACCATTTTCTGAGCGCTTAACTTTTTGAACTTCATCAGCTTGTTGTTCAATAGACATATTTTTATGAACAACACCTAAACCACCTTGTCTAGCCATAGCTATAGCCATTTTAGCTTCAGTTACTGTATCCATACCTGCTGAAATAATTGGAATGTTCAATTTAATGTTCTTAGATAATTTCACACTTAAATCAACATCACTAGGTAATATTTCTGACTTAGCTGGTACAAGTAATACATCATCAAACGTTAATCCTTCTTTTTGAAATTTATTTTCCCACATGAATATAACCTCCATTAATTTATTTTCATTTTCATTATTTCATATTTTCACTGGTTTGTTGATTGTTTAACCCATTAAAACATAAATTTAATATAATAGCTGCAAATGTCCCTAAAACAATACCATTTTGAGTTAACCATGCATATTGTTCACCGAATGTTTCTAATGCCTGTGGTACTGCAGTAATACCTGCGCCTATCCCAACTGATACTGCAATCACAAGTAAATTGTTCTGTTTGTTGAAATCTATGCCACCTAGCATTTTCACGCCGTATGCCATAACCATTCCAAACATTGCGATCATTGCACCACCTAACACTGGGAAAGGAATCATACTTGCTAACGCACCTAACTTTGGAATAGAACCACATATAATGAGTAGTGCAACCATCATATACATGATTTGATTCTTCTTAGCTCCAGATAGAGAAACTAAGCCAACGTTTTGAGAGTAGGCTGTATATGGAAACGCGTTAAATATAGCACCTATTACAATAGCTATACCTTCTGCACGATAACCTTTAGATAAATCTTTTCTAGAAATAGGTTGTTTTGTAATTTCACTAAGTGCATGATACACACCTGTGGATTCAATCAAACTGACGATTGCGATAATGACAAAGACTATTGTTGTTCCAAACTCAAATTCGAAACCACTAAATCTAAATGGACGTGGTAGTTCTAACCAATTTGACTTATGTAACTCTGAAGTATCTACCAATCCGTAAAATGATGCAACTGCTGTTCCGATTAATAAACCTAATAAAATAGCAATTGATTTAATAAATCCTTTAGACAATCGTTGAATCAGTAAAATGATAACGAGTGTGAATACACCTAAAAATATATTTTTACTATCTCCATAGTTTTTTTCGCCTTCCCCGCCAGCTAAGTAATTCATTGCAACAGGCATAAGTGTTATTCCTATAATCGTTACAACACTACCCGTAACAACTGGTGGGAATAATTTTACTAAATATGAAAAGAATGGAGACATTATAATAACAATAATACCTGATAAGAATATTGAACCATATAACACACTAATTCCGTGTGTGTTTCCGACAAGTATCATGGGTGCAACAGCGGTAAATGTACAACCTAAGACGACCGGCAGTCCAATACCAATTCCTTTATATACTTGTAGAAATGTTGCTACACCACACATAAATATGTCTATTGCTACTAAATACGCTACTTCTTCGGGCGTGAAATCTAATGCTGAACCTACAATAATAGGCACCATAATTGCGCCAGCGTACATTGCTAATAAATGTTGGACACTTAGTATGAAATTTCTCATCTTATTCGTCCACCAATTTGACTTTGTTACCTGCTAAAGATGCAACTTGGCACAATGATAAGACGTCTAATCCTTCTGATTGTAATTTTTCTCTTCCCGGTTGAAAACTCTTTTCTATTACAATTCCAACTCCAGTAGTAGTTGCATTTGCAGATTGAACTAATCGGTGTAAGCCTAATGATGCTTCACCATTCGCTAGAAAGTCATCAATAATCAATACATGATCATCTTCATCTAAAAATTGTTTCGAAATAACAACTGTACTTGTTGTATTCTTTGTGAACGAATGAATATCTGTGTGATAAAATTCATTTGTCATTGTAGAAGGTTTTGCTTTTTTGGCAAATAAACAAGGCACATCTAAATGTAGAGAAGCCATAATAGCTGGCGCAATACCTGAAGCTTCAATCGTTAACACTTTTGTTATTTTTTTCTCTTTAAAATGATCGACAATTGCTTGTCCTACTTCGTATATAAGTTTTGCATCAATTTGGTGATTTAAAAATGAATCAACTTTAAGTATCTTTTCATCAATAACTACACCATCTTCTTTAACCCTATTCTGTAGTGTCCTCACACTACTCGCCTCCTCATTTAGATTAAAAAAAACACACCTTAATCCTAAAATATAGGTAAGATGAGTAAAAAATAATATAAAACCACACAAAATTGATAGTCTGGTTCCAGAGTTATTCGTTTACTCATAGTCGCATCGTTTAAGGCAATGCGGTAGAAACTTCTAAAGCCATATTCTTCAGATTATATGAGTTTTTAGTAATAAATTATTCATTGATAATAACAAAATATCAGTATTTTTACAATAGGAAAAACCTTATTATCACGGGATTTAAACACATTTTAAATAGACAGAATAATTAAAATAATGAGAATTTTTACCCTGTTTTGTTTGATTATCTCATAGAAGGGTATTTGTGAATTATATTGTATTTATGAAAACAATATTAAATTAATCTATAAACATCATAAGAGTATTCACTGATTGATGGTTTTTGCACATTACAAAATTTATGGAGGTTTTAAGTATGGGTAAAATCGAAAAGTTTAATACAGAAAGTGAATTACTACAACGAATAGACCAATTGAAAGCAGATGGATTAGGAGAACGTGACTTACAAGTTATAACTGAAAATCGATTAGAAGATAACTCACTAGAATATACAGACGTAAAAGTAAAGAATTCTCGAGGATCATTTAGTGATAAACTCACTGCATTATTCTCAGGTGAAAGCGCAGAAGAAAGAGTACTTACAGGTATCAATGTCCCTGACGAAAATGTAGATGAGTATAAAAATGCTCTAAATGATGGAAAAATATTATTGTATATCGACAATGATAATACTGAAGAAACTGAGAACTTTGATTCTAGCCATCCGAAAGATTCACAATTAGGCAACGAACATTACGATGACACTAAACCTTTCTCAAAAGAAGATAGTAATAGCGGTGTTTCAGCTGGAACAGGTGCCGGTATCGGAGCTAGAGCTGCTTCTGCAAATTCATCAAAAGATGTAAACAATGAATCAGACGATTTACAAGATGATAAAGATACCAATCGCTATGGTAACAGCATAGATGAAGAAAATGAAGCACATGATGATGTTGATGATCATTCTACAGCTTCTACTCTTGCGGGCACTACTGGTTTAGGTGCAGCAGGTTATGCAGCAAACCAATCAGAGCAAAATGAAAATGAAACATTATCTAGTGATAACGAAAGAGATTTAGAAGAACTTAAAAATCGTAATAATAATGATTCAAAACCACCATATGGTGAAGCTGATAATGTAAAAGATCAAAGAGATTTAACACGTGAAGATGAATCAGAGTTCACTAGAGTTCACGATGATAGTGTTGAAACTGAGCGTTCATCTTTAAATGATGAAAGAGAAAATTTAAATGCTCAAGACGCTAATGACGATTTAACACGACAGTCTGACTTAACTTCTAATGAAAACAGAAACGCTGCTGATAGTACAAATACTACGGCAGATGATGAAGAAGCTGTTAGACTACATGAAGAGCGAGTGAACGTCGACAAAGAAAACGTTGAAACTGGTGAAGCTTCAGTTGATAAACATGTAGTTGAGGAAACTGAAGAGTTCGATGTACCTGTAGAAAAAGAAGAAGTTACTATCGAGCGTCGACCAGTAAATGAAAAAGTAGATAGCGACTTTGAATCAAACGAGGATGATTCTATTCACGTACCATTACATGAAGAACGTGTGAATGTTGATAAAGAAAACGTAGTGTCTGAAGAAATTGTAATCAAGAAAAACAAAGTACAAGACACAGAACACGTTTCAGAAAATGTAAGACGAGAAGAAGCAGATATTAATAATCCTACTGATGATGATAAACAATAAAACATCATTAATATTAAAAGGGTCCGGGGCATAAATAATTGTCCCGGGCTCTACTTTACGTATATAAAATATAAGAATACACTGTATAAGCATTTTTAGTGTGATATGTTATAATATGACTAAATCTTGAGTCGAGGGGTTTATTAACATGAATTTTGAAGTTGTCACATCAATAGATGATCCATTGTTTAAAAAAGCATTAGATATGTATGAGGGAATTTTCAAAGTAGAAATCAGAGAAGATCGTCATGTGTTCATACATTCATTAACATCTGAATATATCAAAAATCATTATATATTTTTAGTTGGTCTTAAAGATGATATGGTTGTTAGCCTATCAACTGGTCATTATGAATCAACTACTAACTCTGCATTCATTAATTATTTAATGACCCACCCAGAACACCGAAATCGACGTGTAGGTGCACAAACTTTAGAAAAAATCGAAGAAGAATTACACAAGTGTGGTCAAGAAGTACATGGTAGAGATGCTAACATGATTATGCTTGAGTCATTCGGTGAAGAATCATATGATTCTGAAGAAGGAAAAGAACAAGCTATTATGCGCAAAAACTTTTTCAATAGACATGGTTATGAAATTTTGCAAAACATATCATATATTCAACCAAATCCTCAAAAATCTTCACCACCTTCACCAATCAATTTATTTGTTAAACAATACTTACCGCTTCAAAAAGACGTTATTATGCCAAGTATACGTTCATGTTATATTAATAAATATATACACGGTAACGAAAATGACAGGGAATTTGTATATGAACTATTAGATTCAATGGGGTTATAAAATTACAGGCTGCGACATAAATAAATGTCTCAGCCTGTTTTATCATATTGGCAGTAGCTGACTGGTATGAAAACACGATTATATCAAGCTTTTTTCATATCTAGTCATCCTTGCCGGGGTGGGGATACAAAATCTTTTTAACAAAATGAGATGCCTTTCCCGCTCCCTGATTTTTATTTTTCTGTATATCTCTTTATAAGGTCTTGAGCTTTTTCTCTCTTAGCTCCCTCGGGATTTTTACCACACCACAAATTCATATAATCATGATTGTCTTCTTTTTTAGACTTCCCTCTCATAGGCTGTGTTAATATATTTTGAATTGGATAAGGACAAATCGCTCTTTCAAATGTTTCAGCATAGACAATATAAGCATTTCTTATTCCATTAGCATAGCGACCACTAAAAGTATTTGTTAAAACAATATCTTTAGTAGTAGCTCGCAATATACTCTCTTTATGGATGTTAGGCACTCCGCTTTCTTCTGTTGTTAAAAATGCTGTACCTAACTGTACAGCCGTAGCGCCTTTTTGAAGGAAAAATTGTGAACGTTCAGGGTTTGTTATTCCACCTGCTACTATTAGAGGTAAATCTATAGATTCCTTTGCAAGATTAAATAATTGCTCTGTTGTAAGCAGGTCATCTGGTAATGACTGTTTAAAGGAGCCTCTATGCCCGCCTGCTTCCTTTCCTTGTAAAACAATTCCATCTACACCAACCTTCACTAAATCTAGTGCTTCCTCCAACTCAGTGGCTGTTCCTAATACTAATATGTTATGCCTGTGCAACTTGCTGACAAGCGCTTCTGTTGGTTTGCCAAATGTAAAACTCGCAACTTTTACTTCTTTATCAATAATGACATCTATCATTTCGTCGAATTGATTTGTAATCTTTACTTCTTTAATTGGTTCATATTGAAGTTCTTCTTCTATTGGTTTCAATATTGCATTCATTCGATCAACTTTGTCTTGATTAATTTCAGGAAATTCTGGGATAAATAAATTCACGCCAAACGGTTTATCAGTCATTTTTCGTACCTTATCAATATCGTCTGATAATGATTCTGGATTCATATAACCTGCCCCTATTTGACCTAATCCACCTGCGTTACAAACTTCAGAAACCAGCTTAGGTGTCGTTACACCACCAGCCATTCCTGCTAGAAATATTGGTTCTGACACGCCTAATTCATTCAATAAGATAGTTCTATTCATATCATTACCCCTTTCAAAATAACCATAAGCTGATTGCTTTATTTTTGTCATTATTTAGTTCATTATAATGTCATCTTACTAAAAGGAGTATCAAAATGTCACAATCAAAACTTACATTGACAGAAATTATAAAGAAAAGAAAATCAGTTAAGGAATTCGACCCTAACTTTAAAATACCTAGAGAAGAAATTGAAGAAATGATTGAGCTTGCTACAGAAGCACCTTCATCAATCAATTTACAACCTTGGAGATTTGTTATTATAGATTCAGAAGAAACTAAACAAAAATTAGATAGCCTTGTACAATTCAACCAAAGACAACTTCACTCTTCAAGTGCTATTATTCTCATATTAGCTGACTTAAAACATGCTGATTACGTTAGTGAAATTTATGAGAAAAACGTAGAACTTGGATACATGGATGAAAACTCTAAAGATTATTTCATTGAAACAATTTCTAATTTAATAAGCGGTGCAGATGAAAGCTACTTCAAAGAACAAGGTTTAATGGATGTAAACCTAGCTTCTATGCAACTTATGCTTATCGCTACTGATCATGGTTATGATACTAACCCTATTGGTGGTTTCGACAAAACGGCTTTACTTGAAGCTTTAAATATCGATACTTCACGATATGTACCTGCTCATTTACTTGCTATCGGTAAAGGCGCTAAAGCTCCGCATGAGTCAAGTAGATTACCTGTAGAAAGTATCATAGCATGGAACGACGAAAGTGATGGTACAGTTGGGAAATAATTGTTAAATTATTTAAATATGGACTAGTCTTCTTAAATAAAAACATCATTAATGAGATATTAATTCAAATCAAACCCTAAAAGTTAGATAAAATTCTAATTTTTAGGGTATTTTTTATATTGCTTTATTACTTAATAGAGTGTAGAATTTATTGCGCTAAGACTTTTTTACATGAACGCTTTAACGCTTTAAAGCATTTTATATATAAAGGAAGGTTTATTATGAAAAATTTATCACAATGGTCTTCTAATATTGGATTTATATTAGCAAGTGCGGGATCAGCTATTGGATTAGGTGCTGTATGGAAATTCCCATACATGGCTGGAACTTATGGCGGAGGTGCATTTTTATTCATCTTCATCATATTTACACTACTAGTTGGTTTACCACTACTATTAAGTGAGTTTATATTAGGACGATATGGAAAGACTTACTCAACAAATATATTCAAGAAAGTTTCTGGTAAGTCTTCTTTCAATTTAATCGGTTGGCTTGGTAATTTAACCGTGTTTGTATTATTTTCTTTCTATAGTGTTATCGGCGGTTGGATTATTTTATATATTATTAGGACGTTATTGGATAGCGTTGGTTTAACGCATTCCAACGAATACGGAAATATCTTTAATGATTATATTTCAAATCCACTCTTCGCATTAGCAAGTCAATTTGCGTTTATATTTATCACCGTTATTATTGTTAGTAAAGGCGTAGAAAAAGGCATAGAAAAAGCATCAAAAATCATGATGCCACTATTGTTTTTATCATTTTTAATCATTATCATTCGATCTGTAACTTTAGACGGCGCTTTAGAGGGTATCCAATATTTCCTTACTCCTAAAATAGCTGATTTAAGCTCTGAAGGTGTGTTATATGCTCTTGGTCAATCCTTCTTTGCCTTATCACTAGGTACATGCGGAATGATGACATACGCTTCATACTTAGACAGAAAAACGAATATCGTTAAAAGTGCTAATGCAATTGTATGGATGAACATCGGTGTATCAATAGCAGCAGGACTAGCAATATTCCCAGCTATTTTTGCTTTTGGTCTAGAACCCAACCAAGGTCCTGGATTATTGTTCATCATATTACCACAAGTTTTTGATCAAATGTTTTTAGGTTCATTATTCTATTTATTATTCTTATTATTGTTCTTGTTCGCAGCAATTACATCATCAATATCATTGCTCGAATTAAATATATCAAACATCACAAAAAACAATAATGATTATAGAAAGAAATGGGCTTATATTATTGGCGGGCTTGTGTTTATTTTTGGGATACCTTCCGCTTTATCAAATGGATTGTTGCAAAACTTAACATTTGGTGTCGGTACATTCTTTGATAACATGGATTATTTAGTAGCTAACATTTTAATGCCTATCGGAGCTTTCGGTGTCACAATATTTGTTGGTCACATTTTTGATAAAACTACTATTATGAAAGAGTTGAATATGCAAGATAGTAAAAAAGGACGACTCTTCGTTAACACTTGGTATTTCTTAGTTAGATTTGTTTTACCAATTATTATTATCGCAGTATTCATCGGACAATTATTATAGGATGAACATATTAAAATCAATAGATAGTCATTTTTAGGAACTAAAATGTGTAATTGTCACGATTTTATAAAAAATAAGCATCTCACTTTCAAACTGAAATAATCAGTTAAGTGAGATGCTTTTTATTTTAAAGTATTCCTATCCATTTCCAATAAGTCATACTCATTATAACTATTAATATATAACCGATGACGGTAATTGGTACACCTGTTTTAATAAAATCTTTTACTGTGAATGTCTCTGTACCATATGCGAGCATATTTTGTGGTGAACTCACTGGTAATAAGAAACCAAAACTAATAACAAATTGCTGGATTAATACGAAACCAATCGACTGATCTCCTAAATCTAGCGTTTGTGTTAAAGCGATAAATACAGGAATCAGTGCTGAAGAAAGACTCGTTGCACTCGCAAACCCTAGATGTATAAGAATATTAAATAGTGATATTAAAGCAATGATTGCAATTAAAGGCATATGATTTAATCCCATCAAACCGAATGTTTTATCACTTAACCATTGTGCTGCTGTTGTTTCTAATAAAACAGTTCCTAAAGATATTCCTATACCAAATACAATAACAGTTCCCCAAGGGATTTTCTTTTCGACATCTTCCCAAGTAAATACTCCTATTTTAGGTGTAAGCATTATTGCTAAAGCGATGATTGTAATGGAAGATGAGTCTATAGGATGCAGTAATTTTTCTGTAGACCAGAATAATAGTAATAAAACGGAAATAGTGATGAGTCGCCATTCTCTTGCTGAAATAGGACCTAGTTCTTTTAATTGTTTTTTAACTAATTCTGTCCCGCCTTCGATTTCCTTTTCTTCAGGTTTAATAATTGTAATCATCACAAAGTATAAGACAACTGACATTATAATAGACCATGGTGCTGCATATAAGAACCATTCGCCCCATGATATATCTTGCCCCATAGATTTATTAATAAATCCGATTGCGACTATATTCTGTGCTGCTGCAGTCTTTATACCAATATTCCATATTGATACTGAGTGGACTGCCGTTATAATCAGTAAAGCAGCTAGCTTACTGTTTTTAGACGTATTGAACGCTGCAATCATACCTAATAGTATAGGTACGACTGCGCCTGCTCGTGCAGTAGCTGAAGGAACAAAGAATGCCAATATTATTGAAACAACTATAGCTCCAATAACAATTCTATTAGTCTTATTTCCTACAACTGACAGAACTTGCAATGCTAAACGTTTATGCAAGTTTGTCACTTGCATGGCTGTTGCGAGAAAAAGCGCTGCAGCAACAAGCGCAACTGCTGATCCTGAAAATCCGCTTAAGGCCATTTTTAAAGCATTACTCGTTCCTAATAAAGCATCTCCTTCAACAGCTTTACCATCCACCGCGGGATTACCTAATGAATCAGCTAAATCTTGAACTGGACTAAAACCAGTTAATAATACAATAAGACCAACAATCATTACAGCTGATACTGGATATGTAACAGCTTCTGTAACCCACATAATGACGGCAAAAGCTAATATTGCCAGTGCGCACTTAGCCATAATAGGTAAATCGTTAGGTGTTGGTAATAATAATATTGTGATTAGTAAAATAAAACTAATGATAATCCAAATTGGTTTAAAAGCTTTTTTCTCTGCATTTTTTGACATCGACAACAGCTCCAATTTATTGTTTATTATTCTATTTTCCTAAATAGTAGCATATTTCTTATTGGGATATAACGAATTATTTAACTAATACTTGAACTTTATCACAAATACATGTAATGTATTAAGGGAAGCGTGACGGTTGTCTGTAGGCAGACAACCCGACCTATAGAAAACACTGTTATATAAAGGATGAGGCATAGAAATGTTAACAAAAGAATTCTCAGCTAAGGTTGGTCTTAGCGAAAAGCAAGTTAGAAAAATTGTACAGCACTTAGAAGATAGAGGTTATCAGCTTTCTAAGACGGAATATCGTGGAAGAGAAGCTACAGATTTCCAAGAAGAAGATATTGAATTATTCCAAGAAATTGCTGAAAAGGTGAAAGAAACTAACAGTTATGATCAAGCTTTTGAAACTTTAGAAAAAGAAAAAGATTTCTTACAAGTTCTTGTGAAAGATGAACCTACTCAACAAACGCCTGAACTTCAACAATTAATTGATGAATTAAGAACTGAAGTACAACATATGCGTAGAGAAAGACAAATGTTAGGCGAAATGCTACAACAAGTACATATTACACAACAAAAATTAGAACAAACTTTAGCTTTACAAGCGCCACAAGAAACTCAAAATAGTGAGCCAACTGAGAATACTAACGTAGCGGAGAAAGAAACTATTCAAACTGAAACTTCTCCTAAAGAAGAAGTTGAAGCGACTACAACTCAATCTGTTAAAACTGAAGATATAGATGAGACACCTTCTAAAGTAACTGTAGCTGCTGCAGAAGCATCAAAAGAAAACAACGAACAAGATGACGATAATAAGCAAGCTTCAGCAGAAACTAAATCTGATCAATCTGAAGAAGTTAAAGCAGAAACTGCAGAAACTACAGAAACTGCTAAAGAGTCTTCAGAAAAAGAAGAAGTTAAAGAAGAAGCTAAAGATGATAAAGAAGAGTCTACTACTTCTGAAACTTCAAACGATGAAACAGTTGTACCACTTACAGCAGAAAGTAATCAATCAGAAGAATCTCCAAAAGAAGAACCAAAGAAAAAAGGTTTCTTCCAAAGGTTATTCAATATATAATATTTTAAAAACCTAGAAGACATATATCTTCTGGGTTTTTTGTTCCAAAATTTACCAAATTATTTTGACTTATGTTAAGTTTTTGTAAATTTATGGGCTTTTATTGTAAATCAAATTTCCACTTTGATATATTAAAAGCTAATCATACACAGATAAATACGATTAGGGGTGCTCCATTAAGTGGAAACATTATATTTTGAAAACATAAAGTACAATGACTTGATAATAAACAATAATCAAACTGTTAAAGTTCTTAAAGACAATATCGACTTCTATATTCATTTGAATTTAAAAGAAAACAACGAACAATTAATTATTTTCTCTAACGGTGCTATCGATCCTAATAAAAGTAAGCCACCAATTTTTATGAGACATTCATGGCACGAAGACTTTAATGCAAGTTGTATTTTTATTGATGATAGAACTGTTCATAATAATAACTTGAGAATCGGTTGGGGTGTTGGCAGCGAAGATAGACATTATTTAATGGATTATAGTGATATTGCCCAAATGATTGCAAATACGCTAAGTATCCAACCTGAAAACACCTATTATTATGGTTCATCAGCAGGAGGTTTTATGTCCATGTATCTTGCCACGTTACATAAAGATACTAAAGCCATTGTTAACAATCCTCAATGTTATGTTGATAAATATGATCAAACCAATGTAAATAAGCTTTATACATCTATATTTCCTGACTATTCAACAGAAGAAATCAAGAAGAAATATGCTATTAGGTTATCTATTACTAGTTTGTTTAGACAAAAAAACTATGTTCCAGAAATCTATTATGTACAAAATAGGTTATGCTCATCAGATATGAAAAATCAGTTTAATCCTTTTTGTAATATGTTGGACAGATATGATATAGATAGTACTAATATAAAATTTATCCTCTACAACAATTTAAAATCAGGTCACGCTCCCCTTCAACGAGCCGGAACAATAGCGCTTGTAAATCGAATAATTGAAGGAAATCAAATGACGTAAGACTAGAGATGAAAAAGCTTAATATAAGCGCATTTGTATTCTAATTAGCTACTGCCAATATAAAGAATCAGGCTGGGACATTTATTTATGTCCTAGCCTGTTTTTATGTCTTTTTAACTTGATTTTTATTCTATGTCGTTTTTCCTAAATATAATTACTATAAAGGAAAGCGAGGATATCTATGATGGCTTACTCAACTTCCGAAATCTCTGAAGCCTTAAATACAATAAACGCTACTATTACAAATTGTGAAAAGATGCTCGGTAAATTTGATGAAAATACATCTCAACACTCGCTTTTAATTAACAGAATACAAGCTTTGAAAACTTCTAAAGGTGTCATAACATCAACTGAGTATTACGATAAAATCAAGCTAGAAGAAGCTTTACCGCCGATAGAATCTATTATCAACAAATCATCTAAAGCACAAATCAAACACAATAAAGAAAGCTCGACATACAAACAATTACAAAAGCATATACACGCAATGAAGATTGCTCAATTTTTTATATATGCAGATTTAAAAAATAAATAGGTTAATTTTTGTAAATTTTATGTTAACCTATACGAGTACTGTAAAAAAAATCGATAAATTCTTAAAGTAGAGGAAAAAATTATGAAATTCACAAAAGAAGAATGGCGTAACACAGATTTCAAATTAAACATGGATGTCAGTCATTTAAACTTAGATGAAATCATCAGCTTAAATGATAATTTAACTACTACAGAAATAGACGAAGTATATTTGCCGTTAATTAACTTTTTGACAAACAAAGTTAAATTTCACAAAGACTACTCACAGAACATCAATACAAAATTACTCAACAAAAATAATACACCACCATTTATAATTGGTGTCTCAGGTGGCGTATCAGTAGGTAAAAGTACCGTTTCAAGACTACTCTTACACCTACTCCAAGAATATAATCCTGATTGGAAAGTCGACCTTATCACAACAGATGGGTATATTATGCCCAAACAAGAACTGATTGATAAAGACTTACTTTCTAAAAAAGGATTCCCTGAAAGTTATGATACAAAAATACTTATTGATCACTTAAAACAAATAAAAGAAAATGAACCAAATATACCAACATACACATATTCACATATCACATATGACAGACTTAAAGAACAATATCATTACGTTGATTGTCCCGATATCCTTATAATCGAAGGGGTAAACATTTTCCAAGTGAACCCACACGAAGAAGAACTTGTAAGCGACTATATCGACTATAAAATCTATTTAGACTCAACAATAGATAACATGAAAAAATGGTATCTCAATCGCTTCTTATTACTACAAGAAGAAGCCTTCCAAAAACCAGATTCTCATTTCTACAGATACCGTGATTTACCTAAAGAAGAAGCAATCAAAATTGCTACAGAAATTTGGGAAGATATAAACGAAGTGAACTTAATAAAAAATATTTTACCAACTAAAAACAGATCAGATCTCGTATTGTATAAGAGTGAAAATCATGTAATTGAAAACTTGAGATTTAATAAATTTTAGATATCAAACCCCTCTAGTATCCAAACTAGAGGGGTTTGATATCTATTTAAATACCTATTTACCAACTTTCACAAGAGGTCCTTCCGTCTTATATATTTTTGTGTAATAGCTATGGAAATTACTATTAAGTTTCTTTCCCATTATTATAGGGTATCGAATAGTTATAATTTTGTGGTATTAGTTTAAAAATACCACGAAATAAAAGTCTCAAAATGGTATTTATAGATTAGGTGATTAATATGCAAATATTTAGAGTAAGTCCGAATCATGGAGTCAGTGCAAAATACCTAGACAATAGACGCTTATCTAAACAGATACTGGAGCTATATCAAATTATTAGAGTATGCCTAGCTCATATGGAACTAATTGAAGGAAACACAAAGTATATACACCATCCAATTGTTCAACATGTTTATAATGATGGTAATCCTTATATTATAGATACTTTCCAATTGTTAAAAGAGATGAATAAAGAACATATTCGTAGAGGTGGAAAAAGATCAGAGTCATTTAAACAAGATTTATCAAATTTAGCACTAATCATTGATAAAAATCGTAGTCATTTTTCTGATGAAAACTTACCTCCTATTTACGTCTACGGTAATGATAAAATATACGGAGACACAGCTTACGAAGAATATATTAAATTATTATATTATAAATGGCAAAATGACAAGATACCGGCAAGATGCAACTGTTTGATTAATGTTTAGGAGGATTATTATGAATGATTTAATTACAGGTAAAAGAGGTGTGGTTAATCATTATGAAAAATAATAAAAACAGTGAATTATTATGGGCTAAGCATAAATATGAAGTCATGTGGCACAGTCAAAAATACTATTTAAGTATTCGAGAAATGTTGAAATCACCTGTCACTTTAGACGAAATAAAAAGTGAAATAAATAATGCTAAACAGATTACGCCAACTAAAGGTTCTATAATAAATACGTATGACCATATGTGGGGATACTTCAAGAAAATCTCAGATAAAGAAGAAAAAACAACGTATTTATTATTAAAAGATCAATTTCTTAACGGCAATATAGAACCAAAAGAATTACTTCATTTTATAAAATTTTTAAGCGAAAAATACCAAACCAATTATATTCTAAATTCGACTATTATTAGTGAATTAGAAATATAGTGTTATACTTTTCATAAATCCGAACACAAAAAAACCCTCTAGCCTGATTGCTAGAGGGTTTTGTATACATTAAATATTATTGTTCTTCTTTAACGTATGGTAATAAAGCCATGTGACGTGAACGTTTAATAGCTATTGTAAGCTTACGTTGGTATTTCGCTGAAGTACCTGTTACACGACGTGGTAAGATTTTACCTCTTTCTGAGATAAATTTCTTAAGTAAATCTGTATCTTTGTAGTCGATATGTGTAATACCATTTGCTGTGAAATAGCAAACTTTTTTACGACGACGACCACCTCTTCTTGGTCCACCTGCCATGATTGTGTTCCTCCCTTCTCGTTAAGTTTATATATAAACGTTTAAATCAACTGTTTAGAACGGCAAATCATCATCACTGATATCAATTGGTCCATTAGCATTTGCAAATGGGTTACTTGATTGTTGATTATTATTTGACTGTTGTTGATTTGAAGGTGCTTTTTGGCCTTGTTGGTTACCGCCAAAGTCTTGTCCATAGTTTTGGAATTCGTTATTATTTTTCTGGTTGTATGATTGGTTATCATTACCTGATTGACGTTGGTTTGCGCCTTTAGGTTCAAGGAATTGAACGCTATCACAAACAACTTCAGTTACATAAACACGACGACCTTCTTGGTTCTCGTAGCTACGAGATTGTAAACGACCTTCAACACCTGCAAGACTACCTTTAGATAAGTAATTGTTTACATTCTCTGCGGGACGTCTAAAAACGACACAGTTGATAAAGTCAGCTTCTCTTTCACCTTGCTGATTCGTAAAAGTACGATTAATAGCTAAAGTAAAAGTAGCAACTTGAACGCCTGAGGGTGTTACTCTGTATTCCGGATCTTTAGTTAACCGACCGACTAATACAACACGATTAATCATTTAATCTCCCCCATATCTTAAAAATTAAAATTATTTTTCATCTTCGCGTACGACAATGTGACGAATGATATCGCCAGTGATTTTTGATAAACGATCAAATTCATTGATTGCTTCATCATTTTCAGCCTTAATTCTAACGATATTGTAGAAACCTTCTGCGAAGTCTTGGATTTCATAAGCTAAACGACGTTTACCCCAATCCTTTTCTTCGATGATTTCTGAACCGTTTGAAGATAAAACGCCTTTGAAACGCTCAACTAAAGCTTTTCTAGCTTCGTCTTCGATATTTGGACGTACTACGTACATTACTTCATATGTTCTCATCAATTTACACCTCCTTGTGGTCTATGCGGCTTAATATCTTTTGTATTAAGCAAGGAATAATTTTCATTACTCACAATCAAGAATTATAGCACACAGCATTACTTTTTACAATCATTTTTTACACGTTAAATCTGAAGTGAACGACGTCTCCGTCTTTCATTAAATAGTCTTTACCTTCAAGTCTAACTTTGCCCGCTTCTTTAGCTCCAACCATGCCATTATTACTTAATAAGTCATCATAACTTACTGTTTCTGCCCTAATAAATCCTCTTTCGAAGTCTGTATGAATAATTCCAGCACATTGTGGGGCTGTCATACCTTCTATAAATGTCCATGCTCTTACTTCTTGTTCACCTGCTGTAAAGTATGTTGCTAATCCTAATAGGTTATATGAAGCTCGTATTAATTTATCTAGACCTGCTTCTTCTACACCTAAATCTTCTAAGAACATTTCACGGTCTTCATCATCTAATGTTGCAAGTTCTTCTTCTATTTTCGCTGAAATAACAATAACTTCTGACCCTTCATTATCTGCGTATTCTTTGATTTGTTTCACATATTCATTGTCTTCAGGATTTGCTACTTCATCTTCAGCTACGTTTGCTACATATAACATAGGTTTTGCTGTTAATAAGCTTAAGTGTTTTAAAATAGTTTTTTCTTCGGCTGTAAACTCTATGCTTCTTACTGGTTCATTATTTTCTAATGTTTCTTTAATTTTTGCTAATATTTTTTCTTCGGCAACAGCTTCTTTATCTTTTTGTTTCGCCATTTTCGCGACTCTTTCATAGCGTTTTTCTACTGACTCTAAGTCAGCTAACACTAATTCCATATTAATAACTTCTATGTCATCGATTGGGTCTACTTTACCTGAAACGTGCGTAACATTTTCATCTTCAAATGCACGTACAACTTGACATACAGCATCTACTTCACGGATGTGTGATAAGAATTTATTCCCTAATCCTTCACCTTTAGAAGCACCTTTAACGATACCTGCTATATCTGTAAATTCAAAAGCAGTTGGTACTGTTTTCTTTGGTTTAACTAATTTAGTTAATTCTTGTAAACGATGATCCGGCACCTCTACGATACCAACGTTTGGATCAATTGTAGCGAAAGGATAGTTTGCCGCTAATGCTCCCGCCTTTGTTATTGCGTTAAATAATGTAGATTTCCCAACGTTTGGTAAACCTACGATACCAGCTGTTAATGCCATTTTATTCACCTTGTCCTTTTTCTAATATTTTTTTGATTTTTTTATCAAATTCTTGCCTTGGTAACATTATACTACGTGAACAACCTTCACATTTAATTCTAACGTCTGCTCCCAATCTTATGATTTTAAATCTATTGACGCCACATGCATGTTGTTTTTTCATTTCTACAATATCATTTAAGTCATATGATTTTATCATGAAACAGCCTCCATTTTAGATATTTATTGAATATTATTTGGATTATATGAAACCATAGTTGGTATTGGTGATTGTATGCCTTCTTTATCGAAGAATGATTTTATTTCTCTTCTTAAAATACGTGCACCTGTACCATGTGCGTTTGGTTCTGTTTCTCCTGCAATTTTTATAGTAGCTTCACCTGCTGTTACAGTTTCTACTCCTAATATTTCAGGTTCATTAACAAAAATTGCATATTTTTCTTTTATAGTTGGTAAAAACACTTCTAATTTTTGTTCTACTTTATCTAGATCTTCTTTAATAGAAACAGGTATTTCTACAATAGCCATACCATTGTGAATTGAGAAGTTTACTATTTCGTTCATAGTTCCATTTGGTAAGATTGTTAAATCTCCTTCAAAGGATAAGATTCTTGTTGATCGCATACCAATAGATTGTACAGTACCTTCTGCTACTGTTGTCCCAGTCGTATTAATTTTTACATAATCTCCGACGTCAAATTGATTTTCAAATATAATAAAGAATCCTGTTATGACATCTTTTACTAATGCTTGTGCACCAAAACCGATTGCTAAACCGACTACTCCAGCTCCGGCAATGATACTTTCTACTCTAATCCCTAAATTACTTAAGATAGTTGTAGCAACAATAAACCAAACTACGTATGAAACTACATTCTGTAATAAGTTTACCATTGTTTTTGCACGTTTGTTAGACTTCCCTACCCGCTTCGTTCCATATTTAGTAGTGAAGAATTTTTCTATTAATTTATGCAATATTTTAATGATTATAAACGCGAGTATAATATAAAATAAGCCAATAAATATCTGTTCTATCCATTTCTGCCAATTGTCAGGGTTCATAAATGGATCAATTAATTTATGGATGATGTTGTTTATTTTTTTCAATTTTGCACCTCTTTACTGTTCTAACAATAATTCTATTATTCTTTTATACTCAGATTCTGAATTGAATTCAAGTGATATCTTGCCAGACTTTTTCGTTTTATGAATATCAATATTAGTTCCAAATTTTTCTTTTAATTGATACTCATGTTTCATAATAAATTGCGGCTTATTTTGATGAGCTTTACTTTTTGGTTTTCCTTTTTCATTTAAGAGCTTCACATGCTCTTCCAACGCCCTAACACTCATATGTTCTTTGATGACTTTTTTGGCCACTTCAACAATGTTATGTTCTTTTTCTAAACCTAGTAGCGTTCTTCCATGTGCACTAGATAACTGATCTTCATTAATCATATTTTTAACACTTGGTGGCAGATTAAGTAGCCTTAAGACATTTGCGATGTATGATCGTGACTTACCTAATCTATCAGCAACTTGCTGTTGTCTCAAGTTTAATTCTTTCATCATCGTCGCATAACTTTTCGCTTCTTCTAAAGGTTTTAAATTTTCTCGTTGCAGATTTTCGATAATGGCTAATTCTAGCATTTCTTCATCTGTTAAGTCTTTAATAATTGCTGGGACAGTCTGCTTACCGGCTAATTGACTAGCCCGAAAACGCCTTTCACCTACAACAATATCGTACCCTTTAATCGTTTCTCTGACGACGATAGGTTGTAACACACCATGCTGTGAAATGGATTGGGTTAAATCTTGTAATGCTACTTCATCAAAAAACTGTCGTGGTTGATAAGGATTTCTTCTTAATTTATCTAATGGAATTTCAATAATTTGATCACTACTATGGTTATAAGAAATTTTTTGAGTTAATTCATAATTTCTTTCTTTCATTTCATCACCGCGTCTATCCTTTAATTTGTTTCACGTAAAACATGCACACTAAATTATAACAATTTTAAACACCTTATGCACAAAAGAAAAATTAACGGATAAATTAAAATATTCAGAAAAGTTGTTGACAAAAAAATAAGCGCATAGTAAAGTGTAATATATCAACAACGAAATAATAATTAAAAGCACGATAAAAAGGAAAGTAAATCTTAGCACTGCAATTAACAGAGAGTTCCTATTTGCTGAAAGGGAATATTGAAAGAAAGATTGAAAATGGCCTTGGAGTGGTGGCATCGATATTGAGGTGTCAACGGGATCGCCCGTTATAGCGATACAGTATTAAAATCTCTTATATTGATGGCGTACTGGAAATTTTTTGTACTATTCCTTTTCTGCCACTGTATATTTTATTAAGAGATGGCGTACTTATAGAGGTGATGTCAGCAATGTCATTACAAACAAAGGTGGTACCGCGAGCTAAGCTTTCGTCCTTTACATCCGAATCATTTCGGGTTTAAAGGACGGAAGCTTTTTTTATTTTTATATTTAATTAGGGAGGAAGGCAATTATGAAATCTACTCAACTCGCTCAAATTTCATTAACAAAAGATCGAACGGGAGCAACAACAAATCCAATTTATCTTTCTACAGCTTATCAACACGAAAAATTAGGTTGTTCTACTGGATTTGATTATACAAGAACTAAAAACCCAACTCGCTCACAATTTGAAGAAGCTTTTGCAAAACTTGAAGGTGGAAAATACTCATTTGCAACTTCAAGTGGTATGGCTAGCATTCAATTGATTTGTAACTTATTTAAACCAAATGATGAAATACTTGTTTCTTTTGATTTATATGGTGGCACATTTAGACTTTTTGAATTTTATGAGAAACAATACAATATTAAATTTAAATACATCGATTTTTCAAATATTGATGAAGTAAATGCTTCTTTAACTGAAAATACTAGAGCATTCTTTATCGAACCAATATCAAACCCGTTAATGTTCTCGGTTGATTTAGATCCATTGTATGCAATAGCCCAAGAACATAACATTTTAACAATCATTGATAATACATTTTTAACACCGTATCTATCAACTCCATTAAAAGATGGTGCAGATATCGTTTTACATTCTGCTACTAAATATATAAGCGGACACAATGATGTATTAGCAGGTGTTGTAACAGTAGCAGATGATAACTTAGGTGAATTACTCGGACAATTTCACAATATGATCGGCGCTACACTTTCACCGTTCGATAGTTATTTACTAGTACGTGGTTTGAAAACCTTACATCTAAGATTAGACCGTGCTACAGAAAACGCTCGAAAATTAGCTGAGTCACTTCAATCAGTAAACAGCATAGAAGAAGTTCTTTATTCAGGAAGAACAGGCATGTTAAGCATCAGATTGAAACAAGACTATAGCGTAGATCGATTTTTACAAAATATAGATTTATGTATTTTTGCTGAAAGCCTAGGTGGTACAGAAACGTTCATCACTTTCCCGTATACGCAAACGCATGTTGATATGGCTGATGAAGAAAAAGACAAACGTGGCATTGATGAATACTTACTTCGTCTATCAATAGGAATTGAAGATTACGAAGACATCTACCAAGACATACTTCAAGCTCTGAAAAAATCAAAAAAAGAAGGAGTGTCATTATGAGCTATTCAAAAGAAACTTCATTAATTTTAGACTCAACTCGCGGACATGAACATTTATCAAGTAACCAACCATTATATTATTCATCAACATTTCACCAACATACACTAGGTGAAAATCAAGAATTTGATTATGCAAGAAGTGGAAATCCAAATAGAAAGTTGCTAGAAGAAAAATTAGCTAAATTAGAAGACGGTCAGTATGGATTTGCTTTTAGTTCAGGAATTGCAGCTATCACTGCAGTGTTTCTCACATTAGAACCTGGCGACCATGTTATTTTGCCGGATGATGTATACGGCGGTACTTTTAGACTAACCGAACAAATTCTTAAAAAATTTAAAATCGAATTTACAACAGTTGACCAGACTGATTTAAACCAAGTTGAAAACGCAGTTCAACCTAATACAAAGCTCATCTACGTTGAAACACCTTCCAATCCACTATTTAAAGTGACAGATATTGATGGAGTTGGACAGATAGCACGACGTAACGATGCACTATTGGCAGTTGATAACACATTTATGACACCACTTGGACAGTCACCTCTTAAATTAGGCGCTGACATCGTTGTTCACTCTGCTACTAAGTTTTTAGGCGGCCATAGTGATTTGATTGCAGGAGCAGTTGTCGTGAATGATCCTAAATTAAAAGAAGATATTTATCTCATTCAAAATGGAACAGGATCAGGTCTAAGTGTGTACGATTCATGGACACTTGCGAAGCATTTAAAAACATTACCAATTCGATTTAAACAAAGTGTTCATAATGCTGAACAAATATATAGATATTTAATAACAAATGAAGCGATTGAAACTGTTTATTATCCAATTACTAATGACACACACCTAAGACAAGCTAAAAATGGTGGTGCTGTTATTGGATTTAGACTTAAAGACGAGTCAAAAGCACAGTCATTTGTAGATCATCTCAATATTCCACTTGTTTCAGTTAGTTTAGGTGGTGTCGAAACGATACTTTCTCATCCTGCTACAATGAGTCACGCTGCAATACCAGAAGAAATTAGAGCAGAGCGTGGTATTACTAACGGTTTGTTCAGACTCTCAGTCGGATTAGAAGATGTCAAAGAATTGATTACAGATATCGATTGGGCATTAAAGGAGGCTATATATGAAGATGAAAGAGGCGTTGAAGAACCGTATCTTAATAGCTGACGGAGCAATGGGTACAATCCTTTATTCAGAAGGATTAGATACTTGTCCAGAAAGCTATAACTTAACACATCCAAAAAAGATAGAAAAAATACATCGCTCCTATATAGAAGCAGGAGCTGATGTTATTCAAACCAACACATACGGTGCTAACTTTGAAAAATTGCAAATATATAATTTAGAGCACCGCGTCAAAGATATACACAAAGAAGCAGTACGCATCGCTAAAAGAGCAAGCAATGAAGACACATTCATACTAGGAACTGTTGGTGGTTTTCGAAACATAAGAAAAAGTGACTTATCCATTGAGTCCATTCAATACCATACAGAAATACAAATTGAGACTTTAGTAAATGAAGGTGTGGATGGCATACTTTTTGAAACATATTACGACTTAGAAGAATTACTCGCTGTATTAAAAGATACTAGAGCAAAATATGACTTACCGATTATAGCTCAATTAACAGCAAGCAACACGAATTTCTTAAGAAATAGTACACCTATACCAGATGCTTTGCAGTCTTTACTCGATGCAGGAGCAGATATTGTTGGACTGAATTGTCACCATGGACCTTATCATATGATTCAAACTTATAAACATATTGATATTCCTAAAGATGCATATCTTTCATGTTATCCAAACGCAAGCTTACTTGATTTAGAAGAAAATGAACTTAAGTATAGCAATAACGCTGAATACTTTTCAAAATCTGCTAAAGAACTTGTAAATCAAGGTGTCCGCCTTATCGGTGGTTGCTGTGGTACTACGCCAGAACACATTAAGAAAATCAAAGAAGTCGTAAAAGATTTAAAGCCTGTACATCATAAAAATGTAATACCGATAGAAACAAAGAAATATCAAAAACAAGATAAACAAGAACCTAGCATTACCGAACTCGTTAGCCAAAAACCTACCGTTATCGTTGAATTAGATACACCAAAGCATCTAGATACAGACAAGTTTTTCAAAGGTGTTAAAGCTTTAGAAGATGCTGAAGTAGAAGCGATAACACTTGCTGATAATTCTTTAGCTAGCGTTAGAATTTCTAACATTGCTGCAGCAAGTATTATTAAACAAAACTATAAAATTAGACCCCTCGTACACTTAGCTTGTCGAGATAGAAACTTAATCGGTCTACAATCTCATTTAATGGGGCTATCGCTTTTAGGAATTAATGATATTTTAGCAATCACAGGAGACCCTTCTAAAGTAGGGAATTTCCCAGGTGCAACAAGCGTATTCGATGTTAATTCAAATGGTTTAGCAGAAATTATACAACAGTTTAATCAAGGTATTAACGCAGACGGAGCATCGCTAAGAAGGAATTCAAATTTCTCAGTAGCTGGAGCATTTAATCCAAACGTTCGAAGATTAGAACCAGCAGTGAAACGACTAGAGAAAAAACTAGATTCAGGCATTGAATATTTTATTACTCAACCTGTTTATGAACCTGAAAAAATAAAAGAAATATACGAAGCAACTAAACATCTAGATGCACCAATATTTATAGGAGTGATGCCAATAACCAACTATAATAACGCACTGTTTTTACACAACGAAGTACCCGGTATCAAATTATCTGAAGGTGTTCTTAATGCCTTTGAAAAAGTCAAACATGATAGAGAGGCAACTAGAGCACTTAGCATAAGTTTAAGTAAAGAATTAATCGACACGATTCACCAATATTTTAATGGTCTGTATTTAGTCACACCATTTTTAAAATATGATATTACAGTTGAACTTGCACAGTATTCAAAATCCAGAACTGGTACACAATCTAAGGAGGCAATATTATGACAATTAAAACAGCAAATTTAGGATTCCCAAGACTAGGTAAGAAAAGAGAATGGAAAAAGGCAATTGAAAGTTATTGGTCAAATAAAATAGACAAAACTGAACTTGATCAAACATTACAAGATTTACACAAAGAAATTTTAACAATCCAACAAAATCATCATGTTGATCAAATACCTGTTGGTGACTTTTCACTTTACGACCATGTTTTAGATACATCATTATTATTTAATATCATTCCAGAACGTTTTCAAGGTCGCGAAGTAGATGATGATTTACTATTTGATATTGCTAGAGGTAACAAAGAGCATGTAGCTAGTGCTTTAATTAAATGGTTTAATACTAACTATCACTACATCGTTCCTGAATGGGATAATGTAACACCTCAATTAAATCGTAATGTATTACTAGATAAATTTAATTTTTCAAAAGAATTAGGTGTAAATACTCATCCAGTTATTTTAGGACCTATCACTTACGTTGCACTTTCAAAAGGCGGAAACCAAACTTTTGATGAGAAAGTCAGAACATTACTACCTTTATATAAAGAATTATTCCAAACGTTAACAGAAGCTGGTGCTGAATATATACAAGTAGATGAACCTATTCTTGTTACAGATAAAGCTAATGAATTACAAGAGATCACAGAAGAAGCATATGCCTTCTTTAATAAAGAAGCTGCTTCAACTAATATCGTATTACAAACATACTTTGAACGCGTTGATTTGAATTTCGTTGGTAAATTACCTGTATACGGATTTGGGTTAGACTTCGTTCATGATAATGGTTATAACTTAAAACAAATCCAAGACGGACTATTCCCTAAAGAAAAAGCTTTATTTGCTGGAATTGTAGACGGTCGAAACGTTTGGTCAGCTAATATTGAAGAAAAGAAATCATTGATTGAAACTTTACAATCTTATACTGACGAACTTGTTATTCAACCTTCATCTTCTTTATTACACGTACCAGTTACATTAGAAGAAGAAACTTTAGATGATTCAATACGCGATGGTTTAAGTTTCGCTACAGAAAAATTAGATGAATTATACGCATTAAAACAATTATTTAATGAACAAGATGATACTTTATATAACCAATTAAAAGAACAATTTGAACGTTTTGAAGGTCAATCATTCAAACAATTAGAATATGATTATGAAGCTGTTAAATCAGAGCGTGCAACACCATTTAAAGAGAGAAAAGTATTACAAGATCAATTATTAAAATTACCTGACCTACCTACAACTACGATTGGTTCTTTCCCACAATCTAGGGAAGTAAGAAAATATCGTGCTGACTGGAAGAACAATAGAATTACTGATGCACAGTATCAAGAGTTCCTTGAAAATGAAATTAAACGTTGGATTGAAATTCAAGAAGACATTGGCTTAGACGTACTTGTTCATGGTGAATTCGAACGTAATGATATGGTTGAATTCTTTGGTGAAAAGTTAAATGGCTTCTTAGTAACTAAGTTTGGATGGGTTCAATCTTATGGATCACGTGCTGTAAAACCACCAATCATATACGGTGATGTTAAATGGACAGCTCCATTAACAGTTGATGAAACATTATATGCACAAAGTTTAACGGATAAACCAGTTAAAGGTATGCTTACTGGACCTGTTACAATTTTAAACTGGTCATTTGAGCGTGTTGATATTCCAAGACGTGAAGTACAAGACCAAATCGCGCTTGCTATTAACGAGGAAGTGCTAGCACTTGAAGACGCAGGTATTAAAATTATACAAGTTGATGAACCAGCATTACGAGAAGGCTTACCGCTTCGTTCAGAATATCATGAAGATTATTTAGATAAAGCAGTACATTCATTTAAATTATCAACATCATCTGTTCAAGACTCAACGCAAATTCATACGCATATGTGCTATTCTCAGTTCGGACAAATCATTCATGCTATTAAATCACTAGATGCGGATGTTATTTCCATAGAAACTTCTAGAAGTCACGGTGATTTAATTCAAGATTTCGAAGACATCACATATGATTTAGGTATTGGTTTAGGCGTTTATGATATTCATAGCCCGCGTATTCCAACAGAAGAAGAAATTACAGTTGCTATCAATAGAGCACTTAAAGAAATTGATCGTTCATTATTCTGGGTTAACCCAGATTGTGGTCTAAAAACAAGAAAAGAAGACGAAGTTAAAGAAGCTTTAAATGTGCTTGTTCGTTCAGTTGAAAAGCTACGTCAAGATAACACAGTCAAACAACCAAATTAATCAAAATAAGAGGTGATGTTATGTCATATCCATTGTGGGAATCACTGAGCCAACTAAAGAAATATAAATGGGTCGATTTAACGCATACTTTTGATTCTGAATCTCCACATTTTTCATCATTTGAAAATGCTGAAACGAAAACTTTATATCAAGTGAAAGATGATGGATTCTTTGCTCAATCTTGGCAATTTGCAACACAATATGGCACACATATAGATGCCCCTATTCATTTTGTAGAACATAAACGTTATCTACATGAATTAGGTTTACAAGAAACGGTCTTACCTTTAATAGTACTAGACTTCTCAAAAGAAGTTGAACAAGATGCAGACTTTAGATTAACAAAAGAACATATCCTTAAATGGGAAGCTGAGAATGGTCAAATTGAACAAGATACATTTGTCGCTTTTAGAAGTGATTGGTCTAAACGTTGGCCAGATAAAGAACAATTTGAAAATAGAGATGCAGATGGAAACGAGCATCTACCAGGTTGGTCATTAGATGCCTTGAAATATTTATTCGAAGAAAGAAAAATAAAATCAATAGGACATGAAACGTTCGATACAGATGCCTCTATTGATATCCGTAAACATAACGACATCGTAGGTGAACGTTATGTGCTCGGTTTAGATACATTTCAGATAGAACTGTTAACCGGATTAGATGAACTACCAACACGTGGTTCAGTCATTTTAGCCATTAGTCCAAAACCTAAAAATGCCCCCGGATTCCCTGTCCGAGCATTTGCTATTAGCCCAAGTTAATAGCACACTGCCATATAGTATTTTTGAGCGAGTATTATATGGCAGCCCCTTACCTATATTAAATAAATACGTAACAAAAAAGCAGAACCTTTCGGTGGAGATCGAAAGGTTCTGCTTTTATATTAATATTTAGGTGCTGTTGGTGATAAAATTTGATGATCAATTTCAAATTCTGTTTCACTATTTTTACGATATATATAATAGAAATACATCGTCCATAGTATCGTTAAGCCAGCTGATAACCAATAACTAAGCGATAAATCTATACCTAAACCAATTGGCTGACTTAAAATATATGTGAATATATTCCACGTCATAAAGAGTGCCGGTATTAAAGCTACATAGAAGTTCTTATTAGATAACAATAGATACATCGTACCAATCCATAACGCCACAGTTGCAGTTGTTTGGTTAGCCCACGAGAAGTATCTCCATAATATTGTGAAATCTACTGTAGTTAGAATAAAACTAATCACAAACATTGGAATTGCTATTGCGAATCGTTTCCAAACTTGCTTTTGACTGAAGTTGAAATAATCAGCAAGAATCATTCTCGCACTTCTAAACGACGTATCACCACTAGTAATTGGCAATACAATAACCCCTAATATTGCAAGCGTGCCAAATACTGAGCCTAGTAACATAGTAGATGCTTCACTCACTACAAGAGCCGCTTCCCCTTTTGCTAGTACTTCTTGAAGTCCACCATAACCACCGAATAAACTCATAGCAGCAGCAGCCCAAATCATAGCAATAATTCCTTCTGCAATCATCATGCCATAGAATATCATACGACCATTTTTCTCACGATTTGTCGTTCTAGAAATGATTGGAGATTGAGTAGCATGGAAACCTGATAAAGCCCCACAAGTAATCGTAAAGAATAATAGTGGGAAGATAGGCGCTGAATCAGGATGCATATTCTTCAACGTTAATTCAGGAATTTCTGCACCAGTCATCAACAATCTAATGAAAATACCAACAGCTGAAATCATTAGAATAAAACCAAATATCGGATAAACTTTACCAATAATTTTATCAATCGGTAAAACTGTTGATAAGAAATAATATAAGAAAATCACAAATATAATAATACCTAAAGCTATTCTACCGTCCATTAACGAATGTAAAAGTAACGCCGGGCTCGTAACAAAAACTGTCCCTGTAAGTAATAACAATAACAATGTAAACACGTTTACAAGGTGTTTCATAACATTACCTAAAAATTTACCCGCCAATTCAGGTAAATGAGCCCCTTTATTACGTATAGAAATCATACCTGTTAAATAATCATGCACTGCTCCTGCAAAAATTGATCCAAGAACAATCCATAAAAACGCAACTGGACCATATAAAGCACCCATAATAGGTCCAAATATCGGTCCAACACCTGCTATATTCAACAATTGTATTAATGAGTTCTTATTCGTCGACATAGGAACATAATCAATATTATCACGTTGGTCATGAGCAGGAGTCGGACGCTCCTCTTTAACACCAAACATTTTTTCAATATATTTACCATATGTAAAATACCCTATAACTAACAAAGCAATTGATACTAAAAATGTTATCATGCAAAATCCCCCTTTTGTTTGCAAACGCTTTCAAATCAAAGTATAAATTATATATTAGTAAAAAACAATACTTAAAAATAATTAATCACTACTTATACGATTGGATAAGTAATAATAAAAAACTACCACCAAAATAATAAATAATTTGGTGGTAGTCATAATTCATATATTATATTTAAGAATTCCTTTTATAAACTTTAATCGTAATTTCATAAAAGTCTTTATGTTCTTCATCTATACGTTTTACTTTGATGCCTTCTTTTTCAACATTTTTAATACTTTGTCCAAGTGCATCAATTGCTTCAGTTATATCTTGTTCAAATTGAAATTGTTTAGCTTTTACTTTTTCAGATCCTCGTATTTTTTTCACACGATCTTCAGTTTGCTTAACATTTAAATTTTGTGACTGAATAGCCGTTAAGACATCTTGTTGTTCTTCATCTTCTAATCCCAACAAAGCTCTTGCATGTCTTTCAGTAATTTCACCTTTTTGTAATGATATGACGATGGGCTCTGATAGTTTTAACAATCTTAATTTGTTCGCTATGAATGATTGGCTTTTCCCCATGCTTACAGCTAAGTCTTGTTGTGTTATTCCTTCTAAATCAAGTAATTTTCTATAAGCCTCTGCTTCTTCTATAGCTGAAAGATTTTCACGTTGAATATTCTCTATAAGTGCGACAGCTGCAGTTTCTTTATCATTTAAGGGCTTTATGATGGCTTCAGTTTCAGGTAGATCGTTATGTTTAATTGCGCGAAATCTGCGTTCACCTGCAATAATTTCATACATACCTTCTTCTATTGGACGAACTACAATTGGTTGTAACAATCCATGTTCTTTAATAGACTGCGCTAATTCCTTTATCTTTGACTCATCAAAAACTTTTCTCGGTTGATAACGGTTAGGCACAATTTTTTCTGTTGAAATTATCGCGACGTTGCCTTCATTTCTTGCTTCTTCTATGTGTTCTAATTCTTTGTCTTTAAGTCCAAATAATTTAGAAAAAGGTTTTTTCATTTCAATCTACCCACTTTCATTCTTACGTATTTCCCAGGAAATTATTTTGTTAAAGGTTCTTTATTAGGTGTTCCTGGTTTTCTTGGATATTTCTTAGGTGTTTGTTTAAATTTATCAATCGCAATTATTTGCCTTGTGCTTTCTTCTAATGGAAGTTTAAATTCATAAACTTTATTTAATTTTCCACCTAACACTGAAATTGCAAACTGTGCATCGTCTAATTCTTCATCGCCTTGAGAACCTTTTAATGCAACAAACTGCCCGCCTTTTTTAACTAGTGGTAAACACAACTCACTCAATACAGATAATCTTGCTACAGCGCGTGCCGTTACTAAATCAAAGCTTTCACGGTATTGTCCTTTGCCAAACTTTTCTGCTCTATCATGTACAAAATTCACTTTATCTATTTCAAGTTTATTAGCTAATTCATTTAAAAACTTAATACGTTTATTTAAGCTATCTACAATCGTTATTTGTAAGTGTGGATATATAATTTTAAGTGGAATACTTGGAAAACCGGCTCCAGCTCCTACATCACAAATAGATTCGATTTCATTAAAATCTACATAAAAAGCAGGTGTCACAGAATCAAAGAAGTGCTTTAAATACACTTCTTCTTTTTCTGTTACTGCTGTTAAGTTAATTTTTTCATTCCACTCAACTAACATTTCAAAATATGTCTCAAATTGTTTTAATTGTTGATCAGTAAGTGTAATACCTGAATCTTTTAATGAGTTGATAAAAGTTTGTTCGTTCATTTTAGTCCACCTTCTGGATTTTACCTTGTTCAATATAAACAAGTAAGATAGATATATCTGCTGGGTTAACACCTGAAATACGAGATGCTTGTGCAATATCTAACGGGTTAACTTCTTTAAGTTTTTCTCTTGCTTCAGAAGCTAAACTATTGATTGCATCATAGTCAATATTCAGAGGTATTTTTTTGTCTTCCATACGTTTAACTTTCTCAACTTGAGCTAATGATTTTTGAATGTAACCTTCATATTTCGTTTGAATTTCAACTTGTTCTTGGATGTCTTCATTAACTGGAGAAGTTTCTTGTAAGATTTCCATGATAGCATTGTAATCCATTTCTGGTCTACGTAATAAATCTAAAGCTAATATACCATCTTTAAGTGCTGAACCTCCACGGCTTTCAATAACACTTTGTGTATGTTCATTCGGCTTAATACGAATAGATTGTAATCTCTCTTGTTCAGCTTTGATACTTTCACGTTTTTGATTGAATTTAGCATAACGTTCTTCTGAAATCATACCAATTTCGTAACCGATATCTGTTAATCTTAAATCGGCATTATCATGTCTCAACAATAAACGGTGTTCAGCACGTGATGTTAATAGACGATATGGTTCATTTGTGCCTTTTGTTATTAAGTCATCAATCAATACACCGATATAAGCATCAGAACGACGTAATACAACATCTTCTTTACCTAATACTTTTCCTGCCGCATTAATACCAGCCATTAAACCTTGACCAGCCGCTTCTTCATAACCAGAAGTTCCGTTAATTTGACCTGCAGTAAATAAGTTTTTAACTAATTTAGTTTCTAATGTCGGCCATAATTGTGTAGGTACAATTGCATCATATTCAATAGCATAACCGGCTCTCATCATATCTGCTTTTTCAAGTCCCGGTATTGTTTCTAACATTTTACGTTGTACTTCTTCAGGTAAGCTTGTAGATAAACCTTGTACATAAACTTCTTGAGTTTTACGACCTTCAGGCTCTAAGAACAATTGGTGTCTTGGTTTATCGTTAAATCTTACGAATTTATCTTCAATTGAAGGACAGTATCTTGGGCCAGTACCTTTTATCATGCCTGAATACATTGCTGATAGATGTAAATTGTCATCAATCACTTTATGTGTTTGTTCATTCGTATAAGTTAACCAACATGGTAATTGGTCTAAAATATATTCTGTCGTTTCATAACTAAATGCTCTACCTACATCATCACCTGGTTGAATTTCAGTCTTACTGTAATCAATTGTGCCACCATTAACACGAGGTGGTGTTCCAGTTTTGAAACGAACTATGTCGAAACCTAAATCTCTTAAATGGTCTGCTAATGTGATTGAAGGCATTTGATGGTTTGGACCACTTGAATATTTTAAGTTACCTAAAATAATTTCACCACGTAAAAATGTACCAGTTGTTAATACAACAGAATCAGCTAGATATTGAGTGCCGATAACCATTTCCACGCCTTTTACTACATCATCTTCTATAATTAAACGTTCTACCATACCTTGCATAATATCAAGGTTAGGCTCATCTTCTAATACACGTTTCATTTCTTCTTGGTATAATACTTTATCTGCTTGAGCACGTAATGCGCGTACTGCTGGACCTTTACCAGTGTTTAACATACGCATTTGGATGTGTGTTTTATCAATTGTCTTAGCCATTTGTCCACCAAGTGCATCAATTTCTCTTACAACTATACCTTTTGCTGGACCACCAACTGATGGGTTACATGGCATAAACGCTACACTATCTAAGTTAATTGTAAGCATTAAAGTTTTTGCGCCACGTCTCGCTGAAGCTAATCCTGCTTCTACACCAGCGTGCCCTGCTCCGACAACAATAACATCATATTTTTGTGTCAAAATTTTTCCTCCTTTTATTTTCCTAAACAGAATTGGCTAAACAATTGGTCAATAAGTGATTCACTTGCTTCTTCACCTATAACTTCACCTAGCAATTCCCAAGTTTTGATTAAATCAATTTGTACTATATCTATTGGAATGCCTTCTTCAGCTGAATGAATTGCGTCATTAATTGAAGACTTCGCGTCTTTTAACAGTGCAATATGTCTTGAATTAGATACATAAGTCATGTCTTGTGACTGAACTTGTCCACCAAAGAATAATTCTGATATCTTTTGTTCTAACTCTTCAATACCTTGTTGTTCTACCATCGATGTCTGTACGATAGGATGGTCACCTATCATCTCTTTCAGCTCATCCATATCAAGGTGCTGTTCTAAATCTGTTTTATTTATAATAACTATGAAGTCTTCATTTTTAATAGCTTCAAACAATTGGTAATCACTTTCTGTCAGTGATTCATTATAATTTAATACGAACAATATTAAATCTGCTTCTGACAAAGCTTTCCTTGATCTTTCAACGCCAATTTTTTCTACGATATCTTCTGTTTCTCTAATACCTGCTGTATCCACTAATCGTAAAGGCACACCACGAACATTAACATATTCTTCTAATACGTCTCTAGTCGTCCCTGCTACTTCTGTAACGATTGCTTTATTATCTTGAATTAAATTATTAAGCATTGAGCTCTTACCAACGTTTGGTTTACCTACTATTACTGTAGACAAGCCTTCTCTCATAATTTTCCCTTGTTGACCTGTCTTCAATAATTTATCGATTTCTTGCTCTATGTTAGCAGCTTCTTTTAATAGAAATTGAGATGTTGCTTCTTCTACGTCATCATACTCAGGGTAGTCTATATTAACTTCAACTTGTGCTAGTATTTCTAGTATAGATTGCCTTAGCCCTTTTATAAGTTCACTTAGACGCCCTTCCATCTGCCCTAAGGCTACCTTGGATGCGCGTTCCGTCTTAGAACGTATGAAATCCATCACTGCTTCTGCTTGTGATAAGTCAATACGACCATGTAAGAAAGCTCTCTTTGTAAATTCACCCGGATCCGCCATTCTTGCTCCATTTGATAACGTTAATTCAAGTACACGATTAACAGTTACTAGACCACCGTGACAATTAATTTCTACGATATCTTCTCTTGTAAAAGTCTTAGGCGCTCTCATAACAGCCGCCATTACTTCTTCAACAATTTCGCCACTGTCAGGATCCAAAATATGTCCGTAATTAATCGTATGTGAATCGACTTCTGATAATTGTTTTTTCCCTTTATATATACTATCAGCGATACTTATCGCATCCGGACCACTTAAACGTACAATTGCGATTGCGCCTTCACCCATAGGCGTAGAGATACTTGTAATTGTATCTAGTTCCATTATTTTTCTCCTCCACCATTCATGCTATTCATTCTTTTGATTGTAAATGGTTTTGTAACAATTTTCGAATATATTGTTCGAAAAAATGCGGAGCGAGATAACTCACTCCGACCATTATCATTTATTCTTGATGACTAAATATCGATGAGGTTCTCTTCCTTCAGAGTATGTTTCGATATCTTCAACTTTACTTAATGCCTGATGCATTATCTTTCTTTCGAAGTTATACATTGGTTCTAACTTAACTGGTCTTTTCGTTTGTTTAGCTTTTTTAGCCATATTTATAGCTAGCTGCTCTAATGTTTCTTTACGTTTCGCTCGATAAGATTCAATATCTAATATTAACGTGTAATATCCTTTAATATATTGATGCATATAATTTTGTCCGACAGTTTGTAAGGCATTTAACACTTGCCCTCTTTTACCTATTATATAGGAAGCTTGATCAGACGACATATCGATATACAATGTATTAGATTTAATTTTATAAGACCCTTCTACATTAATATTCATTTCTTTAATGATATTCAATATATACTCTAATGTTTGGTCTGCGATGTCATTTAACGCGTTTTTCTTCTCATTCTGAGAATGATTGGAATTATCTTCTGATACGGTATTTTCATTATCTTCTGTTATATTGTTGCTTTCTGTATCTTCATCTAGATCTTGCGTTTGTTGTTCATTTTGTTGATTTCGATTTCTTAAATCTTCTATTGAATTAAACTCTTTTAATTCTGGATCAATAATCGTTAATTCAATACGAGCATCTTGCTTCATAAAACCAAAAATGCCTTTTTTACCTTCATTTATTACATCGATTCTTACTTGTTGCTCTTGAACATTTAAATCTTTTAAACCTTGTTGTAGTGCTTGTTCTACTGATTGTCCTCCATAGTTTGATTTAAGCATACTGCAACCTCCTAGTAATTATTAAAATACTTAGGGAATACGTTTATTAAAAACTTTAGCAATCTTCAACACGTGCTCTAAACTCTTCTTTGTTTCGAGTACTTCCAAGTCTACTGCCTGGTTACGAGCAATAACAATGATGTCTTTCGGAATGATATTTTCTTTATGAACTTTAAAACACTCTCTAATTGACCTTTTTATTCTATTTCTAGTAACAGCATTACCTAATTTTTTTGAGACGCTGATGCCAAGTCTAAAGTGTTCACAATCATTTTCTGAAGTATAAATAACAAACTGACGATTAGCAACTGACTTACCTTTTTTATATATTCTTTGAAAATCACTATTTTTCTTTATACGATAAGCCTTTTCCACAAACATCCACTCCACAATACATCACTTAATTATTGTTTATTATACAAAACAATTTCATCAATTAAAACAAAAAAAAGACCACTGCTCTTCAGTGATCTTAAGCTGATAATACTTTTCTACCTTTACGACGACGGCGAGCTAATACTTTACGGCCGTTTTTTGAGCTCATGCGAGCGCGGAAGCCATGAACTTTACTGTGTTTACGTTTATTTGGTTGATACGTACGTTTTACCATTTAAGAACACCTCCATTATTTATTCTTAACATCTAATTAAATAGTAGTTAATTGCTTGTATGATATTCATTTATATATATCAGAAGATTAATTTCAAAATTATTTATACCATACACGTGAAATGTCACAATTTCAATAACTACTAAACTATAACAAAATGATTTTTAAAAATCAAGCAGAATTTTAAAATGTGAAAAATAATAGTTATCCACTTATCCACAGTGAATATTAATCATTTTGTGGATAATTATTAAAATTTATTTTTTATTCACAACATAATCTAACAATTCCTCACATATTCACAGGCATTTGACAACTCCTTTTGTTTAAAAGTATAATTGTGTGGATAAGTTATACAAACCGTTGATATTACTATCATTCTTAGTTTGATTCTTGCATGTAAAGATTGTGGACAAGGGAATTGGAATAAATAGTTATCCACCGTTTGTGAGTAAGTTGTGGATAATTATTCACAACTTGTGTATTTCTTTATTAACAATTCAATTTTATGTGTATAACTCAATAAAAATTTTAGAAAGAGGACTTTTATGAATTCAAAAGAAGAAATTTGGGAACAGGTATTAGCAATTGCCGAAGATCAAATCGCTTCTGCTGGTTATAATACTTGGTTTAAAGGAACTTACCTACATCAAATTGATAGTAATCGTGCAATAGTTGTAGCACAAAGTCCTTTTGTAGCTGAGTGGTTAACCAATAAATATCATGAACATGTCATAGATTTTATCTATAATGTCATAGGCGACAGAGTTCAAGTTAAATTTATATCAGAAGACGATCTTGAAAGTGAAGATTTTACTGAACAACCTGCAAAAAGTAAGACAATTGAAGAAAATGAAGAAGTAACAAATAGCCAATTAAATAGTAATAACACTTTTGATACATTTGTTATCGGTCCAGGAAATCAATTTCCACACGCCGCTTCATTAGCTGTAGCTGAGGAACCTGCAAACGCCTATAACCCTCTATTTATATATGGTGGTGTTGGCCTAGGCAAAACACATTTAATGCACGCTATTGGTCACTATGTATTAGAACAAAATCCAAACGCTAATGTTCTTTATACATCTAGTGAAAAATTCACAAATGAATTTATCAAATCTATCAGAAAAAATGATACAGAAAGCTTCAGAGATAAATATCGTAATATCGATGTACTATTAATAGACGATATTCAATTCATTCAAAAGAAAGAACAAACACAAGAAGAATTTTTCCATACTTTTAATGATTTACATCAAAACAAAAAGCAAATTGTTATTTCTAGTGATAGACCACCAAAAGAAATTCCAACATTAGAAGATCGCTTAAGAACTCGATTTGAATGGGGTTTAATTGTAGATATCACACCGCCTGACTTTGAAACGAGAATGGCAATTTTACAGAAGAAAATTGAAGAAGAAAACCTTGATTTACCAGTTGAAGCTCTTACTTATATAGCGAATTCTATTCAATCGAACATTCGTGAATTAGAAGGTGCTTTAACAAGAGTCTTGGCTTATTCTAAATTAAGAAACAAACCGATTAATACTGATTTAGTTGCTGAAGCACTAAAAGACATCATCTCGACACCTAGATCGACTAAGATTACGATTCAAGATATTCAACAAGTTGTCGGAAAAATGTATAACGTGCGTATCGAAGACTTTTCAGCCAAAAAACGTACTAAATCTATCGCATATCCTAGACAAATTGCAATGTATCTTTCAAGAGAGCTTACTGATTTCTCATTACCTAAAATTGGTGAAGAATTCGGAGGAAGAGATCACACTACAGTGATTCATGCTCATGAAAAAATTAGAAATGATATAGAAAATAATCCAGAACTAAAGACTGATTTAGAACAACTAGAAAAACAAATACGTGGATAATGTGGATAAGTTGTTCACATCCATACACAGTTTATCAACATGTGAATAACTTTTATATCGCATTTTAAAGCAGGTTATCCACCAATCCACAGCCCCTATTACTATTACTACGAATTTAAAAGATATATAATTAATATATAACGACTGGAAGGAGTTTATAAGTTATGAAATTTACAATTCAACGAGATTACTTTCTTAATCAATTGAATGATACATTAAAAGCCATTTCACCAAGAACAACATTACCAATACTTACAGGAATTAAAATTGATGCAACAGATAAAGGTATTATATTAACAGGATCAGATTCTGAAATATCAATTGAAATTACAATTCAAGAAAATATTGATGGTGAAAAAATAGTAGACATAGAAGAAAAAGGTTCTGTAGTACTTCCAGGACGTTTCTTTGTTGATATCGTTAAGAAATTACCAGGTAAAACAGTAAATCTATCAACAAATGATCAATTCAAAACATTAATCACTTCAGGTCATTCTGAATTTAATGTTAGTGGATTAGACCCAGATCAATACCCGTTATTACCACAAGTATCAGAAGATGATGCCATTAAATTACCAATTAAAGTACTAAAAAATATTATTGCTCAAACAAACTTTGCTGTGTCCACGTCAGAAACACGTCCAGTGTTAACAGGTGTAAACTGGTTGATACAAGACAAAGAACTTATCTGTACTGCAACAGATTCACACAGACTTGCATTAAGAAAGCTTAAACTAGAAGATGAAGACATAGAAGATAAAAATGTTATCATTCCAGGTAAAGCATTATCTGAATTGAACAAGATTGTTTCGGATTCAGAAGAAGATATCAACATATTCTTTGCTAGTAACCAAGTGTTATTTAAAGTTGGACACATTAACTTTATTTCAAGATTACTAGAAGGTAACTATCCTGATACAACAAGATTATTCCCTGAAAATTATGAAACAAAATTAGGTGTGAATAATAGCGAATTCTATCATGCAATTGATCGTGCATCACTATTAGCACGTGAAGGTGGAAACAATGTTATTAAACTATCTACAGACGTTAACAAATTAGAATTATCTTCTACATCTCCAGAAATTGGTACTGTAAAAGAAGAAGTTACTACTGAAGAAGTTGAAGGGGAATCTTTAAAAATTTCCTTTAACTCTAAATATATGATGGATGCATTAAAAGCAATTGATAACGATGATGTACACGTAGAATTCTTTGGAACAATGAGACCATTCATACTTAAACCAAAAGATGACGAGTCAGTTATTCAATTGATTTTACCAATCAGAACATATTAATTATATTTAGTTATAGCTTGAGGAATCCTTTATTAATAGGGGGTTCCTCATTTTTTTATAATAGATGTCAAGTTCACTTGACACACTAAAAAAATTGATTTATTGTAAAGTTAACTTGACAGGAAGTGATTAATTGAAAAACAGGGTTTATGAATTTAGATCTGAAAGAAAAATGACTCAAAGTGAATTATCTCGATTAGTCAATGTGTCGAGACAAACAATTAATTCAATTGAACGTTATAAATTCAATCCAACTTTAGTGTTGGCACATAAACTTTCACAAGTGTTTAACGTAACGATTGATGAATTATTCATCTTTGAAGATGACGAGAATATCTCACAAGTGGATATTCAATCTAGTAAAAAGGAGTAAACTTATGACATTAATTATCGAAAATGTATCTAAGAAGTTTAATGACTTTAATGCAGTGCAAGATGTCAGTTTAGAAGTACCGAAAGGAACAATGTATGGCTTTTTAGGTGGGAATGGTGCTGGTAAAACAACTACTTTCCGCATGATTTTAGGCTTACTACCTAAAACAACTGGGGTTGTGAAATTTAATGATAAACCGATTGATTACAAAATGACTAATAAAATCGGCTATTTACCAGAAGAAAGAGGCTTGCATCCAAAATTAAAAGTATTTGAAGAAATTAGATATTTAGCAGAATTAAAAGGCATGAATAAAAAAGACATTGATCAAGAACTTGATTATTGGCTAAAAAGATTTGATGCATTTGAAAATAAAGATAAAAAAATAGACGCTCTATCTAAAGGTAATCAACAAAAAGTACAACTTATAGCAGCTATCATACATAAACCTGAGTTGCTTATATTAGACGAACCATTTAGTGGTTTAGACCCAGTAAACGTTGAATTATTAAAATCAGCTGTTAAAGAATTAAAAGAACGCGGCACAACGATTATATTCAGCTCACACAGAATGGAACATGTTGAAGAACTTTGTGATTATATATGTATTATGAGTAAAGGAAAAGCAGTTGTTTCTGGTTCTCTTGATAAAGTGAAAGATGACTTTGGCAAAAAAGATATATACATTGAGGGGAATCATGATTTTTCATTCTTAAAAGATTTCGAGGGAATTGAAGCATTTGAGAATACGAAAAAAGGCGTTAAAATCAGAATTACTGATGAAAGATATGCTGAAGAAATATATAATCAAGCAATTAAACTTGGTTATCTTAAACGATTCCAAGTTGCTGAGCCATCTCTGAATGATATCTTTATAGCTAAGGTTGGTGATCAACATGAATAAGTTTTGGCCTACATTTAATTTAACGTACTTACAAAAAGTAAAAAGTAAATCATTTATTATTATGACTGCATTATTTATGCTATTAATCTTTGCATTAAGTAATGTGGATAAAATTGTCGATTTCTTTGATAATAGTTCCAAAACAGTTGCAATTCAAACAGATAACGAAATGATTTATAAAGGGTTAGAAAAACAATATAAACAAGATGATGATGTAGAAAAAGTTGAAAAAGTATCACTGGAAAAAGGAAAAAAAGGTGTGGAAGATGATAAATACGACCGCCTTATTCAAGTTGAAATAAAAAATGAAAAATTAAATGGCACAATTTATGAAAAAGGTTCAGTTGATGAAAATGAGAAAATGACTTTACAAACAACATTAAGTCAAATGCAATCATCGTTAACTGCTCAAAAATTAGATTTATCAGAGAAAGACTTACAGGCACTTAATACGCCAAGTGATGTACAAACTAAAGAAATTAAGTCAAAAGATGACGAAAAACAATCAAGTGATGTTAAACCGAAAGTACAAGCTTTAAATATAGCTATCGTTTACATCATCCTATTCTTATCATTTTTCATTACGTTGAATTATGCGAATCAAATCGGTACAGAAATTGCTACTGAGAAGACTACTAGAGTTATCGAGATGATTGTGACGAGCGTTAAACCATCTATTCATGTCGCAGCTAAAATATTATCTGTGATAGCAGTAGCTTTTACACAAATATTCTTTATTATTTTAGCCATTGTAATTAGCATATTTGCTTTTGATTTAAAAGGCTTATTTGATGCAGTCGGTGTGGAATTTGGTCCTGAGACTACAAGAATCATCGTATATGGGCTTGTTTTCTTAATTATAGGGGTAATTACCTATATTACTTTAGCGGCTATTCTAGGGGCTTTAACGAGCCGTATAGAAGATTTAGCACAATCGATGATGCCAGTAACATTTATTTCTTTAGCTGGTTTCTATATTGCTATGTTTAGTATTGGAACTCCAGATACTATGCTTGTTAAGATAACAAGCTTCGTACCACTGTTATCGCCAATGGTTATGTTGCTTAGAACAATTTCTGACACTACGCCAGAGTGGCATATATTATTAGGTATTCTTATTTCAATTGTAACTTGTATCCTTTTATTAATATTCGCTGCAAAAACTTATCGAGGCAGTGTGTTAACTTATGATAAAGGACTTATTAAAAACTTTAAAAATGCATTAAACATGACTAAAAATTAATTCATTATAAAAAGTGCTATACATTTGTCACAAAACCTTAATGTTTTTTTACAGAAGCGTGTAGAATTTATGTAAGCGATAGTATAAAATTTATATTATCACTAAAAGAGATTGAGGGATTAAAATGGCAAACAAAAATAGTAATAGCAATATTATATTTCTTATGATTGCAATTCTAATTATAGTTGCGGGTATTGTTATGCTTGTCGTGTTCGGTGGAAGCGGAGATGACAAAGAAAAAGATAGTCTCTTCGAAAGAACAGTTAAAGCTAAAGATTTATCTAAAGACACAAAAAATAATCCAACCCATAAAAAGGGTGATGCCAAAGTGCAAATTGTAGAGTTTGGAGATTACAAATGTCCAGCATGTAAAGCATTTGAAACAAATTTTATGGATAAAATTGAAAAAGATTATATTGATAAAGGCGAAGTAGAATATAGATTTGTTAATGCACCGTTCCATGGTGAAGGTTCTGAACTTGGCGCAGCTTCAGCACATGCTGTGAATAAAGTTGCACCTGATGCATACTGGAACTACCACAGAGCTTTATTTGAAGCGCAACCTGACGATCACGATATGCAAGGTGATGATGAATGGTTAACACAATCTGTAGTGAAAAAAGCCGTCAATGGATTAGATATTGATAAAGATAAAAAAGAACAAATTATGAAATTAGTTAAAGATCGTAATTCAGAATCATACAAACAAATGAATAGTGATGCAGATTTAACGAAAAAATATGATGTCGACATAACACCGACAGTTGTTGTTGATGGTAAAGTATTATCAGATCCAATGGATTATGACAAAATTTCTGAAGCTATAGATAAAGCTATCGAAAAGAAAAATAAATCAAATTAGGTGGTCAATTTGAAACAACAATACGGACTTTTTATTTCCTGGGTAATAGCTTTAGTTGCAACTTTAGGTAGCTTATATTTCAGTGAAATACGTGGTTTTATACCTTGTACGCTATGCTGGTATCAACGTATATGCATGTACCCATTGGTGTTAATTACAGGTATTGGCTCATTTCAAAATGATTATTCTGTTAAAAAAATTGCATTATCAATTTCTTTAATTGGACTATGTATTTCGACATGGCATTATTTAGAACAAAAAGTACCTGGCTTTGCAGAAATCAAACCATGTACCCAAGGTGTACCTTGCTCATCTGAATATATAAATGTCTTTGGATTTATTACAATTCCATTTTTAGCAGGTCTTGCATTTTTATTGGTTAGTTTGATATTAATTTTTACTAAAAAAGATAAAACAATATAATACTAAGGCTGTCCCATTGTCTTTTGACTTTGTGGATAGCCTTTTTATTTTAAATATTAGCGTATTGTTTTTTCTTTTATATTTTAATTTTTTATAGATTTATTTTTGATTTAATGAATTGTACCTAAAAACATGATTTTTTAGTGAAAAAAAGGTATAATATAGAGATGACTAATTAAGATTGGAGTGAAGATAATGGTACAAGATATCTCAGTTGAAGACGAAATTACTTTAGGGCAATTCCTAAAAAATGAAGGCGTCATTGGAACGGGTGGTCAAGCTAAATGGTTCCTCCAAGATGAAGAAGTACTGATTAATGGCGAACGTGAGACACGTCGTGGAAAGAAATTACATGATGGTGACTTAATTGAAATTCCTTCTGAAGGTCAATTTCGCATCAATCATCTAAGTGAATAGATATGATATTAAGAGAACTTAATTTAACCCATTATAGAAATTATAACAAGTGTACACTTCAATTTAATCCAAATGTTAATATTTTGATTGGCGAAAATGCCCAAGGTAAGACAAATTTATTAGAATCAATCTATACTTTAGCGTTAGCAAAAAGCCATAGAACATCGAATGATAAAGAACTCATACAGTTTGGGGAAGAGTATGGTAAAATAGAAGGTGAACTTAGTTATCGTCATGGAAAAATGCCAATTTCTTTAATCATCACAAAGAAAGGCAAAAAGGCGAAAGTCAATCATCTAGAACAAAGTAGATTAACGCAATATATTGGTCACTTAAATGTGGTACTGTTTGCACCAGAAGATTTGAATATAGTTAAAGGTAGCCCGCAAATTAGACGGCGTTTTATAGATATGGAACTCGGTCAGATGTCTGCGGTTTATTTAAGTCATTTATCAAATTATCAAAGATTACTTAAACAGAAAAACCATTACCTTAAACAGTTGCAAATTGGCAAAATGAAAGAGCGTACAATGCTAGAAGTATTTAACGAACAATTTTCAGAAGAAGCTGCAAACGTCACATTGAAGCGGGCGCATTTTATAAGTGAGTTAGAGAAGATTGCTGCAGTAATTCACAAAGGAATTACAAGTCAAAACGAAGAACTACAGGTTCAATATGAACCTAATATTAAACTTGCTGAAACGCATCATAATCAACAAGATTTGAAAGATGCTTTTTGTAAATTATTAAATGAATCTATGGATAAAGAAATAGAGCGTGGAAGTGCTAGATATGGTCCACATCGAGATGATATCAGTTTTCATGTTAACGATATGAATGTTCAAACTTATGGCTCACAAGGGCAACAACGTACGACAGCATTATCTATCAAGCTAGCTGAAATAGAATTGATTAATCAAGTAGTTGGTGAATATCCAATTTTATTATTAGACGATGTATTGAGTGAACTTGATGATAAACGACAAACGCATTTATTAAGTACGATTCAAGAAAAGGTCCAAACTTTTGTAACGACTACGTCCGTAGATGGTATAGAACATGAAATCATGAAAGATGCCAAGGTATTTAATGTATCTAAAGGCAATATTATTGAGTAGATGAAAGTGAAGGTGGAAATACGTGTCAGAACAAAATAACGAAGTAAGTTATGGTGCAGATCAGATACAAGTATTAGAAGGCTTAGAGGCAGTCCGTAAACGCCCTGGTATGTATATTGGTTCTACAGCATCAAGAGGTTTACATCATCTTGTATGGGAAATCGTTGATAACAGTATCGACGAAGCTTTAGCAGGTTATGCTGATCATATAGAACTTATAATAGAAAAGGATAACTGGGTTAAAGTAACAGATAACGGTAGGGGTATTCCAGTAGATATTCAAGAGAAAATGGGACGTCCTGCTGTTGAAGTTATATTAACAGTATTGCATGCTGGTGGTAAATTTGGCGGTGGCGGATACAAAGTATCTGGTGGACTACACGGCGTGGGTTCATCTGTCGTAAACGCACTATCTTCTCAACTAGAAGTTTACGTACACCTTAATAACAAAATATATCATCAAGCATATAAAAGAGGTATTCCTCAATTCGACTTAAAAGTTATTGGTGAAACAGATTATACTGGTACGGCAATTCGCTTTAAAGCAGATGAAGAAATTTTTACAGAAACAACTGAATACGAATACGACATTCTACAAAAACGTATTCGTGAGTTAGCCTTTTTAAATAAAGGTATACAAATTTCGCTTAGAGACGAAAGAGACGATGAAAATATACTCGAAGATTCTTATTACTACGAAGGCGGTATTAAGTCTTACGTTGAATTATTAAATAAATCAAAAGAAGTTTTATTTGATGATCCAATTTACATTCATGATACTAAAGAGGATGTAGAAGTTGAAATCTCAATTCAATATAATAGCGGTTTTGCGACTAACTTACTGACTTATGCTAACAACATCCACACTTATGAAGGTGGTACGCATGAAGATGGATTTAAACGAGCATTAACAAGAGTGATTAATAGTTATGGTACTAAGAATAAACTTCTTAAAGATGGCGAAGAAAAACTCTCGGGTGAAGACGTACGAGAAGGTCTTACTGCTGTTGTTTCTATCAAGCATAGTGACCCACAATTCGAAGGTCAAACAAAAACAAAACTAGGTAACTCTGAAGTGCGTCAAATTGTTGATAAACTATTCTCAGAGCTATTTGAAAGATTTTTACTTGAGAACCCAAATGTAGCTAGAATCATTGTAGATAAAGGTATTATGGCGTCAAGAGCTCGTCTAGCAGCGAAAAAAGCAAGAGAAGTAACAAGACGTAAATCAGCATTAGAAGTTTCAAGTCTACCAGGTAAACTTGCAGACTGTTCAAGTAAAAAACCAGATGAATGTGAATTATACATCGTTGAGGGTGACTCTGCTGGTGGGTCTGCTAAATTAGGTCGTGACTCTAGAACACAAGCTATTTTACCTTTACGTGGTAAAATCTTGAACGTTGAAAAAGCACGTCTTGATAAAATACTTGGAAATAATGAAATACGCTCTATGATTACTGGACTAGGTACTGGTATTGGTGGAGAATTTGATATTAGTAAAGCTAGATATCATAAATTAGTTATCATGACTGATGCTGATGTAGATGGTGCGCATATTAGAACATTGTTATTAACGTTCTTCTATAGATTTATGAGACCGTTAATTGAAGCGGGATATGTTTATATTGCACAACCACCTTTATATAAAGTAGAACAAGGTAAAAAGAAATATTACGTATTTAACGATAGAGAATTAGATAAATTAAAAGAAGAGTTAAGCTCAACACCTAAACTGTCTATAGCACGTTATAAAGGTCTTGGAGAAATGAATGCAGATCAATTGTGGGAAACAACAATGAATCCTGAAAATCGTTCAATGCTTCAAGTAACACTAACAGATGCGATAGAAGCTGACGAAACGTTTGAAATGCTTATGGGAGATATTGTTGAGTTTCGTCGTCAATTTATTGAAGAAAATGCTGAATACGCAACGTTAGATATTTAAAGCACAATTTACGATTTAAGGAGGATATAATTAATGGCTGAAACACCTCAATCAAGAGTGAGTGAACGTAACATCAGTAGAGAAATGAAAGAGTCATTTTTAGATTATGCAATGAGTGTTATTGTATCTCGTGCACTACCTGATGTTAGAGATGGCTTAAAACCTGTTCATAGACGTATATTGTATGGTATGAACGATCAAGGTATGACCTCAGACAAACCATATAAAAAATCTGCACGTATCGTTGGTGACGTAATGGGTAAATATCACCCACACGGTGACTCATCTATTTATGAAGCGATGGTACGTATGGCACAAGACTTCAGTTATCGTTATCCATTAGTAGATGGTCAAGGTAACTTTGGTTCAATGGACGGCGACGGTGCTGCTGCAATGCGTTATACAGAAGCACGTATGGCTAAAATAACAAGTGAATTATTAAGAGATATTAATAAAGATACAATTGATTTCCAAGATAACTATGATGGTAATGAGAGAGAGCCGGTAGTCTTACCAGCTAGATTCCCTAACTTGTTAGTGAATGGTACATCAGGTATTGCAGTTGGTATGGCTACAAATATTCCACCGCATAACTTGAACGAAGTAATAGACGGCGTTCTTGCGCTAAGTCATAATCCAGAAATTACAACAAATGAATTAATGGACATCGTTCAAGGTCCTGACTTCCCAACTGCTGGTTTAATTATGGGTAGAAGCGGAATAAGACGTGCTTACGAAACAGGACGTGGCTCAGTTTTAATGAGAGCTCGTGCTGAAATTGATGTAATGAAAAACGGTAAAGAACGCATTATTGTTACAGAAGTTCCTTACCAAGTAAATAAAGCAAGATTGATTGAAAAAATTGCAGAATTAGCACGCGATAAAAAAATCGAAGGCATTACAGAATTAAGAGATGAAACAAGCTTAAAAGTTGGTCTTCGTATTGTTATTGAAGTTAGAAAAGATGCTAATGCGAATGTTATATTAAATAACTTATATAAACAAACACCATTACAAACTTCATTCGGTGTAAACATGATTGCACTTGTTAACGGTAAACCTAAACTATTAGGCTTACGTTCTGTAATATATCATTATTTAGAACACCAAAAAGAAGTTGTAACTAGACGTACGAAATATAACTTGAAAAAAGCTCAAGATAGAGCGCATATTCTCGAAGGTTTACGTATTGCATTAGATCATATTGATGAAATTATTAAATTGATTCGTGAATCTCAAAGCGATGCAGAAGCAATGGAAGGCTTGCAAAACCGATTCAAATTATCTGAACGACAAGCACAAGCCATTCTAGATATGCGTCTACGTCGATTAACAGGATTAGAGCGCGGTAAGATTGAAAGTGAATATCAAGATTTACTAAAACTTATCGAAGAACTTAAAGAAATCTTAAATGACGAAGAAAAATTACTAGAAATTATTAGAGAAGAAATCATTGAGATTAAAGAAAAATATGGTGATGAAAGACGTACTGAAATAACTGCTGCAGGACTTGATCAAATTGAAGATGAAGACTTAATACCTGAAGAACAAATCGTTATTTCATTAAGTCATAACAACTATATTAAACGATTACCTGTATCCACTTATCGCTCTCAAAATAGAGGTGGACGTGGTGTACAAGGAATGAATACAATCGAAGATGATTTCGTTAGCCAGTTGGTAACTTTAAGTACACATGATAATGTATTATTCTTTACGAATAAAGGTCGTGTCTACAAGCTAAAAGGCTATGAAATTCCTGAAATGTCTAGACAGTCTAAAGGCTTACCAATCGTCAATGCTTTAGAAATTGATAAAGATGAAAAAATTAGTACAATGATAGCAGTTAAAGATCTATCTAGTGAAGAAGACTTCCTAGTATTTGCTACGAAAAAAGGTACTGTAAAACGTTCTAAACTATCGAATTTCTCTCGTATTAACAAAAACGGTAAGATTGCGATTAACTTTAAAGAAGACGACGAGTTGATTGCGGTTAGACTAACTGATGGTACGAAAGAGATTATTATCGGAACGAAACATGCTTCATTAATTCGATTTGATGAAACGAAACTACGTCCATTAGGTAGAACTGCTGCAGGCGTTAGAGGTATTTCATTAAGAGAAAATGATGAAGTAATTGGATTAGACGTTACCGACGAAGAAGAACAAGATGAGATTTTAATCGTCACTGAAAATGGTTATGGTAAACGTACTGCTGCTGACCAATATCGAATTTCTAACAGAGGTGGTAAAGGTATTAAGACTGCCACTTTAACAGAGAAAAATGGTAGTCTAGTATGTATTACGACTGTAACAGGTGACGAAGACTTAATGATTGTCACAAATTCAGGTGTCATTATTAGGTTACATGTCGCTGATATTTCTCAAAATGGTCGTAGCGCTCAAGGTGTTAGATTAATTCGTCTAGGTGAAAACCAACAAGTTGCAACAGTTGCAAAAGTTGAACCAGATGAAAATGAAATAGCAGAATCTCCAATTGAAGGTGTACTAGAAGAAACTTTAGATACACCAGCAACAGAGAATACAAATGAAAAAGAAGAACTAAGAGAAGACTTCATGGATCGTGTAAACAAAGATATTGAAAAACAAGACGATGAAGACGACGAAGAATAATAAATAAAATACTCCCTCTTAATAGTCACTGTTATTATAGTGAAGTTTTAGGAGGGAGTATTTTTATATGTTTTATTCTGTTTCGAATGATTTCATAGCATAAGGAATTTCATCTATAAGTTTAGATGGTGGGACAATGTACATATCTTTAGAAAGTTTTTCACCTATATAGCTATGCATATAAGTAGCATTGATAACCGCTTCTTCTAAATCAAACTGTCCTACAAAACTTGTTATCATCCCTGCTAAAGTATCACCCATACCACCAGTTGCCATAGCAGGTGTACCTATAGATAATTTATATTCATGATCTTTAAAGTATAATTCCGTACCATGTTGTTTCAAGACGACAGTAGCATTTAATGCTTTGACTGCTTCTTTATTTCTCTCATAAGTTTGTTCTTCGATTGGTATATTACTGAGTCTTTCCCATTCTTTTTGATGGGGCGTAAAGATAATTTCACATTCTGGTAAAGTATGATTTAATTTACTCAATATCGTAATAGCATCACCATCAATAATTAACGTTTGATGAGGCTGAATATTTTGGAATAAAAACGTTAAAGTATTATTGCCTTTAAAATCTAAGCCGAGTCCAGGTCCAATCAAAATACAATCTGATTGTTCTATTAATTTAGAGAGTTTTTTCAAGTCAGTTATATCTGAAACCATTGCTTCAGGACAACGTGAATGTAAAGCAGCAAAGTTTGATGAATGTGTAGAAACTGTAATTAAACCACTTCCACTAAATACACAAGCTCTTGCAGCTAACATAATAGCGCCACCTAAATTAGCATTTCCACCAATTAATAAAATCCTACCATAATCGCCTTTGTGAGATTCCTGCTCTCTTTTTGGAATTGTAACAGACGAAATTGTTTTCATAATTAACCCACCTTCAATTAATTGTACGATTTATTATGCCACTTTAATTATGAATTTAACAGTATATTCTATTAAATTTAACATTATGATACTAGTATAACCAAAAGAAACAAACTAAATTTCTATAAAAAAAGCGATATAAGCAACGTAATTGATAATAATTTGATCTAAAATATTTGTAGATTTATCATTAACAATTAAGTAGAGAATAATCAAATAATTTTTGAATATCGACAATTGATTTTTTGGAATTGACCTCTATATAAATGGGAATTTATTTAGAATTATAGCTATTTTAGACATCAATAAACAAGTGTGCTTCAATATATTTTTTAAAACATGAATCTGTGTATGATTTTATAATATAACATAGTATTTTTTATTAATATGAGGAGATACTACTTCTCCCCTTGATAATTTAATTTTTCGCTCTTTCAAATCAATATTTATAATAGAATGTGAGATGTTTGTAAGTGTATTTTTATAGTTTTAATTCTGCACTTATTCTTTCGACATAATTAGTTTATACTAATATTTAATAAATAAAATGAATTGGTATACTAATATCTATAATATTGAGTAATGATATAGAGGTGAACTAATTTGGAAATTCGTCAATTTAATTATTTTATGACAGTTACTAAATTAGGAAGTTTTACACAAGATTCAGAAGAATTACGTATTTCACAATCTGCATTAAGTAAAACAATTATGTCATTTGAAATAGAATTAGGAATGGAATTAATGTGCTTCCTATATTGTGGGAAATAGTTATTATAGTTAAAAAAGAAAGCATCGTTTTTATGCAACTCAAGCATTTATTGACTACATTTTATAAAACGGCTAGTAATTACTTATAAATCTTAATTATAGACCTTATAATATATATTTAACTAATAAATTAAATGATAGTATAGTATTTATTGTTCAGAAATAAATATTGTAAATGAAAAATAATATGTGGAGGCTTAAATAATGGAAAGTAATAGATGTCAACAAGGTATAAGTAAATTAATGGAATTTACAACAACAACTGGATCAATGCATTTAAAAATAACTGAAGATATGAAAGACATCACACCAGATGTATCAAAATATATAATAGAATTTGCATATGGTGATATTTATTCAAATAAGGGATTAACGAACTAAGAACGTGTCTTAGTATCAATATCTTCTCTTATTAGACAAGGTGCAGGGCCACAATTAGAATTACATATAAATACAGCATTAACTTCTGGAGTTACAGTAGAAGAAATTATAGAAACAATTACTCAGTTAATACCTACCATATACTGTTTTTCCACGTGTGTTAAATGTACTAACTATGGCTCAAAAAGTATTTTCTTATAAAAATATTACTATAGATGCTTCTAAGGTAGAGTAATTATGAAAATATAATATTACAATACATTAAATATTTTTAATGGTAATTTAATAAAAACTCTATTTCTAGGCTATTAATATCTTATATTTAATAGAGATAAACAAGCAGTCTAGTATTTCTTAATATTATATAAAATTATTTAATCAATATATTTTGAAAAATGAGTAAGTATTACTAAGTTTATTTGAAGTTATTTAAATAATTGTATTGATAAAAATCAGGGAATTAAAATATTAATACATTTTTAAAGAAATTATAGAAGATAATCATATTGATCTTAAAATGAAAAAATACTTTTTAGCAATTTAACTTATATAGTAAGATTTATGAACGAACCGAAAAAGGTTCAGATGTATTACTAAATTTTTTATGAAGTTATTTAAATAATTGTATTGATAAAAATCAGAGCATTAAAATGTTAATACATTTTTAAAGAAATTATAGAAGATAATCATGTTGATCTTAAAGTTAAAAAACACTTTTTTAGCAATTTAACTTATATAGTATTAGCTATGGACCCAAAAATGTCCATAACTAGTACTATATTTTTTGATTAAAAACATTTAAATAAGCGTTTGTAATCAATTTAATTTAGACATATTAGTTATGGATATAAAAATGTCCTTAACTAATACTAAATTTTTTGTGAAGTTATTTAAATAATTGTATTGATAAAATCAAGACATTAAAATGTTAATACATTTTTAAAGAAATTATAGAAGATAATCATATTGATTTTAAAGTGAAAAAACATTTTTTTAGTACTTCAACTTATCCTACTAATTGAACTAAATAAAAAACTTTAATAAGCTAATGTATTAATCAATCACTGTGTTACGGATATCTTAAAAAGTATTGTTATAAAAATTATGAAAGCGTATACTAAAAATATAATGTGAATATAGATATTAGTTATTAGATAAGATAGGAGTTTTCACATGACTGAACAAATATCAATTGGTAAGTATGCTACATTATTAACTCTTACTGATGAGCAAACTGCGAAACAATTGAATCCAGACTGCGATCAAATGCAATTTATAGTTGGTAAGATTGGAACGATGTCGCTTAATAAGATTATCTCTTCAATAGAGACAGCAGCTAGAAGACAGAACCTTATATCTGAAACGCAGTATAGAGAAACACACGCTTTGTATCATGCAATATTAGAAGCAGTAAATGGTATTACGAGAGGTGAATTATCTATAGGTGAAATTATGAGAACTGTTGGTTTAAAATTTTCTGTTGTGAGAGGATATCCATATTCTGATAAACAAGAAGGAGAATGGATAGCCGTTAGTCTATACGGCACAATAGGAGCTCCTATTAAAGGAAAAGAACATGAAACAATCGGTTTAGGTATCAATCATATATAGACATAAGAACACCTATTAGACATTAGATAAGAGAAAGGTGCAACAAATAAATTTTTGTTGTATTTTTTTGTGTCCAAAGGAGTGTTATTTGTGACTTTAATATTAAAAGGTAAAGATTTAACGATTCAAGATATTAAAACATTTTTAGAAGAAGATAGGCAAATATCTATTTCAGAGGAAGCTTTAATTAATGTTAGAAAAAGTAGAGAAACAGTTGAACGAATCATAAATAATAAAGAAACTGTATACGGTATAACAACTGGATTTGGATTGTTCAGTGATGTATTGATTGAGCAAGAAAAATACAATGACTTACAAATTAATTTAATTCGTTCACATTCTTGTGGCGTAGGAAAAGCCTTTCCAGACAATGTTTCATTAGTCATGATGATTTTAAGATTAAATACAATGTTAAAAGGCCACTCAGGTGTAACAGAAGACTTAGTAAACTTGTTAGTCGAATTTATTAACAGAAGAATTATACCGGTTATACCAGAGCAAGGATCTTTAGGAGCTTCAGGTGATTTAGCTCCATTATCACACCTAGCATTAGCTTTAATTGGGGAAGGCGATGTGCATTATAAAGGTGAAACACTAAACGCTAAAGCAGTCTTGCACAAACTGGAATTAGAGCCTCATTCATTACAAGCTAAAGAAGGTTTAGCATTAATAAATGGAACTCAAGCAATGACAGCTCAAGGCGTTATTGCGTATATAGAAGCGGAAAATATTGCTTATAATTCAGAGTGGATTGCTTCATTAACACATCAAGCTTTAAATGGAATTGTGGATGCATATGATGAGCATGTGCATATCGTAAGAAACTTTAATGAACAAATTGAAGTGGCTGAAAGAATGCGTAATTGGTTAGACGGTTCAAAACTTACAACACGTCAAGGGGAAGTACGTGTGCAAGATGCATATACATTAAGATGTATCCCACAAATTCATGGAGCAAGTTTTCAAGTGCTAAATTATGTGAAAGAAAAATTAGAATTAGAAATGAATGCTGCAAACGATAATCCATTAATATTTGATAAAGATGATGAAACACTCGTTATATCAGGTGGAAACTTCCATGGACAACCAATAGCATTTGCTGTGGATTTCTTGAAAATCGGAGTTGCAGAATTAGCGAATGTTTCTGAACGTCGATTAGAAAGGTTAGTTAATCCACAATTAAATGGTGGATTACCAGCATTTTTAAGTCCTGAACCAGGTTTACAAAGTGGAGCAATGATTATGCAATATGCTGCCGCTTCGCTTGTATCAGAAAATAAGACTTTAGCACATCCTGCTAGCGTCGATTCAATACCTTCTTCAGCTAACCAAGAAGATCATGTTTCGATGGGTACGATTGGAGCAAGACATGCTTATCAAATTATCCAAAATGTAAGAAGAGTATTATCGATAGAATGTATCATCGCTCTACAAGCGGTAGAAATTAAAGGGGTAGAAAAGCTTTCACCTAGAACAAAAGAAAAATATATGGAGTTAAGAGAAGTTGTACCTTCGATAACTGAAGATAGAGTCTTTCATCACGATATAGAAAGGGTATGTGAATATTTAAGATAGTGAATTTTGAAACAAAGGGGTGTTGTGATGATTAATCAACAGTTTCAAGACAAAGGTAAAGATATGTGGAAATTCTATGTATTTAGCATTATAGGTATTATTTTATTCTTTATTCCTATACAAATAGGTAAAGATAATACGATACTTGTTGACCACATTCACTTAGGTATTCGGTCATTGTTAGGAGATTTAACTGCTTATTATGCATTAATTATCATTATAATAGGCGCTATTTTACCTGTTATCAGAATGGATTTTAAAAAATCTTTTACAGATTGTGTTCTTGTTATTTTTAAGCTACTTGGTGCAGTGATAGGCATTATGTACGTATTTAAGATAGGACCTAAATTATTATTTGATAAGGATTATGGACCGTTCTTATTTGATAAGTTGATGTTACCACTAAGTGTTTTAATTCCAGTAGGAGCGATTGCACTTTCCTTTTTAGTAGGTTATGGATTACTAGAATTTATTGGGGTATTGATGCAACCGATTATGAGACCCATATTTAAGACACCAGGTAAGTCTGCTGTTGATGCTGTGGCATCATTTGTAGGTAGCTACTCTTTAGGATTACTTATCACAAACAGAGTATATAAAGATGGCATGTATAACAAGAAAGAAGCGGTCATAATCGCAACAGGATTCTCAACAGTTTCTGCTACATTTATGGTTATTGTAGCGAGAACGTTAGACTTAATGGGTCACTGGAATTTATTCTTCTGGAGTACATTAATAATCACATTTGTTGTAACAGCAATTTCTGCTCATTTGCCACCGATCTCTAGAGAATCAGAGGCATATTACAATAATCAAGAAGGACAAAAAGAATCTAAAGTTAAAGGGAATTATATGAAAGCTGCTTATGATGAAGCAAAGAAACAATCATATCAATCATTAACATTATTTAAAAATATAGGCCTTAATCTTAAAGATGGCGTAGAGATGACGATGGCTATCTTACCATCTATATTATCGATTGGATTTTTAGGATTAATATTAGCTAATTTCACACCTATTATTGATTGGTTAAGCTATATTTTCTATCCATTTATTTATATTTTTCCTATTGATGATAAGCCTTTATTAGCAAAAGCATCCATGATATCAATCATAGAGATGTTCTTACCATCATTGTTAGTGGTGAAAGCAGCAATAGAAGTGAAATTTGTAGTAGCTATTACAAGTATTTCAGCAATTATATTCTTCTCAGCTTTAATACCTTGTATTTTAGCTACAGATATTAAAATTCCAATTTGGAAACTTGTGGTGATTTGGTTTATTCGTGTCGCACTTACATTATTAATAGCAATTCCATTAAGTTTACTAATCTTTTAATAAAGGGGAAATGAATTATGTCTAGAAATATTAAAGCGAAAAAAGGTTTAGAAATAGAATGTAAAGGTTGGGAGCAAGAAGCAGTTTTGAGAATGCTTTATAATAATCTCGATCCAGAAGTAGCAGAACATCCTGAAAAATTGGTTGTATATGGTGGTATTGGTAAAGCAGCACGTAACTGGGAAAGCTTTGATGGAATTGTAGAAACGCTAAGAAGATTAGAAAGCGATGAAACAATGCTCGTTCAATCTGGTAAACCAGTTGCAGTATTTAAAACGCATGAAGAAGCGCCTCGTGTGCTTTTATCTAACTCAGTACTTGTACCTAAATGGGCAAATTGGGAACATTTCCATGAATTAGATAAAAAAGGTCTCATGATGTATGGTCAAATGACTGCAGGTAGTTGGATATATATTGGTTCACAAGGTATTGTTCAAGGTACATTTGAAACCTTTGCAGAGCTGGCTAACCAACACTTTGGAGGTACGTTAAAAGGCACGATTACTTTAACTGCTGGATTAGGTGGAATGGGTGGCGCTCAACCACTTGCTGTAACAATGAACGAAGGTGTTGTAATTGGTGTAGATGTAGACCCTTCAAGAATTGAGAAACGTATTGAAACGCGCTATTGTGATATGATTACAGATTCTTTAGACGAAGCATTAGAAAAAGCAGAAGAAGCTAAAAATGCAGGGAAACCATTAGCTATTGGTTTAGTAGGTAACGCTGCAGAAATTCATCACGAAATATTAAATAGAGGATTTAAAATTGATATCGTAACTGACCAAACATCAGCACATGATCCACTAAATGGTTATGTACCAGAAGGTTATTCTTTAGAAGAAGCTGATAAATTACGTGAAAATGATCCTAAAGAATATGTTAAATTGTCTTCTGCATCTATGAAAAAACATGTTGAAGCTATGTTAGCTTTTCAAGAAAAAGGTGCAATAGCATTTGATTATGGAAATAATATTAGACAAGTTGCTTTCGATGAAGGTTTAGAGAATGCCTTCAACTTCCCAGGCTTCGTGCCAGCTTACATTCGACCATTATTCTGTGAAGGTAAAGGACCATTTAGATTTGCGGCGCTCAGTGGGGACCCTAAAGATATCGAAAGAGCAGATCAATTAATGAGAGAGTTGTTCCCTGAAGATAAAAAGTTAATGCGTTGGTTAGATATGGCAAGTGAAAAAATTGCATTCCAAGGATTACCTTCAAGAATTGCGTGGTTAGGTTACGGTGAACGTGCAAAAATGGGATTAGCATTAAACGAGTTGGTTAGAAATGGTGAAATATCTGCACCAATCGTAATCGGACGAGATCATTTAGACTCAGGTTCTGTAGCTTCACCAAATAGAGAAACTGAATCAATGAAAGATGGTTCTGATGCAGTAGGTGACTGGGCAATATTAAATGCTCTTGTTAATACAGCTGCAGGTGGCTCATGGATTTCAGTTCATCACGGTGGAGGCGTAGGTATGGGTTATTCATTACATGCCGGTATGGTTGTTGTAGCAGATGGTAGTGAACGTGCTGATAGACGTTTAGGACGAGTACTTACGACAGATCCGGGTATGGGTGTAGTAAGACATGCAGACGCAGGTTATGAAACTGCGATAGACACAGCTAAAAATAAAAACGTAGATATTCCAATGTTAAAGGAGACAGAGAACAATGAATGATATTTTAATTCAAAACATAGGTGAATTAATTTTACCTAAGAAGACAGAAGGCCCACTAAAAGGCAAAGAATTGAATGATTTGAAAATTGTTAACAATGGAACAGTTGTCGTTAAAGATGGCAAAGTCGTATATGTAGGAGAACATACAGAAGAGTATGAAGCGAAAGAAGTAATAGACGCGACAAACCAAGTCGTGTCTCCTGGATTAGTAGACGCACATACACATCTAGTATTTGGTGGCTCTAGAGAACATGAAATGGCACTAAAACAACAAGGCGTAAGTTACTTAGATATACTTAAACAAGGTGGAGGAATCTTAAGTACAGTTGAGTCTACAAGAAACGCTTCAGAAGAAGAATTATATAATAAATCAAAAAAAGAAATTGTTAGGATGATTCAATTTGGAACTACAACAGTTGAAGCTAAAAGTGGTTACGGTTTAGATAAAGAGACTGAATTAAAGCAACTTGATGTTGCACATCGTTTAGAAGAAAATACACCAATTAGAATGAAACATACTTTCTTAGGACCTCATGCAGTACCTAAAGATGCAAAAGATAATGCTACTTTCTTACAAGAAATGATTGATTTATTAGATGATGTGAAAGACAAAGCTGATTTTGCTGATATATTCTGTGAAACAGGTGTATTTACAGTAGAAGAGTCAAGACGTTATATGCAAGCAGCTAAAGATAAAGGATTAAAAGTTAAAATCCACGCTGATGAAATTGACCCATTAGGCGGACTAGGCTTAGCAATTGATGAAGGTGCGATTTCTGCAGATCATTTAGTTGCTTCAAGTGAAGAAGATAAACAATCATTAAATAATAGCCAAACAATCGCTGTGTTGCTACCTGGCACAACATTCTACTTAGGAAAAGACCAATACGCAGATGCAAGGGGTATGCTAGATAATAATGGTGCAATTGCTATTGCTACTGATTTCAACCCAGGTAGTTGTGTAACCGATAATTTACAACTTGTAATGAGCATCGCAGCACTAAAATTAAAATTAACACCAAACGAAATTTGGAATGCTGTTACAGTCAATGCTGCAAAAGCAATTGATGCTGAAGCGGGTACAATTGAAGCTGGTGATCAAGCTGATATAGTTGTATGGGATATTCCAAATCATGAATACTTACCATATCATTATGGCGTAAACCATGCTCAAACAGTTATTATTGATGGTAAAAAAGTCTATGAAAACACTGGACTTATTACTGAATCTTAATTATTCCTTGAAAAGGTCATAGCCATTTGGTATATTTAGGTTAATTTAATAACTATATTGTTTAGGAATAAGTAATTTAAGCGGGTATGTATAGAGAGCTTGTGGTTGGTGCAAACAAGACATGAAACTTAAATGAATCTATCCTTTTTAAGAAAAACAATCGGTTTAAACCGTTATAATGACTTAGAGTGCAGTCTATTACAGACTGTTAAATAGGGTGGCAACGCGTAAGCACCACGTCCCTTGTGTAATAACAAGGAACGTGGTGCTTTTTTTCTTAAACAATATAGAAAATAGGGAGGAAACGTTATGTTAGATATTAAAATGATTAGAACTGAACCTGAATATGTAAAAGAAAAAATCGCTAAAAGAGGCGACGATCCATCAGTAGTAGATGAAATATTAGAATTAGATAAAGAACGCCGTGAACTTATTGTAAAAACAGAAGAACTTAAATCACGACGTAATAAAGTAAGTGGAGAAATTGCTCAAAAGAAACGCAATAAAGAAAATGCTGACGACGTTATATTAGAAATGCGTCAAGTTGGAGATCAAATTAAAGAAATTGATCAATCATTAAACAAATTAAATGATGATGTAACTTACAAATTAGTAAGAATTCCTAATTTAATTAGTGATGAAACACCTGTCGGTAAAGACGAAGATGATAATGTTGAAGTACGTAAATGGGGCGAACCAAGAACATTTGATTTTGAATCTAAAGCGCATTGGGACTTAGTAGAAAATTTAAAAATGGCTGATTTTGATAGAGCAGCTAAAGTATCAGGTGCACGTTTTGTCTTCTTAACTGGTAAAGGAGCACAACTTGAAAGAGCATTAATGAACTTTATGGTTACAATGCATACGACACAACATGGTTATACAGAAATGATGGTTCCTCAATTAGTAAATGCTGATTCAATGTTTGGAACAGGTCAACTGCCTAAATTCGAAGAAGACTTATTTAAAGTTGAAAAAGAAGGACTTTATACAATTCCAACAGCAGAAGTTCCTTTAACGAATTTCTATCGTGATGAAGTGCTTCAAAATGAACAGTTCCCTATCAAATTCACAGGACAATCAGCTTGTTTTAGAAGTGAAGCGGGTTCTGCAGGTCGCGATACAAGAGGTCTCATTCGTCTACACCAATTTAATAAAGTAGAAATGGTGAGATACGAGCGTCCTGAAGATTCATACAATGCATTAGAAGAATTAACTAACCATGCTGAAAAAGTACTTCAAGCTCTAGAACTTCCTTATCGTACAGTTAACCTATGTACTGGAGATATCGGCTTTGGAAGTGCAAAAACATATGATATTGAAGTTTGGTTACCAAGCTACAATGATTATAAAGAAATTAGTTCATGTTCAAATATGACAGATTTCCAAGCAAGAAGATCAAATATTAGATTTAAACGTGATAAAGATTCTAAACCAGAATTTGTACACACTTTAAATGGTAGTGGGTTAGCAGTAGGACGTACATTTGCTGCTATTGTTGAGAACTATCAAAATGAAGATGGTACAATTACTGTTCCTGAAGTATTAGTACCATTTATGGGTGGTCAAACTGTAATAGAATTATAAATGTGTGAAATAGTATAAAAAGGGTAATCATATTAATGGTTACTCTTTTTTTAGATTTAACTTGAATATAATTTTTATATCTGGTATACTTAGTATACAAAATAAATAAAGGGAGTTATGACACATGACTAATTTCAATTTCGACAAAGTACACAGTAGTTTAGAATTTACAGTAAAACACTTAATGGTATCTCGAGTTAAAGGTACTTTTGATGATTATGATGTAGAAGTTACTGGTGACGTAAATGATTTATCATCATTAAAAGCTAAAGTAACAATTAAAGCACATTCAATTAATACTAATAACCCTGATCGTGACGCACACTTAAAATCAGCTGATTTCTTTAGTGCAGAAGAAAATCCAAATATTACTTTCGAATCTAAATCTATAAGTGAAGATTCAGTAACTGGCGATTTAACAATTGCTGGTACAACACATGAAGAAACATTCGATTTAGAATTTAATGGAGTAAGTAAAAACCCATTAAACGGAGAAACAGTTACAGGATTTGTAGTGGATGGTAAAATCGATCGTGAAAAATATGGCGTATCATTTAACCAAGCATTAGAAACTGGTGGCGTAATGATAGGTAAAGATGTTAAATTCGAAGCAAGTGCTGAATTTAGCTTAGGAGAATAATATAAATAAAGAATGGTAGCTCTTTGAGCTACCATTTTTTTTATTTATATAAGGATTATTAATTGTCTTAATATTTCGTCAAATTATATTGCTAAACTTAATTTGATATGATAAAACTAATACATATTAAAAACAAAAAAAGAGGTAAGTCACACTGAGGTTAGACAAACGTTAGACTAACCTTTGGAACTATCTCCTTGAGAATGGAGGTATTATAAGTGCAGGAATCTGCAAGCATACATAAATCCTTGTTTTTACAAGGTGTTAAAGATTGTATACCAACAATGCTCGGTTATTTTAGTGTTGCGATAGCTTTCGGAGTAGTTGGAGTGTCATCAGGTTTATCCATTTTAGAAATTGCATTGTTATCCATTTTTGTTTATGCAGGTGCTGCTCAATTTATCATTTGTGCGCTTGTAGCTATCCAATCTCCTATATCTGCTATTTTCTTAACAATATTCTTTGTGAATTCTCGTTTATTCTTACAAAGTTTAGCTTTAGTACCACCCTTCAAAAACAATAGTTTGTGGTCAAATATTGGAATTGGAACTCTTGTAACTGATGAATCATTTGGTGTAGCTATTACAAAGTATGCAAAAGAAAAATCTTTAAATGCTACATGGATGCACGGGCTTAACATTTCAGCATATATATTATGGGTTACAACTTCGATATTAGGTGGTTTAATAGGTAATCTAATTCCAAACCCAGAAACGTTCGGATTAGACTATGCATTGTCAGCAATGTTTATTTTTCTATTAGTTGCTCAATTCGAAACGATACAAAAAAATAAAATAATTTATCATTTGTGGCTCATATGTTTAACAATTTTTTGTATGTTGCTATTTACGTTATTTATGCCAACGTTTCTTTCTATTATATTAGCAACATTAGTCGCTTCAATTGCAGGGGTGGTGTTTGATAAATGACGATATCAATGTATTTACTACTCATTACAGCTGGGTGTTTCATTATGACATGGGTTATAAGAGTAGCGCCGTTTGTTTTATTATCAAGATTTGAATTACCGGCTGGAATCATTAAATGGTTACAATTTGTGCCGGTTTGTTTATTTACAGCACTTATTGTAGAAGGCATGTTAAATCAAGAAGGATCAACAGGATATCAACTTAACTTAGAAAGTGTTTTTGTTGCAGTACCAACTGTCGTTATTGCATTTGTCACGCGTAGTTTAACAATATCTGTTTTAGCAGGGATGTTGATTATGGCTATTGTAAGATTTGTCTTTTAATAACAAAGTATAAGTTATTGAAAGAGCATTGCTTTTCTAGTATTCTTAATATTAATTACATAGTAAAGCTTATTCAGAGAAGTTGAGGGATTTGGCCCGATGAAACTTCAGCAACCGGTCACCTTAGATACGGTGCTACGACCAACGAGTCTACTCGCATAATAAGAATGATGAGAACTTCTTACTTCTTTAACGAGTAAGAAGTTTTTCTATTATATAAGAGGGGGTTAGATAAGATGATTTCTCGTGAAACAGGTTCAGTAGAATTAGGTCGATTTGAAACAGAATCAGGAGAAGTGATTGACAACTTAAAGCTTCAATATGAGCATGTCGGTTATAAGGGGCAACCGCTTGTTGTTATCTGTCATGCATTAACAGGTAACCATTTAACGTATGGAGATGATGAGCATCCAGGTTGGTGGAGAGAAATTATCGATGGTGGTTATCTGTCTATAAATGATTATCAATTTATAACTTTTAACGTTATAGGTAGCCCATTTGGGTCGAGTTCAAAATTAAATACACCCCATTTTCCAGATACATTAACTATGAGAGATGTAACTAAAGCTAATATATTGGCTTTGAAACATTTTGGTTATGAAAAAATTGATGTTCTAATTGGTGGTTCATTAGGTGGCATGCAGTCTCTCGAAATTTTATATGACGGGTCAATTGAAGTTAAGAAAGCTGTTATTTTAGCGGCAACTGAAAAGACATCATCTTATAGCAGAGCTTTCAATGAAATTGCAAGACAAGTTATTCAAATGAATGGTCAAGACGGATTAAGTATTGCAAGACAATTAGGCTTTTTAACTTATCGTTCAAGTAAAGATTATGAAGCAAGATTCTCAGCAGATGATGTTGTCAGTTATCAAAAATATCAAGGTAATAAGTTTAAAAATAGCTTCAATAAAGATTGTTATCTCACTTTATTAGATGTATTAGATAGCCACGATATATTTAGAGGACGAAATGATGTTGAAGAACGCTTAAAACAAATAGATACAAAAGTATTAACACTAGGGTTCACTGATGACTTATTATATCCAGATGACCAAGTAAAATCACTCGGTCGATTCTTCAAGTATCATAGACATTTCTTCGTACCAGATAATGTTGGCCATGACGGATTTTTATTAAACTTTGGAGATTGGGCACCATATGTTTATCATTTCTTAAAATTACATAAATTTAAAGCACGTTAAGTCGTTAAAAAAAGTCACCTACATTGTTTTAAAGTATAAAAATCTGTAAAATAGAGAAAGATGTTTAAAATAGATTGGGAAGTGAAAATTTTGTCTTTTAAAGTCGATATAAAAGCGACAATTATTTCAATAGTTTTACTAATGTTAAGTATGGTTATTATTAACTTTTTACCACCTTTAGCATTTGTAATACTACCGTTCATTACAATACCTGGAACAATACTTTGGTATCGATCAAAACCGTCGTTTTTTGTGACAGTTGTAGTGGCATTATGCGCAACCGTATTACTTAGTAACGTATATTTATTAACTGTCATGACACTGATGATTTTTATGAGTGTATTTATTGGACAATTATTAATAGAACGTACATCTAAAGAACGTATATTATATTTAGTAACAGCATTTATGAGTGTATTAACAATTGCTGGTGTGTTAATCATGCAATTAACGGGAAAACTACCACTAACAAGTAATGTTTTTAATGAATATTATGATGTAATCGTGTCTTATTTTGAAATGAGTGGTAATTTCAGTACAGAAATTCAAGAATCTCTTCAAGCTTCAATTGATATATTACAAGCTAGTATTCCTGGGTATATTATATTATGGGTATTTTTATTAGTACTTGTTAATTTACTCGTGACTTTCCCTATATTGAGAAAGTACAAAATCGCAACACCGGTATTCAGACCATTATTTATGTGGCAAATTAAAAGTAGTGTCGCTTTCATTTTTGTAATCACAGTACTCGTTAGTTTATTCGTAACGAAAGACAATGTTGTGATGTATGGCATAGTCACTAACTTACAGTTTGTGTTAGAATGGGTTATATTTATCCAAGCATTATCCCTATTCCATTTATTTATAAAAGTAAAAAAATTACCTGTAATTGTAGCTGTAATTATTTTCGTTCTTGCTTTTATATTTAAACCAATTGCATACTTATTTGGCTTAATGGACATATGGTTTAATTTAAAACAACGCATAAAAAAGTAAATTGAGGTGAGTTTATGAACCGTCAATCAGTTAAAAAAGCCCTAATATTTCCTTATATTATTATGATGGTCTTGGCTTTAGCACTGCTCGTTTTAAGTTTTTTAAATTCAATATTTTGGGCGATTATTGCGACGGTTATTACTGTAGTCCTATTTGCAGCGAGTGTTTACTTTATTAGAACCAGCTTTGCAAAATTAGATTTATACATCGGGAGTCTAGCGGGTCGTATTACCAAAAGTAAAACGAGTGCTGTGAGTGATTTGCCAATTGGCGTAATATTACTCGATAAAAACTATAATATTGAATGGATTAATAATTTTATTAGTAGACGTTTAGAAAGAGATGTATTAAACGAACCAATAAATGAAATATTTCCAAATATATTAAAAAGATTAGAAAATACACAAGAAGTAGAAATTGAAGAAGGATCATACAAATATAAAGTCACTTACACTGAAAATGAAAAATCAATTTATTTATTTGATATAACAGAAACTTCACGTGTATATGAATTATATGAAAATGAAAAACCTATCATCGCTACGATATTTTTAGATAACTATGATGAAATTACACAAAACATGAATGACTCACAACGTTCAGAAGTGAATAGTCTTATTACTAATGTAATTAATGATTGGTCAACTCGTTATGAATTGTATGTTAAACGTTATAGTTCGGATCAATTTATTGGATTGTTAAACAATAGTATTTTAGAAGATATTGAAGCATCTAAATTCAATCTGTTAGATGATTTGAGAGATAAGACAAGAGAAATTGGGCATCCGCTTACTTTAAGTATAGGTATTGGTGAAGGCAGTGAGAACCTAATAGAACTTGGTGAACTATCTCAATCAAGTTTAGATTTAGCTCTTGGTCGAGGTGGAGACCAAGTTGCCATCAAGAACTTTAACGGTAACGTAAGATTCTATGGTGGTAAGACTGACCCAATGGAAAAACGCACAAGAGTACGTGCTCGTGTTATTTCTCATGCGTTAAGAGATATCTTAATCGAAGGTGACAAAGTCATTATCATGGGTCATAAATCACCAGATATGGATGCGATAGGTGCAGCTATTGGTGTTTCTCGTATTGCTAAAATGAATAATTTAGAGTCTTATATCGTATTAAATGATTCAGATATTGATGATACATTACAACGTGTTATGAGAGAAATTGATGAGAAACCAGACTTGAAAGAAAGGTTTATCACATCAGAAGAAGCATGGCATGAGATGACATCTCGTACGACATTGGTTGTCGTTGATACGCACAAACCAGAACTTGTAATAGATGAGAACTTATTAAATAAAGCAAATAGAAAAGTAGTCATAGATCACCATAGACGTGGGGAAAGTATTATTTCAAGTCCACTGCTTGTCTATATGGAACCTTATGCAAGTTCTACAGCAGAACTTGTAACAGAGTTGCTAGAATATCAACCGACAGAACATCGTTTAACAAGAATTGAATCGACAATTATGTTGGCAGGTATCATTGTAGATACACGTAACTTTACGTTAAGAACCGGTTCAAGAACATTCGATGCTGCGAGTTTCTTAAGAAGTCATGGTGCAGATACAATTCTTTGCCAGCACTTCTTGAAAGATGATATAGATACTTATATTAAGCGTTCAGATTTAATTAAGACAGTTAAACTATTCCGAGGTGGCGTAGCAATTGCACATGGTGATGAAGAACAAATTTATCATCCTGTTACAGTTGCACAAGCTGCAGATGAACTATTAGGATTAGAAGGTGTAGAAGCTTCATATGTTGTAGCTAAACGCTCAGAAGACACAGTTGGTATTTCAGCTCGTTCTTTAGGAGAAGTAAATGTACAACTAACAATGGAAGCTCTAGGTGGAGGCGGCCATTTATCAAACGCTGCTACACAAATTAAAGATTCAACAGTAGAAGAAGCAATCGAAAAACTTATTGAGGTTGTTGAAACAGATGAAGAAGGAGTGGAAGAATAATGAAAGTTATTTTCACACAAGATGTTAAAGGAAAAGGTAAAAAAGGAGAAGTTAAAGACGTGCCAGTAGGTTACGCTCAAAACTTTTTAATTAAACATAATTATGCTGTAGAAGCGACAGCAGGAAATATGAAACAATTAGAACAACAAAACAAACGACAAGAAGAAATCAAACAACAAGAAATCGATGATGCTAAAGCATTAGCAGATAAGTTAAAATCATTAGAAGTTGAAATTTCTGCTAAAACTGGTGAAGGCGGTAAGTTGTTCGGTTCTGTTAGTACAAAACAAATCACACAAGCTTTACAAAAACAACACGACATTAAAGTTGATAAACGTAAAATGGATTTACCGAACGGTATTCACAGTTTAGGTTACACAAACGTACCAATTAAACTTCATAATAAAGTTTCAGGTACATTAAAGGTACACGTTGTAGAAGAATAATAGATTATATAAAATAGGTCGGTATTTGATTTACCGACCTATTTTAATGCGTTATAATAAATAATATTAAAAATGGAAAGGAGTAATCAGTATGGATGGTATGGATAATATGATGAATCCACGACAAATGCCTCATAATATAGAGGCTGAACAATCTGTTATCGGTGCAATCTTAATTGATCCTGAACTGATTAACTCAACAGGTGAAACATTAATACCTGAAGCTTTCTATCGAGCTAATCATCAACATATATTTAGAGCTATGTTGATGTTAAATGAACAGAATAAGGAAATTGATTCAGTTACCCTGATGGATGAATTAGCAGCTGAGTCTTTGCTAGAAGAAGCTGGTGGACCAGCTTATTTAGCTGAATTAGCAAACAATGTACCAACAACTAGAAACGTTCATTTCTATATAGATATTGTGTTTAAACATGCTGTTAAGCGTCAGTTAATTCGTGTAGCAGATAGTATTGCTGAAGATGGGTATAATCCAGAGCTTGATTTAGAGTCACTATTAGGTGATGCAGAGAAGAGAATTTTAGAGATATCTGCTACTAGAGGGACAGAAGGTTTCAAAGATATTAAAGATGTTTTAGGTATTGTGTTCGATAATGCTGAACAGTTAGATCAAAATAGTGGTCAAACCCCGGGGATACCAACTGGATATCGTGATTTAGATCAGATGACAGCAGGTTTTAACCGCAACGATTTAATTATTATTGCTGCGAGACCTTCTGTAGGTAAGACTGCCTTCGCATTAAATATTGCCCAACAAGTTGCTACTCACGAGAACTTATTCTCAGTCGGTATATTCTCATTAGAGATGGGTGCAGACCAGCTAGCGACACGTATGATTTGTAGTACAGGTAACGTAGATTCTAATAGATTACGTACTGGTTCTATGACTGAAGAAGACTGGAGTAGGTTTACAGTAGCTGTTGGTAAATTATCACGTACTAAAATATTCATCGATGATACACCAGGTATCCGTATCACTGACATAAGAGCTAAGTGTAGAAGATTAAAACAAGAACATGGATTAGACATGATTGTAATCGACTATTTACAGTTGATTCAAGGTAGTGGTTCACGTAGTTCTGATAATAGACAACAAGAAGTATCAGAGATTTCACGTATGCTTAAAGCTATTGCGAGAGAATTAGAATGTCCTGTTATCGCATTGAGTCAGTTATCTCGTGGTGTTGAACAACGACAAGATAAAAGACCGATGATGAGTGACATTCGTGAATCAGGTTCTATCGAGCAAGATGCGGATATTGTGGCTTTCTTATACCGTGATGACTATTATTCTCGTGGTGGAGAAGATGAAGATGGCGAAGCGGTAGATGCAGGCGCACAAGATGAAAACGGTGAAATAGAAATTATTATCGCAAAACAACGTAACGGCCCGACAGGAACCGTTAAATTGCACTTCATGAAACAATATAACAAATTTACAGATATAGATTATCAACATGCCGGTATGGAATTCGGATAAAAAAAGTTTTTAACCCAAAAGACGTACATTTATTACAAAGTCATAATAAATGTACGTCTTTTGTTTCGTGAAATGACAGTTAATTATTGTTTCGTTTGTGTTTTGAAGCATATAATTTTCGGGATAAAACCTTGTAACTACCATGGTTAAAGCTTTCTTAATGCAAATTTTTAGAATATCAAAATGTAAATTAACACCATAAATTAATGTTCGTTTTTAGTTTGCATTTTAAGTATAGGACTGATAGAATACTTAATGGTTAATGAGAAAAAGCGGAGGTGCTCACATGTCATCAATCGTAGTAGTTGGGACGCAATGGGGAGACGAAGGTAAAGGTAAAATTACAGATTTCTTAGCTGAAGATGCAAATGTTATTGCGCGTTTTTCAGGTGGTAATAATGCAGGTCACACAATTAAATTTGACGGAGAAACTTATAAATTACACTTAGTACCATCAGGTATTTTTTATGAAGAAAAATCAAGTGTTATTGGTAACGGTGTAGTAGTAGATCCAGTAGCTTTATTGAAAGAATTAGACGCATTAAATGAACGCGGCGTAGCAACAAACAATTTAAGAATTTCTAACCGTGCTCAAGTTATCTTACCGTATCATTTGAAACAAGATGAATTAGAAGAAGAAAAACGTGGAGATAATAAAATTGGTACAACGAAAAAAGGTATTGGTCCAGCGTATGTAGATAAAGCACAACGTATCGGTATCCGTATGGCTGATTTATTAGATAAAGAAACATTTGAAAAACTTTTAAAACAAAATCTTGAATATAAAAATGAATTATTTGAAAAAATGTTTAACGCTGAAGGTTTCACGTTTGATGAAATCTTTGAAACATATTACCAAGCAGGTCAACGCTTGAAACAATATGTTACAGACACAGCTAAATTATTAGACGATGCTTTCGTTAATGATGAAAAAGTATTATTCGAAGGTGCTCAAGGTGTAATGTTAGACATTGACCACGGCACATACCCATTTGTTACATCAAGCAACCCGATTGCAGGTAACGTTACAGTTGGTGGCGGTGTTGGACCAACTTACGTATCTAAAGTAATCGGTGTATGTAAAGCATACACATCACGTGTAGGAGATGGCCCATTCCCAACAGAATTATTTGATGAAGATGGTCATCATATCCGTGAAGTAGGTCGTGAATACGGAACAACTACAGGACGTCCACGTCGTGTTGGTTGGTTTGACTCAGTTGTATTACGTCATTCACGTCGTGTAAGTGGTATTACAGATTTATCAATCAACTCAATCGACGTATTAACAGGCCTTAAAACAGTTAAGATCTGTACAGCATACGAAATTGATGGTGTAGAAATCACAGAATACCCAGCAAACTTAAATGAATTAGAACGTTGTAAACCAATCTTTGAAGAACTACCAGGTTGGGAAGAAGATATTACAGGATGTCGTTCATTAGAAGAATTACCAAAAAATGCTCGTCGTTATTTAGAGCGTATTTCTGAATTATGTAACGTTAAAATCTCTATCTTCTCAGTAGGACCAGATAGAAACCAAACAAACCTATTAGAAAACTTATGGGACTAATAAATTTTTAAATCGAAAACGCTGAGACAAATTAATTGTCTCAGCGTTTTTGTTTGAGTAAATAAGAGAGTGAATGTTGCAAGACGAGGTCCACGTGCAACATATTGCTTCCTTATTGACAAGACTATCGAGAAAAGGCAATAAGGCTACCGTTATTGACACGTTTGGCGAGAAAAGACAATAAGGCTACCGTTATTGACACGTTTAGTAAGAAAAGACAATAACTTGCCCGTTACAACCTAAAACTGAGAACCCTTAAAAAAAGGAGCCATACAACACCTGCTGTATGGCTTCTTTTTCTAATAACGACAATCAATATCGGATTGTCTTTCATTATTAATTAGTGTATTTCACGTTTTTTAAAGCGTCCACCTTTTACTTCACTTACATCCCCGATTGATAAGAAGGCTGTATTATCTATTTCTGTTACGATATCTTTTAGCTTAGATTCTTCTAATCTCGTTATTACACAGAATAATACTTTTTTATCTTCTCCTGTATAAGCTCCTTCACCGTTTAAATATGTAACGCCTCTGCCTAAACGGTCGTTTATAGCTTCTCCTATGTCTCGATATGTATCACTGATGATCCATACGGCTTTTGATTCGTCAAAACCTTGTACAGTAACGTCTATCATTTTAGAGGCAATAAAATAAGCTACTACTGAAAACATCGCTGATTCCCAATTAAAAACAAATCCTGCTGCAGCGAATATGAAAAAATTGATTAGCATAACAATTTCTCCAAATGAAAATGGCGCTTTACTACTAATAAGAATGGCACTGATTTCAGAACCATCTAATGATCCGCCGTACCTAATTACTAATCCAACACCTAAACCAATAATTGCACCACCAAAAATTGTAACCAAAAATGTTTCTCTAATAAAAGGTTCAAAATGATGTAAATAAGCTGTTGTAACGGAAAGGACTGTAATTGCATACACCGTTGATATCGTAAAAAGTCTTACCTATTTGTTTATATCCTAAAAAGAAAAATGGAATATTTAATAAGAATATAAAAAGACCAAGTTTCATATTAGTTAAGTGACTTAATATAATAGCTATGCCAACTATACCGCCATCTAATAATTTATTCGGCACTAAAAATAACTCTAAACCAATACCCATTAAGACACTGCCGATTGTTATAAAAATTAGTCTTTTTATAATCTCACCTTTACTTAATTTACGATGTCCCTTTTTTATTGTGAGCTTCTCTTCCATATCATCATCCCTTTATAATGTTCCTAAATATATTATATAAAAAAATTAAAATAAAATCTTGTCATTCTTTACAGACCATGCTATAATCAATTTTGTGCTTATGAAGGCCCCTTGGTCAAGCGGTTAAGACACCGCCCTTTCACGGCGGTAACACGGGTTCGAGTCCCGTAGGGGTCACCATTTCAATTTCATACATATTAGGTCCCGTGGTGTAGCGGTTAACATGCCTGCCTGTCACGCAGGAGATCGCGGGTTCGATTCCCGTCGGGACCGCTTTTAATGCTTATCGTAATAACGATAAGCATTTTTTATGTTATTCACCATTGAATAACGGCAAACAATAGAATTAATCATCAAATAGTGTTAAATTATAGTATAGGATATCATGCACAAATCTGTGCTCGAAGATACTTACTTTCAAAAAGAAATGAGGTTAGTGCTATGGCTAGAAAAATAGTAGTCGTTGATGATGAGAAACCAATTGCAGACATACTAGAATTTAATTTAAAAAAAGAAGGTTATGATGTTTATTGCGCATATGACGGTAATGACGCAGTAGACCTAATATATGAAGAAGAACCAGATATTGTCTTATTAGATATTATGTTACCAGGTAGAGATGGTATGGAAGTTTGTCGTGAAGTACGTAAAAAATTCGACATGCCTATTATTATGTTAACAGCTAAAGATTCGGAAATAGATAAAGTTTTAGGACTAGAACTAGGTGCTGATGACTATGTAACGAAACCTTTTTCAACACGAGAATTAATCGCACGTGTTAAAGCTAACTTACGTAGACATTATTCACAGCCTAGCCAAACAGAAGATGAAGAAACAAACGAAATAGTCATTAAAGATATTACAGTATATCCAGATGCATATTCAATTAAAAAACGTGGCGCAGATATCGAATTAACGCACCGTGAATTTGAATTATTCCATTACTTAGCGAAACATATCGGACAAGTCATGACACGTGAACATTTACTACAAACTGTATGGGGTTATGATTACTTTGGAGATGTAAGAACTGTAGACGTTACAATACGTCGTCTACGCGAGAAAATTGAAGATGATGCATCTCATCCAGAATACATTGTAACGCGTAGAGGCGTGGGTTACTTCCTGCAAACTCAAGAGTAGGATGATGCTATGAACTGGTTAAAAAAATTCCAATCCCTCCACATTAAACTTGTTGTAATATATGTTTTATTAATTATTATTGGTATGCAAATAATCGGATTATACTTTACGAACAGTCTAGAAAAAGAAATGACGCGTAACTTTAAGACGAATATCGAACAGCATGTTAAACAGATTAATTACAACATCAAGAAAGCATACAATTCGGAAGATCCAGACCGAAATTTCCAGAAAGAAATACAAGGCATTTTAGATGATTATGCAAATCGCACAGAAATTGATGAAATTCGATTTATCGATGAAGACCAAATTATTGTCGCGACATCTAAAGCCACAAATCAAAATACCGTCAACCAGAAAGTAAACGATAGCTCTGTTCAAAAGGCATTATCATTAGGAAAAGCTAACGACAAAATTGTCTTGAAAAATGATTCTGCAGATAAAAATAGAGTGTGGATTAAAAATATGCCCGTACATTATGACGATAAAGTTGTAGGGGATATTTATGTTGAATCAGATATTGATTCTGTTTACGAACAATTAAATAACATTAACCAAATCTTTATTATCGGTACAGCTATTTCATTATTAATCACAATCGTACTCGGTTTCTTTATTGCGCGAACAATTACGAAACCAATATCAGACATGCGTAATCAGACGTTAGAAATGTCTAAAGGTAACTATACACAGCGCGTAAAAATATACGGTAATGATGAAATCGGCGAACTAGCCCTTTCATTTAATAACTTATCTAAACGTGTACAAGAAGCACAAGCGAATACTGAAAGTGAAAAACGTCGACTAGACTCAGTTATTACACATATGAGCGATGGCATTTTAGCTACTGACCGTCGAGGTCGTGTTCGTATTATTAATGAGATGGCGCTTAAGATGCTTGGTTTAGAACGTGGAGAAGTTGAATCTAAACATATATTAGATGTCTTAAACATTGATGAAGACTATTCATTGGATGATTTACAAGAAAATAATGATAGTTTTGTTATCGATATTAACGAAGAGGAAGGTCTAATCGTACGTGTTAACTTCAGTACAATTATTCAAGATACTGGGTTTATAAATGGTTACATTGCCGTCTTACATGACGTAACAGAACAACATATTCTTGAAAATGAACGACGTGAATTTGTTGCGAATGTTTCACACGAATTGCGTACACCTTTAACTTCTATGAGAAGTTATATTGAAGCTCTAGAAGAAGGCGCTTGGCGTGATCCAGAAGTTGCACCTACGTTCTTAAATGTTACTAGAGAAGAAACAGACCGTATGATTCGTCTAGTAAACGATTTACTTCAATTATCTAAAATGGATAATTCAGGCGAGCAAATGAATACAGAACTAATTGATTTCAACATGTTTATCAATAAAATTATAAATCGTCATGAAATGACACAAGGTAAAAATGTTACGTTTGTACGTGACATACCAGTTAAAGGACTATTTGTAGAAATTGATCCTGATAAGATGACACAAGTATTTGATAATGTCATAACAAATGCGATTAAATACTCACAAGAATCTAAAAAACGTGTCGAGTTTCATGTGAAACAAAATACGTTATATAACAGAATGACAATACAAATTAAAGATAATGGTATTGGTATTCCTGTTAATAAAGTAGATAAAATATTCGATCGATTCTTCAGAGTCGATAAAGCAAGAACACGTAAAATGGGCGGTACTGGTTTAGGTCTCGCAATTACTAAGGAAATCGTAGAATCCCATAATGGTAGAATATGGGCAAATAGTAAAGAAGGCCAAGGTACATCGATTTATATCACATTACCATGTGAAATAATGGAAGATGAGTTTGGTGATTGGGATGCGTAATAAAGAAGTCATTAAATCTGTTATACTCATCATATTCGTATTGTTCAGTGTTTTCATGACATATCGCGTATGGGCTTTTACGCCCGAGTTAACTGACTTAGAATCCGATATGAACGCTGAAACACCTGCCATTGGACCTAAAATAAGTAAAACTATAGATAGTGTTATCATGCCCTTAAGAATTATTAATCGAAACGGCACGGATTTGAAAGGGACGTCTAACGTTGAAGAAATCAAGAAGATAACTGATGTTATGTTAGATAAAGATGTAAAGAAAGTAGATATCTTAACGAGTGAATCAGCTGTGCAGTTAGATGATTTATCAGAAAGATATACGGTTTTAGACTTCCCGGACAGTGTCCCGAGTGAAATGTATTTAAATCAAGTTTTAGGACTGAGCATGAGCAATTACCCTAAAATTAATTTTGATAGAATACTCGTAGATACGAAATCAACAGATCGAGCGATTGTATATTTATTAAGTGAAAACAAACAAAAAGCAATCAAGCTGCAAACGACGATTAAAAGTCATGAATTTGATAAAATAAACAAAGAAGCGGCATCTAAATTTAAGCCTTACACAAGTATTATTACAAATCAGAATACGACGAATGAAATCAATCAGATATATGCACCTGAAACAGCAGATAACATCAATATTTATAGATATGTATCGAACAAAATTTCGGTATCGGATTTAAATGATGTAATCTTAGGTGATTCGGTTATTGCTCGTAATAATGATAATCACGTTTCAACTTATAATAACAATACAGGTATAGCGACAGTAAACGAGAAGAAACAAACATACCGTTATACAAATTTATCTGAAGATGAAAACAACATAAAAGACCTTTCTAAATCGATATCTAATTCATTTAAATTTATTAACGAACATGCTGGGTTTACAGATGAGTTTCGCCTATTTGGTACAGACCCGAAACAAGGTAACGTCAATTATAAAATGTTCTTAAATAACTATCCTGTGTTTGATGAAGATAATCTTTCTTCAATTGAAGCATCTTGGGGTAAAGATACAATTACAGAATATAATAGAGGGCTCATTACTACTGGTGTGGCTGTACCTTCTAAGAAAGAATCAGATGAGATACCAACAGCAGAAGAAGTTCGTTTCAATTTAGCCTCAAATGCTGAAATAGATTTTAATAAAGTAACCAATTTTGCTATAGGTTATGATTTATCGTTACCAGTTGATGATATTGATAACCTACAAGATACAATAGAATTCACGCCTAAATGGTATATAAAATATGATGGCGAATGGAAACAGTACGAGAATGGAGGGTTAAAATAATGGATTGGAAACATGCCAAAACACTCTTCATTATCGTATTTATTCTCATTGATATAGGACTGGTTCTTGTTTATTTTAATAAAGTGAATAACTCTATTGTTCAAGAATCAAATGATCAATCTGACGTGAACTTTACAAAAGAAGGTATTGATTTACCGAATTTACCAAGCTATAAAAATAAAGAAATGCAAGCTATCACAGCTGATAGTAAATCGTTCACTTCAAATGACCTAGAAGGGGTTTATACATTATCTGAAAAAGATACGAAAATTAGCAAAGATTTAGATGATGAAAATTTAACAAAAGACAGCAAAGAGCAGACATTTAAATCTCTAATTAATAAAGAAGCCTATAAAGGTAAAGAATATCATCAAAAAGAGAATAATAAAGATAAAAATAAAGTCATATACGAACAAAACTATGATGATCTCCCTATATTGAATAATAGTAAAGGTGAAATTGTCTTTAACATCGAAAATGGAAAAGTTAAGAACTTTACTCAAACATATTTAGATAAGTTAAAACCAGGTACAGGTGATAACAATAGCAAACAAAAAGTAGTCGATGCAAAGACAGCTTTAGAAACCTTATATTACAACACATATTTAACAAAAGGCGATACAGTAGAATCTGTAAGGTTAGGCTATTATAGTGTTGTAAAAGAAATAGGTGGACAAGTACTTGTTCCAAGTTGGGAAGTTAAAGTGAAATCTAAAGAAGATGGAAAAGAAAAGACGACCTTGCTATACGTTGACGCTATTAAGCCAGAATCAACTGTATTAGAAGAATCATAGTTTTAAAAAGCAGTAATTAAAGGAGATGAACACTTGTGATCGCAATGAGCGTACTCGCAAGTGGCAGTACAGGAAATGCCACTTATATAGAATCAGATAAAGGAAGCCTGCTCGTAGATGCTGGATTAACAGGTAAAAAGATAGAAGGTTTATTTCAACAAATAGATAGAAGCATTAGCGACTTAGAAGGCATCTTAGTGACGCATGAACATATCGATCACATTAAAGGGCTAGGCGTTCTCGCAAGAAAATATAAACTACCTATTTATGCTAATAAGAAGACATGGCAGAAAATAGAAGCAAAAGATAAAAACATACCGCTAGATCAAAAGTTCAACTTCGAACCATTTGAAACAAAGACATTAGCAGGTATAGATATCGAATCATTTAGCGTGTCACACGATGCGATAGACCCGCAGTTCTATATATTCAACAACGACTACAAAAAGCTAACAATGATTACCGATACAGGATATGTATCAGATAGAATGAAAGGTATGATACATGGCAGTGATGCCTTCGTATTCGAAAGTAACCATGATGTAGATATGTTGCGAATGGGAAGATACCCATGGAAGACGAAACAACGTATATTAAGCGATATGGGACACGTATCAAACGAAGACGCAGCACATGCAATGTGCGATGTTATAACAGGTAATACAAAGCGTATATATTTATCTCATTTAAGCCAAGACAATAACATGAAAGACTTAGCGAGAATGAGCGTGGGTCAAATACTTAACGAACATGATATAGATACGAAAAAAGAAGTCACGTTATGTGATACAGATAAAGAAAAAGCAACACCAATATATTACTTATAACTAAAAGATATCCCCAATTTAGCGGTTGGGGATATCTTTTTATTTTGTGCACAGGAATAAACACAGTTATACACAACTGTCCACAAATTGTGTATAAACCATGTACTTGCCCACAAAGTTATCCACATTGCATAAAAAACAGTGGATAAATCATAACTAAATGAATAAAAATAACTTACAGAATTTTAAAAAAGAGAACAAAAATTTTAAAATGTTGATATAATGATAACTGAAACTGTGCATAAGTTAATAACCTGTGGATAACTTTTAAGACAATGTATAAAGGTGGATAAAGATGAAAATCACAATTATTACAGTAGGCAAGCTGAAAGAAAAATACTGGAAACAAGCAGTAGATGAATATAACAAGAGACTAGGAGCCTACACAAAGACCGAATTAATCGAAGTAGCAGACGAAAAAGCATCAGATAATATGAGTGAGAAAGATATAGAGATTATGAAAGAAAAAGAAGCGGACAGAATCATGTCTAAAATTAAAGCAGACAGTCACGTTATTACTCTGGAAATAGAAGGGGAGATGTTAACAAGCGAGCAACTAAGCAAAGAAATAGATAACCTCATGACGCGAGGTAACTCACATATAACATTTATCATCGGGGGATCAAACGGACTACATAGTAAAGTACTACAACGCAGCAACTACGCCCTATCGTTCAGTAAAATGACCTTCCCACACCAAATGATGAAAGTTGTGTTGATGGAGCAAGTGTATAGAGCATTTAAGATAATGCGTGGGGAAGCGTATCACAAATAAAACTAAAAATTAGGTTGTTTATAATTTAAAATTTAATGAGGTGTATAGAAAGTATATATAGTATATTAGGTTTTGTGTTAGAAAAAGTAGATGTATGAATAAATAGAAATAAAAATGATTCTGAATTAGAAAATGTTAATTATAAAGAAGAATAATTAGTTTAAGTTATAGTACAAAATTCAAAAAACCCTAAATTAAAAAGCAAGTGATATCCATGGTGCAAGTTGTATAGTATATAGTTTTAAAAAAAATTTTATGATGATACAGCTAAAGTTTTTATTGAAATTCATTATATTAAGCCAATGTTTACTACAAGAAAATGTAAATAAATCTTGAAACAGAGTTGAGTCTTGTTTATTCAAATTGTCACAAAGTGATACATAGGTAACTGAAAGAATCTATATCTATAGAAATTTTAAGACACTCTATAAATAATAATTTTCACTTTTAAATATAAATTATTTTGGGAAATATATTAATCAGTATAAAAATTAATATGTACACAAAGAAGGAGGAATTTTATTGAAACATATTAATCGATTTTCTGAATCGACATTAGCACATCTGGAATAAGGTAATCAAAACCTATTTTATGTATACTGTTTGATGGACCCAAGAAATGGTGAATGCTTTTATGTTGGTAAAGGTAAGGGGAATAGAATATTTAAACATAAACAAGATGCGCAGAAACAATTATTGTACGAAGATATATTTATAGAAGAAAATAAAGATAACTTGAAATTTAATAGAATTAACGAAATTTGTAGCGATGATTTGAATGTTTTAGGATATATAGTCAGTTATGGATTAACTGAATCCGAAGCATTTTCTGCAGAAAATGTTCTTATAAACTTTCTTAACCTAACAAATAAAAATACATTAACAAATATGATTAACGGTCATGGATCTAAGGCATACTTAGTTGAAGATTTAGAAAATGAATTTGGCTACGATTCAATTAATCTTGAAAACATAAATACGAATGAATTAATTTTAGCAGTGAAAATCAGAGATGCATTTCTATTAGATAAGGATGAAAGTAAAGAGTATCCTATTAATGAAAGTAAACGTGATAGAAATAACTTGAAGTCGCGCACATTAGGTAATTGGATAATAGGAAAAGATAAAATACATAAAATAAAATATATTATTGGTATCAATACAGGTGCTAATAATGCAGTTGTCTCAGCTTATGAAGTATCATTTGAACAAGCGGAAAGTATCGAAACAAATAATGGTAGAATGAGGTATGCGTTTGTTGGGCTTTCAGAACGTGACGCTACTCTAAAAAAATTGAATTTATACAAAAAAGCACTACCAGATTTAAGGTTTGGTAGTGGTAGCGCAACTGCTTATATAAATAATTAGATATCAGTTAAGGAGCTAAATTATTATGCCATCAGACGACATTGTAAAAAAATTATACTCAAAAGAGGATATTCGATTAGAGTTAGATTTAACCACACATAGTTTTAATAAAAAGATAAATATGATTTCTACGATATTTAAAATTGATATGAAAACATTTCATAACTTCAATGGCCAAAATAAAAACAATCAATATACTTTTAATGGTGTTTCTAAAGAATTAATAAAGGTATTATTAAAGAGTATTGACTACTATCCAATTGATATAAACTCGAAAGATTTTAAAAAAAACGGGCCTTCTAAAAGAAATATTATTGATAATATTGATCAGTCATTATACATAGACTATATAAGTCAATTAATGAAATCAATAAATGAAATTGAATATAATAGGTTGAAGGCATATATACAGACTAAAGATGCATATCAAAATACAATGTCTTGGTTGACTATGGGTGAAGCATTTAGAAAAAAAGAATTTGAATTGAATCAATTTATGGAAGATTTACCTATATATAAAAGAATAGAATTACAGAATGAAGTGTTACATTCTATTGATGAAACGATATTTCGTTTTCTATCAAAGGAACGTAGAGAAAATTTGATTCATAAAAATGATGAATTAGAAAATTATAAAAATTCTATCATACAAGGTAAACAAGTTAATCGAGATTATGAATTAAATTATTTGCTATATAAGCAAACACAAATTCCATTGGGAAGTTTATTAAAAACAGAATGGGACTACGATGAAACGGATTATGATGAAGTTGATTTGTTAATAGCAGATATATTAAAAAAATCGCAAAAACCTAATAGTATGTTCATAGAAAGTTTAGATAGTAAGAATAAGGTACGAAATGATATACATAGTAAAGCAATACAAAATATATCAAAGCTAATTGATTACGATTTAATAAGTAATAATAAAAAAGCAGATATAGTTGAATTTTATAGTAAGAATCTATTTTGGAATAAGTGCAAGTTAAATAGGAATAATAAACATAAAGTGTTGTATTACATTAAAGATATATTACATTTTGAAAGACAAAGTATTTTTACTAAAAAGTTAAAAACAATAGAATTTAATTTAAAAGCTGCAAATGGATACGAAGAATATCTTAAAGCTATTTTACATGCTAAAGATAGCTTAGTATATTTACAAACTGTATTATCTAAATATGGTTTAGATATTAATTATGTAGGTAAGATCGATAGTGACTATATAAGATATGCTATTGAAGATGTTCATAAAGCAATCCTTACATTGGATAGATATATCAGTGGTGATGCTGTGAAATCTCAGTATCCTAATGTTAATCGAGTAGTTAGAAATGAAGTGATGGAAAATGGGAAAATGTTTAACTTTTATAAAATGAGTAATTGGTATGATATCAAAGACTGTAATTATAACTTTGATAATTTTATGGTAGGTCCTTTCATTGAAAATTTCAAAAGATCTATTGAAAAACGAAGATTTAATACGCCAAAATCATAGACATTAATCTATCATAGGTTATGTTTAAAGAAAAATTTTGAAAAATTTTTGACCCAATAAACGCTGTAATGACGCGTTTATTGGGTTTATTTTTTTTTCATTTTTTTCAACGACTTAATCACTTTCTTTAATAAAGTTGATAAATTATACACTGTCAGGGCCAAGACAAACAAAATTTCAGTGAAAGTGTGCGCGCCACTTTCAACTTTATAAAGGAGCAGATTCAAATGAAGACTAGAGACAACCTTATGTCATTGAGTCAAAGCAACAAAACAGAGCAGTTGTTAATGAAAAAATCATCTAACCAAAATGATATTCAACAATTGCAACAACAATTCAGCCAACAGCTAGATCAAAAATACAATGCACTTTTAGCTGATAAGCGAGTTAAGTTAGACCAATACGTGAAAACACATCAAGGATTGGAAACGTTAAAGGAAGAGATTGAATCAGAACCTATTTCGCTTAATATCGATAAACTACCTGATATCAAAGCCACAATGCTTGAAAATTCCAAGAACGATGAACATTCTGATAAGCTTGAAAAGATATTTAGTAGATTAGAACAGGCATTAAATGGAACGAATCGATTATATACGCAATTATCGTTGATTGGGACTCGGACACATCGAATCACAACTAAAAATTTTAATATTCAAGGTTTACCTAAGGCAATCCAGCATACGATTTCACCTTCAGAATTTAAAAAGGTATATACAATCGATTTCAAGTCATATGACCCTTCTGTTGTTGGTTTCATGACGCAAGATTCTAAATTGATTGACTATTTGAATCATAAAGAAGGTTTATATGATGCATTACTAGAAGATTTATCACTGACCAAAAAAGAGAAAAAGTACGTTAAACGTGCATTTATTGGTTCGTTTCTATTTGGTGGCAACTTCGAAAATCCTAAATTCAAGCTGAATCAATATGTAAGTGAAGTGCAATGGTTGGATACGGTCAGCCAATTTACTAAAGTTATTGAACTTAAGAAACAAGTCGAAGAGAATAAATCAATGCTTATGCCATACGGTATTGAACATGATATGAGTGCATTTCAAAGTAGCAGCATCATGGCAATTTACGTACAAACTGTAGCGAGTTATATTTTCAAACATATTTTATTGGAAGTGTACAAAGCACAGTGCGAACAAAATATTTTCAAAATTATCATGCCAATTCACGATGCGATTATGATTGAATGTGATGATAAAGTGACTGCACAGAATGTTGCTCAACTAATGAAACGTACAGCTAACCAATTGTTCAATGGTGAATTTGCGCATGTGACAGTGGAAGAAATGGGAGGTACAGGCAATGAATAATGACAGAGGTCAAAGTTTACAAATCCCACAAAAAACAACATTAAGAGCAGGTCATATATATGTTGCTACATTGTGTTCTGTAAGTGAGACAGATTTTTTAGGTGAAATTAAACATCAATTCACGTATGAAATTGATGTGGAAAACCAGATTTTATATGCGAATCGTAATATTTTAGTACAAACGTCAGGTATGCAGTTATCAATAAATGATTGGCTTAAACAGCATAGTAATTATAGCGTGAATCATGAAACCTATGAACCATATATTGATCGTAAACACTTAGTTCTTATCGGTCAATATAACGGAAATTATTTTGTACAAGATGTTGCACCATTAAATAGATTTGGAGGAGTACAATCATGAATCATATAATACAAATGTTATCCAAGCTTTTAAATGTTGCAAAGGAGGCAATCGACCATGAAGGTCTGATTGCTATCCTAACAACGAGTGTGGGAAATGAGGATGAACTAGATCAATCTGAAGAATCTATAAAGGTTTATAACACACTTATTAATCAATTAGATCTTGATATTCCTAAAGATGTGGACTATCGATCTAATATCCATACTTATTTTGGTATTGAGAAAAAACCAAATGACACCATCTTAATGGATATGATGATTAATGTTTTTTATATTAAACGCTTTGATTCAGAGTTGTTTATTTTCAAAGATAAAGGTTGGCAAAAGGTAAATGAAGATGAACTGCGAGACATTGTATCTAAAATGATACAAGTGCTGTTAGTTGGTTATAAGCCTTCATTAAGCACTCTGAAAAACGTTGTGAATGGCATACAAAAATCAACGGATGTAGATGAACTTGTTGAGGATAAACATTACATTGGTTGTGGTAAAAACATGTTCAATCTAAAATCGTTTGAAGTAGAGAGGAATTGCATAGAGATATTTCCAAAAACACGCTTGAATTTAGATTTAGACATGAATGATACAATCACCGACAAGGTACCACACCATTTTGACAAATATATGTTAGAACTTGCTAATTTCGATACTAGTTTACAGTACTTCCTTTTCCAACATACAGCGGTTTTACTGACTGGGAATACGAAACTACGTCGTGGGCTTATTTTGTATGGTACCGCAAAAAATGGGAAATCGGTCTATATCAAGTTGCTTAAATCTTTCTTCTACGGTAATGATGTCGTATCTAAAACGCTTAATGAGCTTGGTGGGCGTTTTGATAAAGAAAGTCTGATTGGTAAACGACTTATGGCTAGTGATGAGGTAGGAAAAGCTAGAGTTGATGAAGCAACTGTGAATGATTTCAAAAAGTTATTATCCGTTGAACCTATTCATGTTGATCGTAAAGGGCAGACGCAGGTCGAAGTTACTTTAGATTTAAAACTCGTTTTTAATACAAATGCGGTACTTAATTTTCCATCTGAACATGCCAAAGCATTGGAGCGCCGTATTTCAGTTATTCCTTGTGAATATTATGTTGAAAAGGCAGACACTTCTTTAAATGAAAAGCTAATTAGCGAGAAAAAAGAAATCTTCCTTTACTTGATGTCTGTATATCAGAAAATTGTAAAAGCTGATACCGAAAAGCTTGAAAATGAACGTGTTACTGAAATTACTCATGATTGGTTGAATTTTGGGTATGAATTTGTTTCTAGTAAATCTGCAAGTATTGCAAATCAGAAAGCATGTATTAATTTACTCAGAAAACGTATAGAAATAAAAAAAGGATCACGTATCAAAGTGTCTAAGCTAAACAAAGTTATTAATGAAGAATTTAATGTGAGTGCTCAGGTTATTAAACAATTAATCCAAGGGAATTTTAATGTACAAACAAAACTACGCGATGGCTATGAATTTTGGGTTGATTTGGACTGGAAAATTGATGCTAATGATGGTAACAATGCGTTAATAGAATTTAAACAATCAGAACATAACGTAACAGAAAATGAATATCAATATGTAGATGAAGAGATGTGGCCGATAGATGAAGGGAGTATATAAAAAATGAACGAGCAACAAATAGAAGCAATTGTAGAAATTATGACACCTATTCTCGAAGAACGGATTATTAAAGGGAAGTAAGAAAAATAAGCACTATAGGCAATAGCCTATAGTGCACATATTTTAAAGTGGTAAAAGTGATAAAAATGAACTGAAATTATAAATATATATTATCCATATGATGTTACAAGACCGATGGTCTGTAGCAATAATCTAAAAAAAGGAGCGGTATGATATGAGGGATAAAATTGCACTTTATTCACGCGTTAGTACGTCAGAGCAGTCGGAACATGGGTACTCAATCCATGAACAAGAACAAGTACTTATCAAAGAAGTAGTTAAAAACTATCCAGGTTATGACTATGAAATATATACAGATTCAGGTATCTCTGGTAAAAACATTGAAGGTCGTCCTGCAATGAAACGGTTATTAAAGGATGTTAAAGACAATAAAGTAGAAATGGTACTGAGTTGGAAACTGAATCGTATTTCTCGTTCAATGAGAGATGTATTTAATATCATTCATGAGTTCAAAGAACATGGTGTAGGATATAAATCAATTTCAGAAAATATTGATACGACAAATGCATCTGGTGAAGTTTTAGTTACAATGTTTGGATTGATAGGATCTATAGAACGTCAGACTTTAATTTCAAATGTAAAATTTGCAATGAATGCTAAAGCCAGAAAGGGAGAGGCTATAACAGGACGAGTGCTCGGATTCAGACTTTCACTTAATCCACTGACACAGAAAAATGATTTGGTTATAGATGAGAATGAAGCTAATATTGTAAGAGAAATATTCGACTTGTATTTGAATCATAATAAAGGGCTTAAAGCCATAACAACAATATTAAATCAAAAAGGATATCGTACCATCAATCATAAACCATTCTCAGTATTTGGTGTCAAATATATTCTAAACAATCCTGTTTATAAAGGATTCGTAAGATTTAATAATTATCAGAATTGGTCCGCTAAAAGACGAAGTGGTAAAAGTGGAGAAAATGACGTGATTTTGGTGAAAGGTAAACATGAAGCAATTATAAGTGAAGAAATGTTTGATCAAGTACATGAAAAATTAGTATCTAAAAGCTTTAAACCCGGACGCCCTATTGGTGGAGACTTTTATCTTCGCGGACTTATTAAGTGTCCAGAATGCGGTAATAATATGGTGTGCAGACGAACTTATTACAATACGAAAAAATCAAAAGAACGTACAATCAAGCGTTATTACATTTGTTCTTTATTTAACCGCTCAGGAAGCGCTGCTTGTCATAGCAACTCTATAAAAGCTGAGGTGGTCGAGACAGTTATTCATAAGCACCTTAATATAATCCTATCTCAGCCTGAAGTTGTGGGAAAGATTTGTGAAGATGTTATTGAGAATATTAAGCATAAGCAAATGGACCCTATTGAAGCAGTAGACGATATAGACACCTTAAAGAGACAAAAGGGAAAAATAAAAACACAACAAGCAAGACTCTTAGAATTATTTTTGGACGATCAAATGGATAGTTCATTACTTAGTGAAAAACAAAAGGAACTCAATGTACAGCTTGCAACAATAGAAGAAAAGCTAAAAATAGCAAATAATCAAAAAGTTAATCAACCTGTAACGATGAACTACAAAGTTTTAAAAGCACGCCTTATTATGTTAATGAATAGATTTAGTGCATCTCTTAAGAAAGCTGATCCAGAAGCTAAAAATCAGTTAATGAAAATATTGATTGATTCCATAGAAATAACAAAAGATAAGCAAGTAAAGCTGATACGGTACAAAATAGATGAAACACTTATCCCTCAATCTTTGAAAAAAGATTGGGGGACTTTTTTTATGCCTCAATTTTATTTTATGATTGATGACAAAAATAAATGTTCTGTCTCTAAATTTACCACTTTTACCACTTAATTCAGATTGTTGAGGATATAGTGAGCGTAATGAAAAATCAAATATATATTATATTCATGAATATCTGTAAATGTATTCAAACAATAATAAAGGAGGTCATTACTATGACATTAGAAAAACAACTCAAGCATTATATTACAGATTTATTTAGTCTACCCCAAAATGAAGAGTGGCAATGTGAAGCCATTGATGAAGTTGCGAATGATGTTTTACCAGACAAGTTTTGTCAAAATACGCCGATTGACAATCAAATTTTACACACTTATACCTATTACAATGAATCACTTCATCAAAAAAACATTTATCCGTTTATCCTATTTTACGACAATACGATTATCGGATTAGGCTATGTAGATGATAATTATGATATGGATTTTATTTATTTGACAGATACAAAAACAACTTATTTTGATCAAAGATATTTATTATAGAAAGGATGTTATATACATGAATAAATGGGTGAAAATAACGGAGCTAACGGTAACAATTCTTAATGAAATTATATCTTGGATACAAGAAAGTGATAAAAAATAGAAAAAATTTTATATTATACATTAACTACACATATTACTACCTTTATACAAATTATATATTACGGGAATTTTTAAATAGCTACCTAAAAGGAGACAATATAATATGGATAAATATATTACTAGAGGAATTAGCGATGGACTACCTTTAAATATACAAATCACTTTATGGAAGATGATAGAAATGCGAGAAAATGATACAGACAATAAAATACCTAAAGATTATTTTAATATCTTTAATCTTGATCAAAAAGGGCACACATTATACGTGAAACACAAACAAGAAAGACCAGCTTATGAGAAAAAGTGGATTATACCAAACGATATTTCAAACATACCCTCTAAAGTCTATGTTATCCGAAAAGATGACATAGACTGTTTTTATTTTGTCATGTTGTTGCCCAATGAATACTAAAATTAAAGGAGCATAATTAATAATGAAAACAGTGAAAAGTACATTAGAAACAGAAGCAATATTTAGTGAAGATGCTAATCATCGATACTTATTAAAGAAAACGTGGGATAACGATAAAAAGGTATTAGCGATAGTTACAATGTATCCCCATTTTTCAGGTATTTTAAATTTGGATCTTACTACGCAACTTGTGGTAAATAAAGTTTCAGAAAAAGAAGAGTATGGTGGTATTTACTTTATCAATCTCTATTCTAATATTGTAACACCTATCAATTTAAAACATATAGAAAATAGCCATGATAAGCATACAGATATTCATATTATGAAGGCTGTGAAAGAGGCAGATACCGTTTTATTAGCTTGGGGTTCTTATGGAAAGAAGCCGCTTGTAGAAGCACGTGTTAATGAGATATTAAACATGTTGAAACCTCATAAAAATAAAATCAGTACATTAACAAATCCTCAAACAAATGAAATCATGCACCCTTTAAATCCATATGCGAGAAAAGCATGGACAATTAAATCATTAAAGTATATGAAATAAATAATTCAAAACAACATGTTTTCTTATATCCATTATTTATTAAATGCGAAGAGTATGGGGAATATGAATTGAATAAAAAGTCCAGAGAATCTCTATATTTACGTCAAATACCTGACATTAAAAATAGAGTCAGCCATATACGTTATACGATTAAAAAGTATTAATGATAATATTTCTACATGTTGATTATCACTAATATCTCAATGTGTATTTGAAATAGATTTCTAATTTAATCATTAGAGAATTATTTGTTTTAGAATCTATCTTTTTATTATAAATAAATATAGAAACATTTTGCAAAATAGATTAAAATAATTATATTAACAGTGTTACAAATAATGACAATAAATGAGGAAATTAATATGAAAAACTTATTAATGGTTTTAGCATCAGTAGCTTTATTGGTGGTTATCTTAGCAGCAGGTGTGTTTGGATATAAGAGTTTTACAGATATCAACAATAGTAAAGAAAATAAGAACGTAGAAGAAGTAAAATCAAAAAAAGAGTCTAAAAAAGAAGATAAGAAAGAAAAAAAGAAAGATGAACAACGTACAGAAGAATCCACTGAAGTAGCACAAGAGCAAACAACAGAAGAACAAGCTGTAGAGGAAAATAAAGAACTAGATGTAAATGCGGAAATTGCTAAAGCAGATAAAGATGGTGACGGTATTGCGACAAGCGATGAAATGACACCAGAATTATGGGAATTAGCTAGACAAGGAAAGTTCCAACCAACTTCTCGTGAAATGTATTATCAAGATTCAAATGCAAGTGAAAAAGGCGATGAGCCAGTAACAGATAATGAAGGTAACAATATTGATGACATGGATACTGAAGAATTTATGTCTAAATATACAGAAGGAATGAATCCAGAAGAAGCAAAAACAACCATCGAAATGGCCCAGGAAGATTCAAACTATGAAGACTTCTTAAGAGGTCAAGTAACAGCTCGACAAAAAGGTGAAGGTGGAACTTACTAATTTAAAATAATAAGGATAGAAAAAATATGAAAAAATTATTAATAGCTTTAACAATAATAGCAGCAGTTGCAGTTATAGTATCAGCAGGGTTATTTGGATAATCTCAATTTAAACAAATGAATGGAAGTAATGGAATTCAAATTACCATTAAATCAGGCAAAGGTGAAAAGAATGAGACATCAGAACAATCAACAAAAGAAAATAATGAAGAGATAGAAAACCAAATCACTAATGAACAACCAGAAAATAATAAAGAAACAAATAATAGCTCAAATAAAGTAACTAGAGATAACGTATTTGATTACCTATTTAAATATTTAGAGTATGAAGACGCAGATACTAGTCTTATTACGTTCCAACAACCAGTTGAAGATGGGAATGGCAACTTCAAAATTGCTGCAAATAATAAAAGTGGTTCAGGAAGTTATAATTATGAAGTAACTCCAGAAGGAGTAGTTAAAGATATTAATAACGCTGGGGAAGTAACACAAGAAACTTATATTGAATTAGACTAATCCACTTTAAATGAATATATCAAAATCATACAATTGATAATCATAATTCATAGCGAAATCATCAATCTGATGTAAGTACCATAAATACAGTAAAGCTCTTATTTATATAGTAATAGGAAATTCCATTAACCTAGTAATCAAATTACAACAACAGATTTGATTACTAGGTTAATTGTTTTGAGTTTCTTTAGAAGTTTTACCAAGTAATTATTTAAATAGTTCATAAAAAATATGATTACATTAATCAATAAAGAAAAACTGCTTTAATCTATATTATTTAGCATTTAAGATATCTTATCTTTCATTATAATGAGAACAATAATAAATGTGATATTTTATTTAGAGTAGAGTATCTATTAATAGAATAAATTGCTCTTCTCTTTAGAATTTTGAAAATAAATACGTTTAATCTTTTAAGAGCATCTTCCGCTTTACTTGGAAGATGCTCAATTATTTTTTTTATTGCTGACTTGCCATTAATTCTGCTTGTTCTACTGCTATTTTCTGAAGATCTGGTGGATAGCCATATTTCTTTAATAATCTACGAACTTGTACTCTCATTTTAGCTTTGGCACTATCACGTTTAGACCAATCCACACTCATGTTATCCTTAACGGTTTTAGTTAATTCATGTGAAGCTAAGGCATCATAAAATGCGAGTTCTTCAGTACTTAAACCTAAGTCATTACCTCGTTTTTATTCTTGATTAATCTCTTTAGCCATTTGGATTAAGTTTTCTAATACTTTTGAAGCTTTTATTATCTATATTTATAAAATTTTATTTTTTTTGTAAACATAATTAATAATTTTTGGTTTGAAAAAAATCGTTTAAATATACACAAAAAAGGTGTATAATATAAACACAGCAAAATAAAATTGAGTATAATAAAAATTGCGGAGGATTATATGGAAGAAACAATTGATTTAAGCAAACTATTTACAATTTTAAAGAAAAACATGAAGTATTTAATTATCCTACCAATTGTTTTTCTAGTATTAAGCATGGTGATTACATTTATATTTATGACACCAAAATATTCATCTTCTACACAAGTGCTTGTTAACCAAAAAGAAATTGATACTCAAATGATGGCGCAGCAAGTACAATCAAATTTACAACTAGTTAATACATACTCAGAAATTATCAAAAGTCCAAGAATACTAGATAAAGTATCAAAAAATTTAAAAGGTAAATACTCTAGTGAAGAAATCTCGGGAATGCTTACAGTTAGTAACCAAGCAGAATCACAAATTTTAAATATTGCAGTTGAAAATGAAAGTCGGGAAGCTGCAAGTAAAGTTGCGAATGAAATTGCGAATGTATTTAGTAAAGACGTAAGTAAAATTATGAATGTAGATAATGTATCAATACTTTCAAAAGCAGACACAAATGGAAACCAAATCTCGCCTAAACCGCTCATTAATGCTGTGGTCGGTATTTTTTTAGGTTTAATTGTCGCACTAATCATAATTTTCTTGAAGGAAATGCTGGATAAGAGAATTAAAACAGAAGAAGATGTTGAAGAAATTTTAGGTTTACCAGTATTAGGAACTATACAAGATTTTAGTAAGTAAAGGGAGGTAAATAAATGAGTAAAAATAAAAAGACAGATCAATTAATAACAGCAAATCTACCAAAATCGGTTATTAGTGAGAAGTTTAGAGGAATTCGAACAAATATTCTCTTCTCAACAGCAGATAAAGAAGTTCAAACTATAGTGTTTACATCTGAAAAACCTTCATCCGGCAAATCTACAGTTTCAGCAAATGTTGCGATTACTTATGCTCAAGCTGGATATAAAACTTTATTGATTGATGGTGACATGAGAAAGCCAACACAACACTATATATTTAACACTACTAACATGGATGGTTTATCTAACCTTATTATAAATAAAACTGATTATAATAAGGCAATTCACAAGACAGATATTGTCAATTTAGACATATTGACGTCTGGCCCAATACCACCAAATCCTTCTGAACTAATAGGTTCAGAAAACTTATTAGAAAATTTTGAGTATTTCAGAAGTGAATATGACTTTATCATTATTGATACACCTCCTGTGAATACGGTTACTGATGCACAATTATTTTCAGAAATTGCTAAATATGTTGTGTACGTTGTTGATGTGCAGAAGAATGATCGAAACACATTAATAAAAGGTAAAGAACTAATTGAGAAATCTGACGCCAAAATTTTGGGAGTTGTATTGAATAAGGCACCAGAAGATAAAACATCAAGTTATTACGCTTATTATGGGAATGATGAAAAATGATTGATATTCATAATCATATTTTGGTAGATGCAGATGATGGACCGAAATCTTTAGAAGATACAATAGCATTATTACGACAAGCCAAAGAGCAAGGTATAAATGCTATTGTTGCAACCCCACACCATTTACACCCGAGGTATTCTAATAATTTTGATACTGTTACAAAAAGTATCGAAGAATTAAATAAAATTGATGAAATAGCAAAATTAAATATACAACTTTACCCAGGTCAAGAAATACGATTATCAGATCAAATATTACAAGACATCGAACAACACAAGATTTACGGGATAAATTATACAAAATACTTACTTATAGAACTTCCTTCGAATGAAGTGCCTCATTACACAAAGAAACTTCTATATGAAATTCAAAATAAAGGCTATATACCAATAATCGCTCATCCTGAGCGAAATAAAGCTATAGCAGGTGATATAAACTTACTTTACGAGTTAATTAATAATGGTTCTTTAAGTCAAGTCACAGCGTCATCACTAAATGGTGAACTCGGGAAAAATTTGCAAAAGATATCAATAAAAATGATTGAACATAAGTTAATTCACTTTATTGCATCAGATGCTCATAACGCTATAAATAGGCCATTTATGTTAAACAGTTTATTTGGTAATCCAAAATTAAAAAAAATAAGAGAAGAAATAGATATGTTTTTAAAAAATAATGAAGCGTTAATTCAAGATAAATTTATTAGTAAGGAAAGACCTATTGAATTTAATAAAAGTAAATTTTTCGGTCTATTTTAACCAGGAAATCGGGGAATGAAAATTGAAAGTTATATCAGCTAAGCAAAGGCTAGTAATGTTGTTAATCATAGACTCACTTATTGTGACATTTTCAGTGTTTTTAGGTTATTACATTTTAGAACCATTTTTTGAAGGATATTCGACAAAAATTTTAATTTTATCATCAATCATTCTACTGGTTTCTCATCATATATTTGCCCAAATCTTCGATTTGTATCATAGAGCATGGGAATATGCGAGTGTAAGTGAATTAATCTTAATTGTTAAAGCGATTACAGGATCCATTGTTGCTACAGCAATTATCGTTCCATTATTAACACTTCAGCCTCCATTTTTAAGGTTATATTTTATAACTTGGATGATGCACTTATTATTAATAGGTGGTTCCAGACTATCTTGGAGAGTTTACAGGAAATCATTTATTAATAAAAATGTTAAGAAAAAGCCAACACTTATTGTAGGTGGTGGCAGAGGTGGTTCACTTCTCATACGTCAAATGAGAAATACACCTTATATGGGAATGGAGCCTGTATTAGTAGTTGATGATGATCCAAATAAACAGAAAATGTCTATTGCAACGGGCGTTAAAGTTCAAGGTTACATTACAGATATACCGGATTTAGTTAAGAAATTTAATATTAAAAAAATAATTATCGCAATTCCGACACTTTCACAAAGTAGATTAAGAGAAATTAATCAATTATGTGAAGGTCAAAATGTAGAAGTATTTAAGATGCCTAACATTGAAAATGTTATGTCAGGGGACTTAGAAGTAAACCAATTAAAGAAAGTGCAAGTAGAAGATTTGTTAGGCAGAGATCCAGTAGAACTAGACATGAATTCTATTTCTAAAGAGTTAACACATAAGACCATACTTGTTACAGGTGCTGGTGGTTCTATCGGTTCTGAAATTTGTAGACAAGTTTGTAAGTTCAAACCAGAAAGAATTATATTATTGGGACACGGAGAGAATAGTATCTATCATATTCATCAAGAACTGAGTGGATTTTATAAAGATGAAACAGAGATTATACCGATTATTGCAGATGTTCAAGATAAAGAACGTATGAAAGAAGTTATGGAAACATATAAACCATATGTTGTTTACCATGCAGCAGCACATAAACATGTGCCTTTAATGGAGTACAACCCTAAAGAAGCAATTAAAAATAATGTTCTTGGAACTAGAAATACAGCGGAAGCAGCAAAACTTGCTGAAGTAAGTAAATTTGTCATGGTATCTACAGATAAAGCTGTCAATCCACCGAATGTAATGGGTGCAACTAAAAGAATTGCTGAAATGATTATTCAAAGTATGAATAATGAAACAAGTAAGACTGATTTTGTGGCAGTTCGATTTGGTAATGTACTTGGTTCGAGAGGATCTGTAATACCGCTATTTAAGAAGCAAATCGAAGCAGGCGGACCGGTAACTGTGACACATCCAGAAATGACAAGATACTTTATGACTATACCTGAAGCTTCAAGACTTGTATTACAAGCAGGTGCATTAGCAATAGGTGGAGAAGTATTTGTATTAGACATGGGTAAACCTGTCAAAATAGTTGATTTAGCTAAAAATTTAATAAGATTAAGTGGTTACAAAGAAGAAGACATTGGTATTGAATTCAGTGGAATTAGACCAGGTGAAAAACTATTTGAAGAACTATTAAATAAAGATGAAATACATCCTGAACAAGTTTACGAGAAAATTTATCGCGGGAAAGTAAGAGATATCAATTTAGAAGAAGTTGATGAATTTATTAAGGATATCTTTGATAACTTTACTAAAGAAAAAATAATAGATTTTACAAATGATTATGTAGATAGTAAGGTTTATAGAAAAATAAAAGAGTAGTGGGTGAGGAAATGTTCAAAGGGAAAACGATATTAATTACGGGTGGCACAGGATCATTTGGAAATGCTGTATTGAAAAGGTTCTTACATACGGATATAAAAGAAATTAGAGTATTTTCTAGAGATGAAAAAAAACAAGATGATTTAAGAAAGAAATACAACAATGATAAATTGAAATTTTATATAGGTGATGTCAGAGACGTTGTAAGTGTAGAGAGTGCTATGAGAGGTGTGGACTTTGTATTTCATGCAGCAGCTTTAAAACAAGTTCCCTCATGTGAGTTCTTTCCAATAGAAGCTGTTAAAACAAACATATTAGGCACTGAAAATGTGGTGCAGGCAGCAATAAGGGCAAATGTTAAAAAAGTTATCTGTCTCTCAACTGATAAGGCTGCTTATCCTATTAATGCTATGGGTATTTCAAAAGCTATGATGGAGAAAGTTTTTGTTGCTAAATCAAGAAATGTTGATAAAAATCAAACATTAATTTGTGGAACAAGGTATGGAAATGTAATGGCATCAAGAGGTTCTGTAATACCTTTGTTTATAGAAAAAATAAAAAATAATGAGCCTTTAACAGTCACAGATCCTAACATGACAAGATATTTAATGAGTTTAGAAGAAGCGGTTGAATTAGTTATACATGCATTTAAATATGCAGAAACAGGAGATATTATGGTACAAAAAGCACCAGCTTCTACTGTTGGAGACTTAGCACAAGCATTATTAGAGCTCTTTGAAGCGAAAAATGAAATCAAAATTATAGGTACTAGACACGGTGAGAAACAGGCAGAAACGCTACTAACTAGAGAAGAATATGCTCAAGCAGAAGATATGGGTAATTATTATAGAATTCCAGCAGATTCAAGAGATTTAAATTATAGTAATTATTTTGAAGATGGTAGCAAAGAAATTACTGAAGCGTTTGAATATAATTCTGATAATACTTATAGACTTTCCATTGAAGAAATAAAAGAAAAACTACTTATATTAGATTATGTACAAAAAGAACTAACTCTATTCAAAGATAATGTCATATAGGAGGGTTATATGAAAAGTATCGTTATAACGGGAGCAAATGGATTTGTAGGTAAAAATTTAAAGCATGATTTAAATCAAATAACTGATTATGAAATATTGGAGATATCAAGAGATACTTTTATAGAAGAGAGAAATAGTTATCTACTTAAAGCAGACTGTATAGTTCACTTAGCAGGTGTTAACAGACCTAAAAATGAAGATGAATTTTATGAAGGTAATGTATCATTGTTACAAGAAATGATTGAAATTATTAAAGATAATCCTAATAAACCATCAATAATACTATCATCTTCTACTCAAGCAAATATGGATAATTTATATGGAAAAAGTAAAAATGAGGCAGAAAATTTACTGAAAAGCTTTTCTGAAAAATATGGAAATAAAGTTTATGTTTATCAATTCCCAAATTTATTTGGAAAGTGGTGTAAACCTAATTACAATTCCGTAATTGCAACATTTTGTCATAATATTGCCCATGATAAAGATATTCATATTAATGATAGAAAAATTGAATTGAACTTAAATTACATTGATGATGTACTTGCAGAAATTAAAAGAGCTATAGAAGGAAAACCAACTATTAATAATAATAAAGTTGAAGTGCCAAATGTCTATAAAGTAAGTCTTGGTGAGATAAGTGATTTGATTTATTCTTTTAAAGATATGAGAGCTAATAAAACTTTACCAAATTTAAATAATGATTTTGAAAAAGCATTATATAGCACTTATTTGAGTTATTTACCAAAGAATGAATTTAGCTATCCGCTTAAAATGAACATTGATGAAAGAGGTTCATTTACTGAGTTTTTAAAAACACCGGATCGAGGGCAAGTATCTGTCAATATATCAAAGCCAGGAATAGTTAAAGGTAACCATTGGCATCATACAAAGAATGAAAAGTTTTTAGTTGTGTCTGGTAAAGGTGTAATTAGATTTAGATTACCTGAATCAGATGAAATTCTAGAATATTATGTGTCAGGTGATGAATTAGAAGTAGTGGATATTCCAGTAGGTTATACCCACAATATCGAAAATTTAGGTGACGAAAATATGGTAACTATTATGTGGGTTAATGAAATGTTTGATCCAGAAAATCCAGACACATATTACTTGGAGGTTTAAGATGAGTAAATTGAAGTTAATGACTATCGTTGGAACTAGACCAGAAATAATTAGATTATCAGCAACAATTAAAGCGTGCGATAAATATTTTAATCAGATTCTTGTTCACACAGGTCAAAATTATGACTATACATTGAATCAAGTTTTCTTTGAAGAATTAGAATTAAGAGAACCAGATCATTATCTTGAAGCGGTTGGTAAAGATTTAGGTGAGACAATGGGTAATATCATTGCTAAGTCTTATGAAGTGTTAGTACAAGAACAACCAGATGCATTATTAATACTTGGAGATACAAATAGTTGTTTAGCTGCAGTATCAGCTAAAAGATTAAAGATACCTGTATTTCATATGGAAGCAGGGAATCGTTGCTTTGATCAAAATGTACCTGAAGAAATAAATAGAAAAATAGTGGATCATGTTAGTGATGTGAATCTACCATATACAGAACACAGTAGAAGATATTTATTAGATGAAGGATTCAGAAAAGAAAACATTTTTGTAACTGGTTCGCCAATGCGTGAAGTTTTAGAGCAATATGAAGAGAAAATTAATACAAGTGATGCGTTAAAAACATTGAATATTGAGCCGAACAAATACATCTTAGTTTCTGCACATAGAGAAGAAAATATTGATATAGAGGATAATTTCAATTCTTTAATGAATGCTATAAATGAGATAGCAGTAAAATACCAATTACCTGTTATATATTCAACTCATCCAAGAAGTTGGAAGAAAATCGAAGAAAGATCATTTGAGTTTCATCCATTAGTACAACAACTTAAACCATTCGGCTTCTTTGATTACAATGCATTACAAAAAAATGCATATGTTGTGCTTTCAGATAGCGGAACTTTATCAGAAGAGTCATCAATATTAAAATTCCCAGGCGTACTCATTAGAACATCTACCGAACGACCGGAAGTTTTGGATAAAGGAACAGTTATAATTGGTGGAATTAAATATGACAATTTAGTCCAATCAGTAGAACTTGCAAGAGAAATGCAAAAAAATAGCGAACCTATGATAGATGCAATTGATTATAAAGATACAAATGTTTCTCAAAAAGTAGTAAAAATCATACAAAGTTATACGGAGATTATAAATAGAAATACATGGGGGAAATAATGAGAATACTAAATATCGTTTCAAGTAGTGTTGTTACAGATCCTAGAGTAACAAAGCAGTTAGATACAATAAGTAGTTTAACCAAAGATTATTTAGCAATTGGAAAAAATAATGAATTAGCTACAAAAGAAAGAATGGAAGAATATAAATATAATTTCAAGTTATTTGGTAAGACAAGTAAAAATGAAAACATAATCCAAAAAATATTTAGAAGATCTACTTTTGGTTACTGTGTAATCAGAACGATTTATAAGTATAGACCAGATATTATTCATGCAAATGATTTTGATGTATTATTTATGGTTAAAATTAGTGGATATAAAAAAGCGAAAGTAGTATTTGATGCTCACGAAATATATTCAAAAAATATGTTTGTTGATAGCAAACCAATTTTATCAAGAATTGTTCAAAAGTTAGAAAAGAAATTTACTAAAAATATACATGCATTTATAACAGTAAGCAACGCTGCTAAAGATTATTATCTTTCTCAAGGTTATAAAAAAGAACCGATAGTAATAACAAATACGCCAATTAAAGAAGATATTGTTCTAAAAGATATTAAAAGTAATAATTTCGAAGTTATATACCAAGGACAATTAGTATCTAATAGAGGATATGAAGAGTTTTTGAAAGCAGGGCAATTTATAAATGATGAAACCGTAAAATTAATTATTAGAGGTTTTGGCCATTTAGAAGAAGAACTTAAAAGTACTAAAATTAAAGAAAAAATTAATAATGTGTATGTAGAAGATCCTGTTGAAATGAGTCAATTAGTGAAATCTATGAGTACTAGTGATGTAGGTGTTGTACTAACTAAACCAACTTCTATTAACTTTGAATATACAGTATCCAACAAAATTTTTGAATGTTTACATGCTGGATTGCCTGTGATTTTATCTCCAGTGAAAGAACATATTTATCTAAATGATAAGTATAATTTTGGATTTATATTAGATGAAGTTACACCTCAAAAAATAGCCGAAGCAATTCTTAAACTAAAAGAAAATCCAAAAATATATCAAGAACTTAAAGAGAATGCAATTAAAGCTTCAGAAGTATTAACATGGCAAAAAGAAGGTAAGAAGTTACTAGATATCTACGAAGAAGCCTTAAAATAAACAGATTACTAGAGGTACATATGAAATATATATATTTATTATCAATTATTAGTATGAACTTTTTTATAATAGTATCGACTTTTTTAAAAGAAAGTCTCAATATCAATATAGATTCTTTATACTATAAAGTTATCCTATTTATCTCATTATTTACTATTTTATATTTTATAGCTCAAATATTTATATATAAAAAAATAAATAAAAAAGTAGTTTATTTACTTATTATAATAGCAACAATATCACTCTCCTATTACTTGTCACCTTTTAGCTCAACTGAACTAGCTGAAAAAAATTTTATGTTCTTTTTAATGTGGAGTATTCCAGCGAGTTTATGTGGTATTATGGCTGCGAAATCTACTAAATATACTATTGATAAATTTTTCAAAATTATGTTTTTTGTTCTTTCAATATGTATTATAAATATAATTTTAGTTCCTTATATTATAGGGGATTTACCTAGTTACATCAATTTTGGTTTGTTGAATTATCAAAATGTCTCTTACATATCCGCTTTTATTGTAGGAATAGGATTATATTTTATAACTGATAGTAATACAAAATTTAAGATATTATACTTAATATTTATCTGCTTGCTTTTACCAGTTATTTTTATAGCAGCTGGTAGAGGAGGAGCAGTTTTATTAATCTTATATATCTTACTTACAACTGTAAATATTATTTTAAAAAGAGGAATTCCTCTTATAAATAAAATTTTAATCATCATTTTAGTAGCATTTGGATCTATTATTTTCATTACAACTGCAATTTCATTAGATGATACAGGAAGAACATTCTCTTATATCACTGCAGATGGTTTAGACTTAAATTATACGTCTGGGAGAGAAGATGTTTATGAAGCTGATATAAAGTTTATAAAGAATAGTCCAATACTAGGATATGGATTGTTTAATTATTACCATTTAGTGAATAATATCCCCCACAATATAATCATGGAAATCTTATTGATTTCTGGTGTTATTGGGTTATTGATTAGTTTAGTTATTTGTTATTTCTTAATAAAGAAATATATAAAAAACTTCGAAGAAAATTCACCTGATAGATTGGTTGGTTACATATTTTTGTATCCTATTACTATGTTAATGTTCAGCACTAACTTTTTAGTAGTCAGTGAATTGTGGTTTGTAATTTTTTATGTATTAGCCAAATATAAGGAGCAAAGCAATGTCTAAACGAAATTTTTTAATCGATAGTGTAAAAACAGTTTTTAGTTCTTTATTAATTGCTTTCGGTTTACAGATGATAGCATATCCTTTTTTAGTTAATAAAATAGGATCAAGTGAGTTTGGTCATGTCTTAACAATTTATACAATCTTAACAATTGCTACAGTAGTACTTGGTAATACATTAAATAACATTAGACTTATAAATATGGATTCTTATAAATCTAATGTTATTTATAGCGTTTTTTTTAAGTTACTAGTTATTTCTCTTTCTATAGAAACTCTAATCTTAATATTAATTATGTATTTCTATTTTAGTCTACAAACTACCACGATCTTATTTTTAGTAGTCATTAATTTATTAATGTGTATAAGAATATACTCTAATGTATTTTATAGAATGAAGTTAGAATATAATAAATTATTATTAATATCTATTGCTCAATTTGTAGGTATTGGATTTGGAATCTTCATATTCAACCTTACCAATCGATGGGAATTTATATTTCTGTTTAGTGAAATCTTTGGCTTAATGTACATAATATATACATTAAGAAATTATTTTATATCTTTACAGCTTGATAAAAGTAAGTCTTTAGATATAAATAAAGATTATTTGATGTTATTAGGAACCAATTTGCTAAATAATATTAACTTATATTTAGATAGATTGATTTTATTACCAATCGCCGGTGGCACAGCTGTTACAGTTTCTTATTTAGCAACATTTATAGGGAAAATTATTGCCTCATTCTTATATCCAATAAATAACGTAATTTTATCCTATATTTCTGTTATTAAGATAGGGAATAAATTCAAACAATATATCTTAGTTATATTTATTGGTTTGATTTTATCTTTAATAGTTTTAAGTATGTGTTATCCAATAACTATATTAATTGTGGAGCATCTATATAAACAAGATAGTGATTTAATTAAAAATGTAATAATAATCGGCAATATGGCAATATTATTAGGCGTAATAAGTAATATGGTTCAATCTTTGAATATTAAATATATAAATATGAGAATTCAAACTATTTTCCAAGTATTGTTTTCAGTATTTTATATAGTTATAACAACTTTAGTTACTTATTTATTTGGAATTTTTGGCTTTTTCGTAGCAACATTAATAGCAAACGGTATAAAAGTTATTTTGCTTACTACTTTAGGAATTAAATATTCAAATAAAGAGGAGATAAATTAAATGAAATTATCAGTCATAGGCTTGGGTTATATTGGTTTACCTACAGCGTTATTATTCGCATCAAAAGGTTTGGATGTTACGGGTATTGATGTAAATAAATCTGTAGTAGAAAAATTGAATAACAAAGAATTACATATTGAAGAAAACGGTCTACAAGAATTATTAGTACAAACAGTAGATTCTAACAATTTCAAAGCTTCAATTGCAGTAGAACAGTCGGACTATTATATTATTGCTGTTCCGACACCTAATTTAGAGAATAATAGTTGTGATGTTTCATATTTAAAAGATGCAGTTATGAAACTTAAAAATGTTATTAAAAAAGGTGACACGATAATTATTGAGTCAACTATTGGTCCTAGAACAATGGAAGATATTGTACAACCTATGATCGAATCATTTGGTTTTACTGTTGGCGAAGATATTTATCTAGCTCATTGTCCTGAAAGAGTTTTACCTGGAAAAATAATTCATGAAATGATTCATAATAATAGAATTATTGGTGGTATTACTGAAGCATGTACTCAAAAAACTATAGAGTTATACAAGCAATTAGTTCAAGGGAAATTACTTGAAACAAAAGCGAGTACTGCAGAGATGTCTAAGTTAATGGAAAACACATACAGAGATGTGAATATAGCTTTAGCGAATGAATTAGTTAAAATTAGTGATAATTTAAATATTAATGCGTTAGATGTCATTAAATTAGCAAATGAACACCCTCGTGTAAATATTCATTTACCAGGTCCAGGTGTTGGAGGTCATTGTTTAGCTGTTGATCCATATTTCATTGTTGCAAGTGACCCTAAAAATTCAGAAATAATTGCAAATGCACGTAGAATTAATAATAGTATGCCTAAATATGTAATTGAAAAAGTGAACAGTATTATGGAATCAATTCAAGGTAAAAAATTAACTGTTCTTGGTTTAACTTATAAAGGGAATATTGATGATATAAGAGAATCTCCAGCATTAGATATTTATCATGAATTAAAGTTGAAATCTAAATATGAAGTTGTTGCACAAGATAGCCATGTACAACTTGACTGGGTTGAAAATGATATCACAAAAGCACTTGAAAATAGTGATTTAGCATTAGTTCTAACTGATCATAATGAGTATAAAGAATTAGCTAACTATGTGAATGGAACAATGAAACAAAATATTGTATTTGATACTAAAAATATTGTTGGAAATACTGAAGAAATTAAATATTACAATTTCAATAACATTTATAGTACAAAAGAGGTTTAAAATATGAAAACCAAGAAGATATTAATCCTTTGTCAGTATTTTTATCCTGAATATGTTTCATCAGCAACGTTACCAACACAAATGGCTGAAGATTTAGTAGATAAAGGTATAAAAATAGATGTTATGTGTGGTTGGCCATATGAATACTCTCAATCACATAAAACATTAAAAAAAGAAAAGTATAATGGAATAAATATTAGAAGGTTGAAATATGCTCAATTTAATAATAAGTCAAAAATTGGTAGACTAATAAACTTTTTCTCTCTATTTGCAATGTTCTTAATTAATATGCCAAGAATGTTGAAATACGATCATATTTTAGTTTATTCTAATCCTCCAATTCTACCTTTTATACCTGACTTGATACACAGAATGTTTAAGAAGAAATATTCGTTTGTTGCTTATGATATAGCACCAGATAATGCAATTAAAACAGGGGCTACTAAACCAGGTAGTATGATTGATAAGGTAATGAAATATATTAATAAACATGTTTATAAAAATGCAGAGCATGTTATTGTCTTAGGTACTGAAATGAAAAATTATATATTAGAGAATAAAATTTCTAATAATAAAAATAATATTCATGTTATACCTAATTGGTATGATGAAAAATCATTAAGTAAAAACAAAGTATATAATGATGCTTTTAAAGATATTAAAAGTAAGTATAATAAAATACTTTTATATAGCGGAAATATGGGACAACTTCAAGATATGGAAACGATAATGCAATTTCTTAATGGTGTTAAAGGCAACAAAGAAGTAGCTACTGTTTTATGTGGACATGGTAAGAAAAAAGAAATAGTAGATAATTTTATTAAAAATAATAATATAGAGAATGCTTTTGTTTATGATTTTCTTACTGGAACAGATTATTCTGATGTACTTAATATTGCAGATTGTTGCATTGCTTCACTCGTACCCGAGGGTATTGGTCTAGGAGTACCAAGTAAAAATTATGGATATTTAGCTGCTGGAAAGCCACTTATCGCAATTATGGATAAAGAAGCAGATATTGTTAAACAAATAAAATCTTATAATGCAGGTCTTCATGTCAATAATCAAGATTCTCAATCGATTATAAACTTTGTGGAAAATAATAGTCCTAAAGACTTTGAACAAATGGGCAGTAATGCATATAAAGTTTACAAAGAAAATTATACAAGAGAATTAAGTACAGAAAAGTATTATAATTTACTGAAATAAAGGTGGAGAATTATGAAAAAGTTATTTGATATATGCAGTTCTTTATTTGCAGTGTTTATTTTTTCACCAATATTAATCGTTACATCTATAGCTATTAAACTAGAATCTAAAGGTCCAATCGTTTTTAAACAAAAACGACCTGGTATAAATAATGAAATCTTTAATATTTATAAATTTAGATCTATGAAAGTTGAAACGCCAGATGTAGCAACTGATAAAATTGATGCAAATATGTACATTACTAAATCAGGACGTTTTATTAGAAGAACTTCAATCGATGAATTGCCTCAATTATTTAATATTATTAAAGGCGATATGTCTGTAGTTGGTCCAAGACCAGCTTTATATAATCAATATGATTTGATTGCTAAAAGAACAAATGAAAATGTGCATACGGTAAAGCCAGGTTTAACAGGTTTAGCGCAAGTTATGGGTAGAGATGATATTACAGATGATCAAAAAGTTCAATATGATAAATATTACGTTGAAAACCAAACTTTCATTTTAGATATGTTTATTATATACAAAACGATTAGAAATACGATAACATCTGAAGGTGTGAAACATTAATGGGAAAAACAATTTTAATCACTGGTAAGCATGGATATGTTGGGAATCGTTTAAATGGTTATTTAAAAGGACAAGGTCATGTTGTTGATCAAATTAATGTTAGAGATAATCAGTGGAAAGCATTAGATTTTAGTAAATATAACGTCGTTATACATTTAGCTGCAATTGTACACAATAATAACCCAAATGTTAATATGGTAGATTATATGAATGTAAATTACCATTTAACTAAAGAGCTAGCTGAAAAAGCTAAAACCGAAGGCGTAAATCAGTTTATATTCTTTAGTACAATGTCAGTATTTGGACTTGATGGCAAAGTAGGTAAACAAGTTATTATAGATAATAACACTTTAACTAAACCAACAACTTCTTATGGAATATCAAAACTACGTGCAGAAGAAATGTTACGTGAAATTCAATCAAATGAATTTAAGGTAGCTGTTTTAAGACCACCAATGATTTATGGTGAATCGGCACCAGGTAATTTTAGCAAGTTAATCAAAATATCTAAAATTTTACCTCTATATCCTCGAATTGATAATCAAAGAAGTAGCATATATATTGAAAATCTTGAGATTTATATTAATGAACTTATCGAGAATGAAGGTTCAGGTATATTACATCCTCAAAATAATAATTACTTAAATACGAATCATGCAATTTTTAAAATGAGAGAATTGCAAAATAAGAAAAGTATGAGTATTAAATTACCAAACAGTTTATTAAAATTATTTGGTAAAGTATCAATTTTTAATAAATTATATGGAAATTTAATTTATTCAAAGGATATTGATGACTTTGAATATACCGCTAGATTCACAAATGAAATTGAATCTTACAGAAAGACAATTAATAAACAAAAAGATGTTATTAAAGAAGTGTGATTTATCAAGGACCCCCAATAAGTGCTGAAAAACATTATGTATTTTAGTACTAAAAACACGGTAAAGTTAGTACAAATTCTAGCTTTGCCGTGTTTTTGAATTTATTAGTTTAAGATAGTAATAATTTCATATCAATTAGGTTATTCAAAGGAATACATGATGTTTACTACATTCATGCAAGCATGTACTTATTGCTATTTATTTCTTATATATACTAGTATCAAATGATGATATGTTGTTTCAATATCATACTTGATGATAAAGGTAGCAGTGAAACATAACATTTTTTAGCAAAATAACTGATAAGGAGAAGCATATCATAAATGATGCGGTTTTTTCAGCCGCTTCATAAAGGGATTTTGAATGTATCAGAACATATGAGGTTTATGTGAATTGCTGTTATGTTTTTAAGAAGCTTATCATAAGTAATGAGGTTCATGATTTTTGACATAGTTAGCCTCCGCAGTCTTTCATTTCAAGTAAATAATAGCGAAATATTCTTTATACTGAATACTTATAGTGAAGCAAAGTTCTAGCTTTGAGAAAATTCTTTCTGCAACTAAATATAGTAAATTACGGTAAAATATAAATAAGTACATATTGAAGAAAATGAGACATAATATATTTTATAATAGGAGGGAATTTCAAATGATAGACAACTTTATGCAGGTCCTTAAATTAATTAAAGAGAAACGTACCAATAATGTAGTTAAAAAATCTGATTGGGATAAAGGTGATCTATATAAAACTTTAGTCCATGATAAGTTACCCAAGCAGTTAAAAGTGCATATAAAAGAAGATAAATATTCAGTTGTAGGGAAGGTTGCTACTGGGAACTATAGTAAAGTTCCTTGGATTTCAATATATGATGAGAATATAACAAAAGAAACAAAGGATGGATATTATTTGGTATATCTTTTTCATCCGGAAGGAGAAGGCATATACTTATCTTTGAATCAAGGATGGTCAAAGATAAGTGATATGTTTCCGCGGGATAAAAATGCTGCAAAACAAAGAGCATTAACTTTATCTTCCGAACTCAATAAATATATTACATCAAATGAATTTAATACTGGAAGATTTTATTACGCAGAAAATAAAGATTCATCTTATGATTTAAAAAATGATTATCCATCAGGATATTCTCATGGATCAATAAGATTCAAATATTATGATTTGAATGAAGGATTCACAGAAGAAGATATGCTAGAGGATTTAAAGAAATTTTTAGAACTATTTAATGAATTAGCTTCAAAAGTTACAAAAACATCCTATGATAGCTTGGTCAATAGCATAGACGAAATACAGGAAGACAGCGAAATTGAAGAAATTAGAACAGCACAAAAAGATAAGACACTCAAGGAAGTGGAAGCACCTAAAGGAATAATTCCAAAATATAAAAAAGGTGTATCAAAGACTACTAAAAATGATTCAGAAATTGAAAAATCAAATAAAGAGAATAAATTAACCGGTAAAGTTGGAGAAAAATTAGCGCTAAATTACTTTAATGAGCTAATTGATAATAAAATAGACGAAGATAAGAAAGAACAGTTTAGGAATATTTTAAATGATAATCCAGGCTCTCAACACGGTCATGGCTATGATTTAGTAGCTTTTGATCCAACAAATACAGATAAAGCTGTAGAAAAATTTATTGAAATTAAAACATCTACATCTTCTAGTATTGAGGAACCATTTTTTATGTCGCTAAATGAAATGTTTGCTATGAAAGAATATAAGCAGAAATATTTAATATTAAGAATATTTAATGTTTCTGGTAAAGAACCACAATTTTATTTTATAGATCCATATGCAAATTATTCTGAATTTAAAGATGTAGATGATCTCATTGACAAAGTATTTAATGTAGAAGCTATTCAGTATAAAGTTTTTGGCGAAAAATGATTACTTGAACAAGAGCTAAAATAAAATTGTGATCTAATAAAAATAGAAACTGTAATTTAAATAAAACTTTCTAAATAAGCTAACTGATAAAAAATCAGTTTGTCCACAGTCTGAAACAAGATTCCTATATTCTTTAGGAATCTTGTTTTTTCTATTTTTATGGTGATAAAGAGCAGATAAGATAATGTGTAATAATCACAAAAAAGTTAAATATTTTAAGGCTTGTTTAATTATTAATGATTTTATATATAAAGAGCAGTATAATAAAGTTGTTAATATATTATGAATAATATTCAAGTAATTTTATTGTTTTTTAATTTGTCGATATTTAAGTTGAGTTAAATTTAAAGGGTGTAATTTGTTTTACAATGATGAAGATAATTAGTCTATCAAAATAAAGGGGTTGGGACTGTTATGAGTGATAATTTGTCATTATTCATTGACTATATCAATGATAATATAATCTATGGTAGTGAAATCAAACGGGAGAAATTAGAGAATTTATTTAATCAATTTGCTATAAAAAATGTTGAAAAGAACATTGTCTATGATGAACTGAAATCTTTAGATATTACAATCATTGAGTCACAGGATTCATATAAAAATAAATTGAAGAGATTATTTTCGGTTCTGTTGCAAAGTAAAAAAATATAGCTAACCACTAATTTATCATGTCAGTGTTCGCTTAACTTGCTAGCATGATGCTAATTTCGTGGC